>DATKAF010000215.1:0-67549 GCA_035498395.1 Anaerolineales bacterium
AGCTCGCGCACATGGCGAACTTCGATGGAAGGCCCTTTGGCACAGTTCACTACGTTGAGGAACCGTCACCATCACCCAGGCCCCAACTGACGACGCGGTCGGGGCGTATGCGCAACATTTCCGGATCGAAGCCGGGGCGCACGGTCTCACCGCCGGTGAGGAGCTGCTCAGCCTCGCCCCGGACCTCCACGCCGCGCACCTTCCACGGCTTATAAGAGGCAATATCGTCGATGACGATGGCGACCTTGGTGTGATGCTGCACATCCCGCCATTTCTTGCGCCGCGCAAACCCGCCGTGACCGCCGATGTCGATGGTGTCCGTCTCGGGATTGTAGCGGAAGGCGACCGGCACAACATGCGGCTGCCCGTTTGGACCCACCGTTGCCATGCGGCCCAATCGCTGATCTTTCAAATAGTCGATCTCCTGCGCGGTAAATGTGCGCCTGCTGGTGTCTGATTTTCTCGGCATGCTGGATCCTTTCTGAGCCCTTCAAGGCAGACGGCGCGCTCCCAGCCAAACGGGAACGCGCCGTCCGAATTCAATCGGAATAAGCGAAGAGGATGGTTGCGTAGCAGGATGCGGAGAACATGCTCCAGTTCACGGCATCCATACCTCTAAACGTTTGACAGACTATTTTGCTACCAGCCCGGCTTCCGCCAGCTGTGCAATCTCCTCCTGCTTCTTGAACTGGCTCATATACAGGTTGTTGTAGAAGCCGCGTTTCTCCATTAATTCGTTGTGGCGGCCTCGCTCGATGATCTGGCCGCCGTCCAGCACCAGGATCTGGTCGGCGTTGACGATGGTCGAAAGTCGGTGGGCGATGACGATGGAGGTGCGGCCCTTCAGCAACTGGTCGAAGGCGCGCTGGATGAGGCGCTCGGTGCGAGTATCGACGGAGGAAGTGGCCTCGTCGAGGATCAGGATGCGGGGGTCGGCAAGCGCGGCGCGGGCGATGGAGAGCAACTGGCGCTGCCCCTGGGAGAGACCGGAGCCGCGTTCGCCGAGAACGGTCTGGTACTTCTCGGGCAGGCGCTCGATGAAGGAATCGGCGTTGGCAAGACGGATGGCGGCGCGCACCTCTTCGTCTGTGGCGTTCGGGCGGCCAAAGCGGACGTTCTCCATGACGGTGGCGCTGAAGAGGAACGTATCTTGGAGGACGATGCCCACCTGGCGGCGGATGGATTCAGCGGTCACGTCGCGCACGTCGATGCCATCGATGCGGACCGCACCGGACGAGACATCATAGAAGCGAGGCAGAAGGTTGATGATGGTGGTCTTGCCAGCGCCTGTGGGGCCGACGATGGCGATGGTTTGGCCGGGCTGCGCAGTGAACGAAACGTCCTGCAAGACAGGGACATCGTCCTCGTAGGCATGCGAGACGTGGTCGAATTCGACCTTGCCGACGATGGGCGGCAGCTCGCGCGCGCCAGCCTTGTCCTGCACGCCGGGCACTTCGTCGAGGAGGCCAAAGATGCGCTCCGCACCCGCCAGCGCGTTCTGGATGTTCGTCCACAGGATGGCGATCTGCTGGATGGGTTGGTTGAAGCGCTGCACGTAGGCGAGGAATGTCACGATGAGTCCGAACGTCACCGTGGTGCCCAGCAGGGTTTGGCCTTTCAGCATGTACCAGCCGCCGACGCCGGTGACAATTGCCATCGCAACATAGCCGAGCGCCTCCAGGGTCGGGGACAGGGCTGCGGTGAAGGAGACGGCGCGCACATTGGCGTCGCGGTTGGCCGCATTGACCTCTTTGAACTGCTCGATGTTCTCCTCGGCACGGTTAAAGGCCTGCACCTCGCGCACGGCGGCGATGCTCTCCTGCAGTTCGGCGTTGACGTTGCCGATCTCCTTGCGGCTCTTGCGGAAGGCCTTGCGCGCCTGTCCCGAAAAGTAGAGGGTGGCAAGGAACATGAGGGGCGCGACCGCGAGCGAGAGCAGCGCGAACGGCACGCTGTTGGTAAACATGGTGTAGGCGACCCAGACGAGCAAGAGGGCGCCGCTGAAGACGTTCACCAGGGCGAACGAGATGGCCTGCTCAATGGCGCTCGTGTCGTTCGTGATGCGGCTCATCAGGTCGCCGGCTTCATTTTCGGCGTAGAAGCTCATGGAGAGCTGATGCAGCCGGTCAAACACGTCCATGCGCAGCTCGCGCAGCACATGCTGCCCCGACCACGACATGGCAAAGAAGGTAAGGCCGGTCAGCAGGGCGCCGAGCGCAAACAGGACGACGATGATGAGGATGAGGCGACCCAGGCCGGCGATGCGCTGCGCGGCCGTCAATGCGGCCAGGCCGGCGGCGCCAAAGCCGCCGAAATGGTACGCGCTGGATATGATCTTCTGCGTGCCACTGAGCGCGGCCGGATCCTGCACCAACCAGCACGTGGATTCAGAGGCCGCGGCGAGCTGAGGCGCGCCGGGAAACTGCGCGGCTATCGTTCCGGTGCCGAGGGGGACCAGGAAACAATCCGTTGCCTGACCCATCAGAACGGGCGTGGTTACCTGCGACCATGTAGCGACCACGACAAAGATGATGGCCAGCACGATCATGGGCCAGAATCGGCCAAAGTAGCCGATCAGCCGGCCGAGCGTGCCGCTTACGCTGCGCGCCTTGCGCGCGTCCTGCTCCAACATGCGGGGATGCCCGCCGCCAAACATCATGGGTTATTCTCCTCGGTCTCAGGAACCGCATGCGCATGTTCCTGCTCGTAGGCCAGAATCTGAGAATTGTAGATCTCCGCGTAGATGGGCTCGTTCTCCATCAGGTCGGCATGCTTGCCCTGAGCGACCACCTCACCCTTGTCCAGCACGAGGATCTTGTCGGCACTCATCACGGTGCTAATGCGTTGGGCAATGACGAAGGAGGTACGGCCTTGCATCAGACGATCCAGAGCATCCTGGATCAGCGATTCGGTGGTGAGGTCCACGCTGGAGGTCGAGTCATCCAGGATCAGGATGCGCGGGTCGAGCAGGAGGGCGCGGGCAATGGCGATGCGCTGCTTCTGACCGCCGCTCAAGGTGGTGCCGCGTTCCCCGACATGCGTGTTGTAGCCCTCGGGGAAGGACATAATAAAGGTGTGGGCCTGTGCGGCTTTTGCAGCGGCAATAACCTGCTCATCACTGGCGTCGGGGCGGCCGAAGGCGATGTTGTCGCGAATCGAGCCACTGAAGAGCGTGGTCTCCTGGAGGACGATGCCGATCTGGCGGCGGAGGGATTCGAGCGTGAGGTCGCGCAAGTCGTGACCATCGATCGTGATGCGTCCCTGGCTGGGATCGTAGAAGCGTGGCAGCAGGTTGATGATGGTGCTCTTGCCGGAGCCGGTAGCGCCCAGCAGCGCGATGCGCTCTCCAGCCTTCGCCTCAAAGGTCACATCGTTCAAGACGGGCTGCCCGCCGCCAAAGTAGTGAAACGTGACGTTCTCGAACTTCACGTCTCCTTTCACGGATGGAAGGGCGATGGCATCCGGCTTCTCGACGATGTCGGACTTGGTATCCAGGATCTCGAAGATGCGGTCGGCGGAGGCTGCGGCCTGCCCGAATTGGGTGATGATGAAGCCGAGCTGCGCAACCGGGAAGAACAGATAGACCAGATAGAGCGAGAACTCCTGCCACTCGCCCAGCGTCAGCGTGCCGGTGATGATCTGGCGCCCGCCGACATACAAGATGGCGGCCTGCCCCAGGTTGGCGATCATGAAGATGACCGGGAACAAGAACGTGAACAGCCGGGAGACCTCGATGGCCTGTCCCATCAGGTCGTTTGCGGCGGAGCGGAAGCGCGTCTCCTGCTGGCGCTCGCGGGTGAACGCTTTAATGACCTTGATGCCGGCAAGGTTCTCTTGCAGGATTGTGTTCAGCGTGGACAGTTTGATCTGCACCTTGCGGAACATCGGCTGGGCGGCGGAGCTGAAGATGATGAACATGATCAACGCAAGGGGGAGGATCGGCATGGCCGTCCACGCCAGAGCGACGTTGGTCCGGAACAGGAGGATGACGGTGCCAACCAGCAAAAGGATGGCGCCCACCAATTGCAGCAAGCCCTGTCCAATGAACAGCCTGACCTTTTCCACGTCATCGGTGGCGCGGATCATCAGTTGGCCGGTCTGGTTCTTGTCGTGATAGGAGAAGGACAGGCGCTGGATCTTGGCATACAGGTCATTGCGGAGGTCGTAGGCCACGGCCTGGGAGTTCTTTTCGGCCCAGAAGGACTGGAGAAAGGCAAAGAGGCCGCGGACAGCGGCGAACACCAGGATGGCGAGCACCGCCCACAGGAGCGCCTGCGGTGCGGAGGCCTTGTTGGCTGCCAGTTGTGCGACCAATTGCCCTTGCGTCCAGGTGGCCGGGTAGTTCAGGGCGGAAAGGATCCGGGGCAAGGCCGCGCCCATCACTTGAGGCGGGATATTCTTCAGCGCCTGCAAGACCTGGTCCGCGACGTAGCCGCTCGATACGGCGTCCAGGATGCGGCGGATCATCATCGGCACGGCTAGCTGCGCGAGCGTGGCAACGATCAAGAAGATATATGGTAAGGCAGCCTGGCGCCGGTAATTGGTAAGATACTGGATCGCCCGGCCAACGGAGCGACCACCGCCGGCTTGCTTGACAGGACGGGTCATCGGTCTGGAGACAGCTGCTTGCATAGCACCTCTTGAATCGTGAAGGAATCGGGGCAGGCGTAACTATGAAAGGATGATAGGGGAGCGCTGTGAATTGAATGTGAACGCCGCAGGGAGAATTGACGCGTCACGAGGCCTGGTCGAGCCGGCGGGCCGCATCCGTCAAAATGGTCAGCGCCTCGGCGACCTTCTCCTGGTCTTTGGGCTCAACCAGCCTAGCGAGCTGGTTAACCCAATCATAGCGCGCGCCGAAGTTGCGCTGGACGAGGGCGCGCCCCTTGTCCGAGAGCTGGATCTGCCGGGCACGCCGGTCGTGGGGATCTTCGGTGCGGGCGATCAGGCCCTGCTGGACGAGGTTCTCCACGTGCTGGCTGGCGGCTGCGCTGGAGATCTCGAAACGGTCGCTGATGTCGGATATGCCGCAATTCCCGCGATGATACAACTGCATCAGGATGCTGAACTGCGGCATGGAAAGGCCGGTGGCGCGGGCGTGGTGTGACCAGCCGCGCATGGCATGATGGGCGGAAATATCGACCCAAGTACGGAGCGCATGGGAGAAGGGTAGGATTCTTCGCATCGGTAAGCCTGCTGTTTAGTTAAGCGGGCTTAACTTTATGCCGGGCTTATGGTTTTGTCAAGAAAGCGGGGATAAGAGGAGTGTTAGAAATGCGGCCAAGTCGGGCGCTACAGGGAGAGGGCGGCTTCCATCGCAGGCCAGCCACTAGGAACGCGGACGCATGCCGGGCAGAGCCGTCTCTTAGACGGACGAGGCCTTACGAGACCGTGAGTAATATGATGGCGACGAAGGCGCAGGCAATGCCGATCCATTGGGTGCGTGACAGCCGCTCATGCAAGAAAATGGAGGCGAGAATCAGCGTGGAGCCCGGATAGAGCGAGCTGAGGACCGAGGCGACGTCAAGTCTACCGACCTGACCGGCGAGCACGAAGAACAGGTTGCCGCCGATATCGAGAATCCCGTTCAGGGCGATCATGGATAGGGAGCCCTTGCTGGGAATCCAGGGCTGGCGGCTCAATAGCATATACACGATGAGGATAAGGACGCCGCCGGTGCGGGAGGCCATCATGGGCCACAACGTGGCGTTGCGGGTGGCAGTGTGCATGAGCACAAAGTACAGGCCGAAGCCGACGCCCGCCAGCAGCGGCAGCCGCAGATCGCTGATATGCACGATGATGTTTTTAACCCCGCCCTCGCTTTGCGAGATCAACCAGACCGCAGCCAAGGCAAACACAAAACCAATCAGAGCGAGCATGCCGGCCGGTACCTCGAGGATGGAGCCGAGGATCACCGGCAACAGCGCGGCGAGCAAGGCCGAGACAGGAGTAGCGATACTCATCAGGCCGGTGGTCATGGAATGGTAGAGCAGCAGCAGGCCGCTTGTGCCGAGGGCACCCGCGGCCATTGCCAGGAGCCAGATGGAGAGATCAGGAACAGGCTGCCAGAAGACAAAGGCCGCGACCACGATCACCGACAGGCCGAGAACCTCCGCGTAGAAGATGGTCCGGTAGGCGCCCGTCTGGCGGCTGGCGAGACCTCCGGTGAAATCAGCAGCGCCCCACGCAAAGGCGGACGTCAGGCCGAATGCGATCGCCATCACATCGCACCCCATTTCGGAAGCCGCGAGGCGAGGATCCGGTCACGAAGACGGTCCGGTAGCCAGCGAAAGAGCCGGACTACCGCGCCTTCCACGCCGATGCGATAGCGCGTTTTCGGATGGGCAGAGGTCAGCGCATGGGCGACGGCTTCGGATACCTCTGCGGTTGAGATGCCATGTGTCTCAAATGTGGGCCGCATGCCACGTATGGCGCCGCCATACAGGTCCAACGCTGCGCGCGGGGCAGTGCCGACGATGTCATCCAGGACACTGCCAGCCTTGTCCCATATGGGAGTCTCGATGGCGCCGGGCTGCACCGAGGATACCTGGATATGCCACGGACGCAACTCCACCCGCAGCGAATCGGTCAGCGCTTCCAGTGCAAACTTGCTGCAAGAATACGGGCTAACGAACGGCGACGCAACCATCCCGCTGATCGAGCTCATATTGACAATGCGACCCCGGCATTTGCGAAGCAGCGGAAGCAACGCCTGCGTCACGGCGATGACACCGAAGAAATTCACCTCAAAGAGCCGGCGCACTTCGTCGAGATCCAGGTATTCCACGGGGCCGCCGTACGGGATGCCGGCGTTGTTGACCAAGCCCGAGAGCCCCGCCTCGCCCAGCGCGGAAGAGACCACCTGCGAGGCGCTTTGAATGGAAGCCGCCTCCGTCACGTCGAGCAGCACCGGGATGAGACGGGCAGATGCCTCGGCTCGCAGGGATGCGGCGTCGGATTCTTTGCGGACACCTGCAAAAACCCGCCAACCCAGGCGGTCTATGTGGAGGGCGCAGGCGCGGCCGATGCCGGTCGAGGCACCGGTAACAACAACCGAGCGATCTGTATCAGAGTTCGGCATGGAACAGGTCGAAGCCTTTATCCCTCCACTTTGAGCTGTATCCACATCGGGCGATGGTCGGACATGTAGTAGCGCAGGTAAGACTTGAAATCCTTCTGGTTGACGCCGTTCTGCCACAGGTCTGGGAACACGCAGTTGTCGTAGTCAAAGACGCCCTTCCGGCCGGTGAAGCACTGCGCCGTCATGCCGGGCATGAAGGCCATCTGGTCATAGTTGGCATCGCTGGCGATGCTGGATGCGATCTGCGTCGAGTGCTCGGGCAGCTCCAGTCCGAACCTAGTGAGGGCGTTGTAGATCGGGTCGCCCGGCTCGGACTTGGGCATGTTGAAGTCGCCCATGGCGACCAGCTCGCGTGTGAAGGAGAACTGTGACTTGCGCCGCGTATCGGCCCACTTTGCGACCGCAAATGTCTCCAGGGCGCGGCGCCCGATGTCGGCTGAATTTTCCGCTCCGTAGTAGAGATGCACGTTGACGAAGGTGATGGAAGAGCCGCCGATGCGGAAGGCGGCCAGGTAGGGCGTGCGGTCAAAGCCCTCGAACTTGGCCTTCACGTCCGGCAGCTTGATGCGGCCATACTGTGAAGGCGGGAATGCGATCTCGCCAACCTCCTCCAGCAAGGTGAAGCGGTCCGAATCATACAGATACGTGAGGCGCTCGTTGTTGCCCGCGGCATCCGACATTAGCAGCCGCATGGAGGGCCGCATCTTGCGCTGGATGTCCTCCAGGTCGGCGAAGTTCTCGCGGCACTCCTGCACGGCGACGAAATCGAACCAGTTGAGGATCTCGGCGATCAGAGCCTTGTCCTGGTCGCGGCGGGACTGCGCGCCAAGGTTGGCGATGTTCCAGGTCGCCACCAGCATGGCGCCAGCGGAGCGTTCGGGGATGCCGCGGAGCTGTTTGTGAGCCCGCAAGTGAGCGATCTCGGTCTCCACGGCGTATTCATATGGGAACTTGGGCTTCGGGAATACAGGCATTTCTCCTCCTACTCCATCAATGTACGCCAGCAGGTTCCAGGCAACCTGGTGACTTGGAAACGGGGCGAACGCCAACGTAGAGCTGCAAAGCCTGAGAAGAACCCGCTGTTGGGACGGGAAGCGCAAACCGGATCAGGCGGCTTTGCCGGCGGCTTTGGCGCGCTCCAGAACCTTCTGCGCGTTCTTGAGGAGCGGCCTGTCGATCATCTTGCCATCGAGGGCGTACGCACCGGCTCCTTTGGCCTGACTGGCCTCGAAGGTCTGCACTATGCGCTGGGCATGCTCGATGGCGGCATCCCCGGGCGTGAAGGCGACCTGCACCGGTCCAACCTGCGCAGGGTGGATGATCTGCTTGCCGGTAAAGCCGAGCTGGGCGCCGAACTCCGATTCGCGGCGCAGCGCATCCAGGTCCTTGAAGTCGATAGCCACGATGTCGATGGCTTGCAGGCCGTACGCGGCAGCGGCCGTGACCGTTGCCTGCCGCCCATACAGCAATTCGACAGCGTCCGTTGTACGGGTGGCGCCGATGGACGCGGCGAAGTCCTCGCCGCCGAAGATCAAAGCATCCAGCCTCGGGTGAGAGGCGATCTCCTTCAGGTTCAGTATGCCGCGGGCTGTCTCCACGTCCACCAGCAGCCGGATGGAGCCGACCGGCCAGCCGTTCTGAAGCTCGGCTGCCTCGATCATCTCGCTGGCCCACTGCAGCTGGCTCGACTCCTCCATCTTGGGGATCACGATCCCATCCGGGCGATAGGGAAGGACAGCTTGAAGATCGTCCCGCTCAAGGCCCGAACCGACCGCATTGATGCGGGCCAGCTTCTCGGATGCGCCGAACTGCATCTCACGGAGGGCCCTGGCAATGGAGGCGCGCGCCTCGGCCTTCCTGTTGATGGCGACGCCATCCTCCATGTCCATGCAAATGCAATCGACGCCGAGTGTCGCGGCCTTGTCGATCTTGTGACGGTCATCGCCGGGCATGTAGAGCAGGGCGCGTCGTGAATGCATCATCCCTCCGTCGTCAGACGGGAACGCTTGAGGAACAGCGCGGTCCGTTCGAGCTCGATCACAATTGTACCGTCTGATTTCCTCCCACGGTGCTTGAGGCGCACGACGCCGACGTTCGGCCGCGACTTCGACTCGCGCTTCTCCAGCACCTCGGTCTCGGCATAGATCGTATCGCCGTGGAAGACCGGATTTGGGCTGACCACGCGGTCATATCCGACCGTCGCCACGATAGTGCCCTCGGTCAGCTCGGGTACGCTGAGGCCGACGACCAGGCCAAGGATGAAGATGCCGTTCACGATGCGATGGCCGAACTCGGTCCTGCCGGATAAATCCTCGTTGAGGTGCAGCGGCTGCGTGTTCATCGTGAGGGACGAGAACAGCACGTTGTCCATCTCGGTCACCGTGCGGCCGAGGCCATGCTTTATTTGCTGGCCGATCTCGAGCTCTTCGTAGTATTTGCCGGGCATGGGAACCTCCGGGAGTGGAAGGATAAGGAAGGAACGAGGATAGGCAGGCTGCTAGGAGTCGCGGCGATGCAGGCGGATGAGCAGTTGTTCGCGCTCGACAGTTTGGCCGACGCCGGCCTCCACCGAGGAGATCTGTCCGTCGAACGGCGCGTGCAGCCGGATCTCCATCTTCATCGCCTCGAGAACCATCAGCACCTGGCCTTTTGTGACCGCATCCCCCGCGTTGACGTTCACCGCGCGCACTTGCCCTGGCATCGGCGCCGCCAGCTCCGAAGAGGCGTCGTGCGAGGCCGCGGAGCGTGCTGCAGTGATAGACTTCTTGAGCCGGAACGTCCGGCCTCCGGTGGTCACCCAGACGCTGGACCCATCGGGACTCACGTATGCGACGACGCGCCGACCGTCGATAAGCAGCAGCATCCGGCCCTGATCCGCCTCCACAAGCTCCACCTGACCGAGGCGGTCATCGAGGGAGACGGAATAGGCCCTGCCGCTCGACGTGATCTCAACGGGCGCATCGCCGAAGAGCAGGCGGCTCAATTGCGGAATCCTTTCGCTGATTTCCAGGGGCTGAACGGGTCGGTCTCGGCAGCGCCGGCCAGTTGGGAGCCGGACGACAAGGCGTTCAGCTCGGCAACCGCTGCCGCGATGAGCGCGTCTGCCGGAACCGCGGATGGCCGCCACTCGAAGAGGCTCTCCACCCAACCGGTTGATACGCTGCCGTCCTGAAAGTCGGGGTCGGCCAGAACATCCTGGAGAAAGTCAATGTTTGTCACCACACCATGAACTACGTAGTCTCTGAGCGCGGCCTGTATGCGGCGGATCGCCGACGACCGATCCTCGGCATGGACGATCAGCTTGGCGAGCAGGGGATCGTAGTAGTGAGAGACCTCGCCGCCTGCCGCAACACCCGAGTCGAGGCGGATGCCAGGACCGCGCGGCTCGAGGAGTTGCAGCAACCCGCCGGTACTCGGGAGGAAACCGCTCGCAGGGTCCTCGGCATAGATGCGGCACTCAATGGCATGCCCGCGCCGGGTGACATCCTCCTGCTGAAACGGGAAACGCTCGCCCGCCGCGATGCGGATCTGCCATTGAACGAGGTCGAGCCCGGTGAGCAGCTCGGTCACGGCATGCTCGACCTGCAGGCGGGCGTTCATCTCAAGGAAGTAGAACTGAGAGGTCGCGGGATCGACCAGGAATTCTACGGTGCCAGCGTTGTAGTAACCCACCACGCCCGCCGCGATAACGGCGGCCTGTCCCATCTTTTCCCGCAGCTCAGGCGTCAGCAGCGGGGAAGGCGTCTCCTCGATGATCTTCTGATGGCGGCGCTGCACCGAGCACTCGCGCTCGAACAGGTGTACGAGATGACCGTGCTGATCGCCGAAGACCTGGAATTCGATGTGCTGCGCGGCCTCGATGTACTTCTCCAGCAGGAGCCGGTCGTCGCCGAAGGCCGAGAGCGCCACGCGGCGCGCGGCTTCGAGCTCCTCCAGCAGATCTCCGGCCTCTGTGACGGTGCGCATGCCCTTGCCGCCTCCTCCTGCCGAGGCCTTGATCAGCAGTGGGAAGCCCATGGCACGAGCCGCCGCTACAAAGTCCGAGTCGCTGTTCAGGTTCTGCGCGCCGGGAATGATCGGAAGCCCCGCCCGCTGCATCCGCAGCTTTGACTCGGCTTTATCGCCCATGGCTCGTATGGCGGACGGCGGCGGACCGATGAAGGTCAGTCCAGCTGCCTGCACGGCTTCGGCAAACTCGGCGTTCTCGGAAAGAAACCCGTAGCCGGGATGGATTGCCTCGGCGTCCGTTTCCTTAGCGGCTGCGATGACCCGCTCGATGTTCAGGTAAGACTCGCCGGGCTGAGGACCGCCGATCAGGACGGCCTCATCGGCCACCTGCGTGTGCAGCGCGTGCCGGTCAGCCTCTGAATAGACCGCGACCGTGTGGATGCCAAGCTCCTTGCAGGCGCGCGCGATGCGGACGGCGATCTCTCCTCGGTTGGCGATCAGTATCGTGGAAAACATTCGCTGGTGTGGGTGCGGCACGCTATCCCTGCTTGACCCGGTTCAACTGCGTTTCGACAGCTTTCGATTCTGCGCCCTCCGGGCTGATGTTGTAGGCCGTGATCAAGAGGCGGTCGTGATCCAGCAGGTTGACTTCGGTGCGCCAGGACCAATCGGGGCCGCCGGTAGGGTCGGGGTAATTGCCGGTAACGGCGAAACCGTTGTCTTTCTGCTGGCCGACACAAAACATGATGCCGGTATTGTTGTGGAAGCTGTCGATCCAGCTGGCCTCCCAACGGTCCAGCGTGGTGTTGTAGCCGAAGGTGAACAAGCCATGCTGCGGCTGGGTATCGATGGCCGTCTGATACAGGTAGAGAGCGAAGCGGCCTTCCAGGACAAGCTGAAAGCTACCCTGTGTCCGGGCCTGCCGCGGCACGCCATCTGGCTCGAGCCAGGTGAGCGTTTTGCCGGACCAGCCGCCGACGAGCCCGGCGAGGAACTGGTGAGGGGAGGAAGGTTTCGGAAAGGTCATCGATGATTTTCCTTGTTCCGACTCCCTACATTCTAAACACACCAAACCTGTGTTGCTCTGCCGGCGCATTCAGCACGATGGACAGGGCCAGGCCCAGAATCTGCCGCGTGTCGGCCGGGTCGATGACGCCGTCATCCCACAGGCGCGCGGTGGCGTAGTATGGATTGCCCTCGGTCTCGTACTTCTCCAGGATGGGCCGCTTGAACTCATCAGCCTCCGCCTGGGTCATGGAGGGCTTGCCCTCGCGGGCGAGCTGATCCTGCTTGACGGTCAACAGCACGGTCGCGGCCTGCTCGCCGCCCATGACGGAGATGCGCGCGTTGGGCCACATCCACAGGAAGCGGGAGCCATAGGCGCGTCCCGACATGGCGTAGTTGCCTGCGCCGAACGAGCCGCCGATGACGACGGTCAGCTTTGGGACACGGGTATTCGCCACTGCGTGTACCATCTTGGCGCCGTCCTTGGCGATGCCGCCTGCTTCATAGACGCGGCCGACCATGAAGCCGGTGATGTTCTGGAGGAAGATCAGAGGGGTGCCGCGCTGGTTGCACAGCTCGATGAAGTGCGTGGCCTTCAGCGCCGAATCGCTGAACAGAACGCCGTTGTTGGCGATGATGCCGACCGGGTAACCGTGAATGTGCGCGAAGCCGCAGACCAGCGTCGTGCCGTAGCGGGCCTTGAACTCGCGGAACTTGCTGCCATCGAGGAGCCTGGCGATGATCTCGTGCACATCGTAGGTCTCGCGGAAATTCGTGGGGAGCACACCGTAGATCTCATCGGCGGCATAAAGCGGCTCCTCCGGCTTCAGCAGATCCAGAGAGGACAGGTACGTGGGAGAGCCGCTACGCTGCAATGTCTCGGTGATCTCACGCAGGAGCTGGATGGCGTGGTCATCGTCCTCGGCGAAGTGGTCGGCGACGCCGCTGCGGCGGGTGTGGACATCCGCACCGCCGAGCTCCTCGGCGGTAACGTCCTCGCCGGTGGCTGCCTTGACGAGATGCGGCCCGCCTAGGAAGATTGTGCCGGTGCCCTTGACGATGACGGCTTCGTCGCTCATCGCGGGAACATAGGCGCCGCCCGCGGTGCAACTGCCCATGACGGCGGCAACTTGCGGGATGCCCCTGGCACTCATGCGGGCCTGGTTGTAGAAGATACGGCCGAAGTGATCGACATCGGGGAAGACTTGGTCTTGCAGCGGGAGGAAGGCTCCGCCCGAATCGACGAGGTACAGGCAGGGAATATAATTCTCTTCTGCGATCTGCTGGGCGCGCAGGTGCTTCTTGACGGTCAGCGGGTAGTAGGAGCCGCCCTTGACAGTGGCGTCGTTCGCGATGATGAGCACCTGGCGCCCGCTGACGCGCCCGATGCCTGTGACGATACCCGCGCCGGGGGCGGCCAGGTCATCTGCTTCGCTCGAAGAGGATGTATCGCCATACATGTCCCAGGCGGCCAACGGTGAAAGCTCGAGGAACGGCGAACCGGGGTCGAGCAGGCGCTCGATGCGGTCGCGGACGAACAGCTTGCCCTGTGCCTCCTGCCGGAGGCGGTACTTCTCGCCTCCGCCCTGGCGGACCTTGTCGAGGCGAGTGCGCAGCTCCGCGGCGAGGCGGCGATGGTATTCGGCGTTCGATTGAAAGAGGGGGTCACCAGGATCGATGCTGGTCGGCAGAGCTTCCATGGTCGGCGTTGACTGTGCGGGACATATAAGGATGAACTTCGCGGCGTTTAACGATGGCGAGAAAGGCCTGTTGCCAGCAGTGTAGCACAAATATCAACGGGCAGCGGTCAGCTTTCAGCCGTCAGTCGCGCTGAAGCGCCCTTATAGGGTGCTGCGCGAGGATCTACGCTACGCTCCGACTATCAGAGGTAGCCCTGCGGGCCAGAGGGCGCAGCCCCACCTTTCGAAATCTTTGACATGGCGGTGATGGTCTCGATACGCCGGAAATACACCGGCTACTCGACCAACGGTAGATTCATGGGTGAGCTCGCAGGCCCGGCCACGGGCTACCATTAGGTCGCCCTACAGTTGTGCGGCCACACGAGGGATTACAAGAGCGATGGTTGTTGAGGAGTCTCGAACTGGTCGAGGCCGCCCCAACCATACTTCTTGAGGTCGATGCGGTCCTTCACGAAGACAATGCCCTCGGCCTCCAGCAGCTCGCGCTGTTTCTGCGCGCCGGGCCTTTCGCTGATCTTGCCCTGCGAGTTGATGACGCGCTGCCACGGCACATCGTCGGGGCAGGCGGCCATAGCAGAACCGACCCAGCGCGGGGCTTGGGCACGATAGGCGTCGAAGTCAACGCCCATCGGCGGCGGAAGCATGAGGGCGATCTGTCCGTAGGTTGCGACCTTGCCGCGCGGCACCTGGCGGACAAGCTGCCAGACGCGCTCGTTGAAGGCTTGTGAATCGGGAGGGGAGGTGAAGGGGGACATAGGGATAGTGAACAGTGAACAATAACCAGTTAATGGCTCAAGGACAGTGTGCAGGGGCTAGTCGCGGAGGATCGATTCTATTTGCTTCAGCTCGTCGGCGGAGAAGTGGCGGTTTTTGAGAGAGGCCAGGTTGTTCTCCAGTTGCTTGACGCTGCTGGCGCCGATGAGCGCCGAGGTGACCAGCGGCTGGCGCAGCACCCACGCGATCGCCATCTGAGCGAGGGACTGGCCGCGCTGCATGGCAAGGTCATTCAACTGGCGAACCTTCGGAAGATTCTGCTCGACCTCGACAGGCGTCAGCCAGACGCGCTCGGTCTTGGTGGCGCGGGCGCCGGTGGGGATGCCGCCCAGGTAACGGTCGGTGAGCTGGCCCTGCTCCAGAGGCGAGAAGACAATGCAGCCGATGCCCTCCTCGGCGAGCACATCGAGCAGGCCGTCTTCGATCCAGCGGTCGAGCATGCTATAGCGCGGCTGGTGGATCAGGCAGGGCGTGCCCAGCTCGCGCAGGATCTTTGAGGCGCGGCGGGTCTGCTCGGCGTTGTAGTTGGAGATACCGACGTAGAGCGCCTTGCCCTGCTGCACGGCGGAGGCCAGCGCGCCCATGCTTTCCTCCAGCGGTGTGTCGGGGTCGGGGCGGTGATGATAGAAGACGTCGACATAATCCAGCCCCATGCGCATGAGGGAGCCGTCCAGACTGGCAAGCATGTACTTGCGCGAGCCCCATTCGCCATAGGGACCGGCCCACATATCGTAGCCGGCCTTGGTAGAGACGATCAGCTCGTCGCGGTAGGGGCGGAAATCCTCACGAAGCAGGCGCCCGAAGGTCTCCTCCGCGGAGCCGGGCGGAGGGCCGTAGTTGTTGGCGAGGTCGAAGTGAGTGACGCCCATATCGAAGGCCCGGCGGGCGATGGCGCGGCCATTCTCCAGGGGGTCGAGGCTGCCAAAGTTGTACCACCAGCCCAATGAGATGGCAGGCAGCTTGAGGCCGCTGCGTCCGGTGCGGTTGTAAAGCATGGTGTCATAGCGAGTGGATTCAGCGAGGTAGGGCATTCTGCGGCTCCAGTGTGAAATGGACAATGCGATAGTCCTTTGCCATGCTTCCGATCTGCTCGTCGGTCAGCTTGCGTTGATCGACACCCATCAGCGGGCCTGCAAAACCCGATGCGATGACGATCTCGCGCAGCAGCTCGATCCGGCAGGGTGAATCCGATGCGTCAGAGGCATGGGCGCGGCGCCTGCCTTGGGGCAGCCACAGCTCGACCTCGGAGCACGCCATGACATTGCGATACCAGTCGGTCTTAGCGCCGAAGCCCGCCGCCGAGTAGATCTCGCCCTCCACGAGGGCATAATTCACAGGCGTCAGGTATTCCCTGCCGCTCCTGCGGCCGCGATGCCGGATGACCAGGATGCGACCGCCGACGGACGGCCACATGTTCATCATGGGGCCGAGGCCGATCTTCCACAGGAAGACCATGAAGTGATTCATGCCGTGGAAGAAGCGGCGGAGCTTCTCGAGCTGGACCGGATTGTAGTTCGGTGTGTCGAGCATCCCTTCCTCCCCATTACTTCTTATCCCATTCCCACTTCCTCAGGGTTTCCATGACCTTGTAGTTGGTCAGATCGAGTTGGAGGGGCGTGATGGAGACATAGCCTTCGACCAGCGCGCCCACATCGGTGCCGTCCTCGGGGATGCCGGTGGGCGCTTCGCCGCCGATCCAGTAATAGGGGCGGCCGCGCGGGTCGATGCGCTGGTCGAGCGCGTCGCGGTAGACGCGCAGACCCTGCCGCGTGATCATGTAACCTTTCAGCTCCGACTCCTTCAAATAGGGGACGTTGACGTTCAGGACGACGCCGTCCGGCAGGGTGTTGGCGATGACCTGCTCGACGACGTGCCGCGCGACGATCGCGGCAGTGCTGTAATCCAGCCCTTCCTTCGGACCTTCGGGCGAATTAAGAGACACGGCGATGCCGGTCACGTTGGAGATCACTGCCTCCATAGCGGCGGTCACCGTGCCTGAATAGGTCACGTCGTGGCTGATGTTGGCATTGGGATTGATGCCGGAAATGACGAGGTCGGTCGGATCGATCAGCCCGAGCAGGGCCAGGGCAACGCAGTCAGACGGCGCGCCATCCGTGGTGAAGGCCGCGGTGTTATCCGCCAGCACGGTCTCGCGGACGCGGAGGGGACGATCGAGGGTCTTGATGTGGCCCGTGACCGACCAGTTGCGATCCGGTGCGAAGACGGTGACGCGGCCGAGCTTGCGCATCTCCTGTGCCAGCGCCAGGATGCCCGGCGCCCAAACCCCGTCATCGTTGGTTACGAGGATATGCATGGGTGAATTCCTTCGGGGCGATCAAACTGTGGGATGGAGCATGGTCAAGAATGACCACCTGAAAATGACCAGTTTCGATTGTGAAACTACGGTCATTATAATCTCTCGGCAAGCTATAATGATTCGGTGCAGCGCCTTGCAGCCCTAGTCGTCGCTCTTGCCACGCTGACCGCCTGTTCACCGAGGAGCGAGGCATCGATCACGACCGCCCTGTATGCCTTCCGGACAGAGCCGCCAGCGCTGGTCGAGCTGTCGGCCGAAGGTCGGGTGTCACAGGAAATACCGGTCAGCATCCCGGCAGGGTGCAGCCTTGGGAACGTGTTTGCGCCGCGCGCGGGCGCAACGGTTGCCATGGAGTTCACTTGCGAATTCGGACAGGCAGTCCTGTATGTGAACACCGATACCGGCGCTATCAGACAGCCCGTCACGGACTCCGACAGCCACTTCCTAGCGTGGGCGCCCGACGGGCAGGCGGCGTACCTGAAGGTCGATACGGTGAACCAGCCGCACATTGTGCAGGTGACCCTCCAGGGAGAGTCCCGGAACATACCGCTCTCGGAATTGACCTATGATATGTCGCTGAAACCTGACTCTAGCGAGCTGATCTATTCTTTTTCGCGGGGCATGGGGCAGGGGAGCGAAATGTGGCACGCAAAGGACGGCGGAGGCGGGGCGAAGCGCGTACTTGCAGACCCGCAAAGCTACTTGTCGTTCGCGCGCTGGTCGCCGGATGGAAGCAAGATCGCCTTCATCAAGACCCCCGATTCGGCGACGCCCTTCACGGTGGGGGAGTTGTGGGTGATGAACGCCGATGGCTTCGGTGCCCGGAAGCTGGCGGATGCGGATGCCGGGCACGGATACGCCGAAGAGTGGTCCCCGGACGGGAGCAAGATCGCCTTTGTGGTGCGGGAGAACCCGGAGGCTGCCGAGGCAGACCAGAGCGTAGGCGCATTGAAGAGCAATCTGGCGGTGGTCGAGGTCCAGGATGGCAGCCAGTCACAGTTGACGCATTTCCCGGATGCCCGGGTGGAGGCGCCCGTCTGGTCGCCGGACGGGAACCGTATCACCTTTACCGCCGTCCTGGATGATAAAATGAACATCTATACGGTTGATCTAACATCGGGCGAGGTGGAGCAGGCTTTGCCCGAACCTGCCTGCTGCCAGGCCTGGATCCGCAAATGAATCGGATGATGCACGCTGGCGTGACCGCTCTGATACTGGCAATCGGACTGTCGATGGCCGGATGCGCCGCTGCGCCGACTGCGGCACCGGCTCCCACGCAACGACCGCAAGTGCCGCTGTTGCAACCCCAAGTGCCGCCGACGATGGCCAGCCAGCCGAACCAGCCCGTCGCCACGGAGGCCGCGGCCTCTCCAACCGAGCCGTTCGTGCTGGACCTCACGCCGCTCCCGACAGAGACTGCATTGCCGACGCTGGTTCTGCCGACCGAGTCCATCCGCCTGCCCGCGCTGCAAGCATGGGACGGAGCCCCGACCTACCCGGCAGAATCCCGACCGGGTTTCTATTTCAGGGTCGTGTATAACCCGGAAGTCTGGGCGCTGACCACGGATCAATTCGGGTCACCGGCGCTGGCACACCGGGCCATCACGAACTGCATCATCTCGCCGACCCAGGGGAGAGGGCTGCCGCCAAACCTGACGGTTGACCAGGAAACGCGAAAGCTCGGGGACATCAGCTACCAGATCAGCAATGTGTCTCTAGACGGTGTGAGACAATCGTCCACGTATGCGGCCGGGGATGGCCGGATCTACACGGCTTTTCAAGTGTCTGTGGATGACCGACCCGACCAGTGCCTGCTGGAGGCCGAGACGGTGCTCAGCACGCTGACGTCCATGCCCGTATCGCAATCCACCCCCATCGCAACTCCCTAGCCCACTGCCGCGAACCTCATGATGCAACGCCGCTCCCTGCTCCGAATGCTCAGAACAACCTTGCTGCTCGGCGGTGGAAGCGTCGTCCTGAGCGGGCTGTGGAGCGTAGGGGCATCCGCTGCGCCGGCGGGTACCGTCTCTCCGTTCCTCTTCCCGCCGTTTCCCGGCTCCGCATCGGAAGAGTCCGTCTTCGATCACACCAGCCCCAACTACAGCCAGACGGACAACCGTATCATGTCGTATGGGGGGCACCTGGCACAGAAGAACTGCCCCTCGCCCGCTCCGGCGGGCAAAAAGCCGCCAGAGGCAGGAGTATGCGACCAGGGCTATGGCATCTACTGGTCGTATGACCTGGGCGGGTGGATGGCTTACAACGGGCATGACGGAATCGATTACGGCATCAGCTATCGACCGGTCTACGCTGCGGCTGACGCCGACCGCGTGATGTACTCCGGGTGGTGGGACCCGCAGAACCACCAGGCATCGTACGGCATTTACGTCAAGCTGCACCATTCGAACGGCTACGCCACCATCTACGGCCACATGAGCGCGGTGGCGGTGCAGGCGTGCCCGACGGATGGCTGCGCCTCCATCGCACATGGCGAGATGCTGGGCATCAGCGGGACCACCGGCAACTCGACAGGGCCGCACCTGCACTTCGGCGTTGTATCGCCGGCAGGCAAATCCATCGATCCGTACGGATGGGGCGCCGGAGGCAGCGATCCGTGGCCGTACAACCAGCCCGAGTCGCTGTGGGTGCTGTACCCATCGCTCGTCTATTATGGAATCCAGGCGCTACCTTCCGGAAGCGTGGCCTTGTTCTACCCGCCGGACTCGGCGACCGGAATCCTGGTCGATGATTCGAGCGCTGGTTTTGTTCAGAGCCCGAACCCATGCTGGAACGCCATCGACGTGTCGTCGACGCAGGCGCAGAACGGGAATTTGAGCTACGCCAAGCCGCGGGTCACGGCTCCGACCTGCACCGGGCAATGGAAATTCCCGCAAGGATCGGCACCCGGACTGTACGCCGTCTATATCCGCATCCCGGCGGTGCACGGGACCACGGAGGGGGCAGTCTACACGATCCAGCACGGCGGGCAGAGCGACCACGTCGTCATCAACCAGCTCGTGTTTCCCAACGGGTTCTACGTGACCGACGGGTGGGTGTATGCTGGCAAGTACAACTTCGACGGGGCGAGCCAGGAATACATACAGCTTACCAACCAGACGCAGGATGCGTCGGGAGCTGTGGCCTCACTGGAGGTGGGGGCAGACGCGGTGAGGTACGTTTACCTGGGGGCCGTCACGCCTACGCCGATCCCCGCAACCTTCACGCCAACATTCACACCGACCGCCTCGAAGACGCCCACAGCGAGCAACACGCCGACCATTACCAGAACGCCTACATCCACCAGGACAGCGACGCCGTCGCTTACTCCAACCGCGTCGAAGACGGCAACGCCTTCCAAGACGGCGACGATCACGCGAACGCCGACCGCCACACTGACGCTGACACCGAGCCGGACGCCGAGCAATACGCCGACCTCGACCATCACACGCACGCCGTCTCGAACGCCGACCGCCTCGCGGACAGCAACATCGACCGCGACGCGCGCAGCGACCGCCGTACCGCCGTATACGAAGCTGAGCGTGTATTTCGTAAACAGCGTGGCGCTCAAGGCGGGCACACCGCCCTATGAAGTTGCCGGTTACCGCTGGGAGAAGTCGACGGATAATTTTGTAGCCGATGTGCTGAACGAATACTTCAAAGGGCCGGGTTACACCGAGAAGTATATCTACCGGTGGGTGGCGATCTACAGCGGCTTCACCGGTTACACGCGGGTGGAGGTGGCGGACAGGATCGCACGGGTCTACCTGCGGGGCACGTGCGCGCCGACGGATTACAGCTATACCATTGCGCAACCGCTGACGGTGAACCTGAAACAGTTCTCCTACATACAGTACGTGAAGGTCTATGATGAGAACGGCACAACGGAGCATTCGGACGGCCCCACCGATTCCATCCCGACCTGCCTGGACCCGGCATACGCTCCCACGCCGACGCTGAGCCCAACGCCCACCGCCTCAGCGACGTCAACAGCAACGCGGACGCCGACCGCGACGCCAACGCTTCGGTCCACGGCTACGCCGGTCTACACTCTCTTGAAGGTATATTTCTACGACCGGGCGTTAGGCTTGGTATACGGCAAGCGGTACGCGCTTTCTTCAACGAACCTGCCAGAGTTCGTGCTCCGTGAATACTTCAAAGGGCCGGGGTACACCGAAAAGTATACGTACGGCTGGAGCGCGCCGCTCAGCGGGGCAACCGGCTTTAGCAAGCTGGACATTGCCGACGGCATCGCGCGGGTGTATCTGAGCGGCCATTGCAACAGCCAGGGGTCCACCTTCACGATCGGCGGACCGATCGTCGCCAGTTTGAAAACGTTCCCGTACATCCAGTATGTCAAGATCTACGATGAGAACGGCAACACCGAGCAACCCGACGGCCCGACGAATTCGATCCCAGCCTGCCTGGAGCCCTAGATACTCGACCGGCGTTCTCATCCATCCTTGATAAGATCAGTAGAGGGAATTTCACGGAAGATGAGCAAATCGTCGTCCCGTATTCTGGCGATCATCATCGCCGCACTGCTGTTCATCGTTGTCCTGCTGTACCTGAACCACCGGCTGGCGGTCGCCTCGCCGGGCGGGGTCGATTTCATGACGCATTGGGTTGGAACGCACGCGTTGTTCCAGGGCGAATCGCCCTACAGCAAAGCGGTGGGGGTGCGGGTGCAGACCCTGTATTACGGCCACCCGGCTGAGCCGGGCGCCAACGAGTTCCTCGATCCGTACATGCTACACATGGAGATCATCTTCGCGCCGTTCGCGCTGATCGCGGATTATTCATGGGCGCGGGCAGTATGGATGACGTTCCTCGAGCTGGCAACCATCGCGATCTTCGCCCTCTCCATGCAGATCGTTGGCTGGAGGCCCAGACTGATCACGCTGAGCCTGTACTTGGTGTACGCTGTGCTCGGCTATCACAGCCTGAGGCCGGTAATCAACGGGAACGTGACGACGGTGATGGCGCTTTTCATCGTATGCGCGGTGTGGGGGATCCGGCGCCGAAGGGATGCCGCCGCGGGAATCCTGATGGCGTTCGTGCTGGCAAAGCCGAACCTGGCGCTCGTGCCCCTGCTCTTCATGACCCTGTGGACACTCAGTGTGAAGGGATGGCGCTTCGTGGCGTGGCTGGCAGGCAGCTTTGCCTTTCTCGTGCTGGCGGGGATGCTGATCATCCCGGACTGGCCGGCACAAAACCTGGCGAACATCCTGCATTACAGCGCATACAACCCGCCGACGACGATCGCGGCTGCCCTCAATGAGCTACTGCCGAGCCTGGGCCGCTGGATCGGATACCTGATTTACGCGGCTTTGTCTGCCGTGCTGGTGTGGGAGTGGATCAAGGCGTTTGGCAAAGACTTTTCGGTGTTCCTGCCAGCGTTCTGCCTGACCCTGGTGGTGAGCCAATGGCTATGGATCACCACGGACCCCGGGAATTTCATCATCCTGACGCTGCCGCTGGCGCTGGTGCTGAAGTTCATCGACGAATCAAGATACGGAAACGTGCTGAACCCGGCGTTGCTGCTGCTCTGGCTGGTCGGGCTGTGGGCGCTGTTCCTTACAACATTCGATCCATCCAAGGGAAATCTTCAGAGCCCGATCCTGTTTTTTCCGCTGCCCGCCGCTCTACTTGCCGGGCTTTACCTCAGGCAGCAACAGAAACAATCCGGTGAGGGCTTGCCGGGACCGGGAAAGGCTGTGGAAGAAGGGCACCAGGTTTAGGGTTGTAGGACACCCCGTTTTGCGGGCTGTCCTCCTATGACTCTTTCATTGCCTGCTTGAAGCTCACGAGAGCCTCGATGGGGGTAGGATCGACGTTGTAGCCCATCGCAAGGTAATAGGCCAGGTAGTCGCCGAAGTGCAATGTCGTCCAGATGTGCGCAAGGGGCGAATCACCGTGCGCATCGATGAAGTCGGTATTCAGGCCTTCGAGCATGTATGCCTGCCGTGTGAGCTCGAGGCGCTTGCGGTTGCGCGGGTGGTCCGACGGGGCACGCAGGAACAGGTTCAGGGTGTGAGGCATCATGACCTCTTCCGGGTGCAGCGTGCCGGCGAGCGTGTTGTGATCGGCCTCGGGCAGGTATTCGAAGTTGGCCGCAGACTTGGCGATCTCATTGATCTGGCACTTGATGCGCCGCGCGACCGGCGCCAGCAGCCCGGCTCCGAATACTGTGACCCAGCGGCCCATGAGCTGCCCTGCGTACCGCTTGCCCGCGTTCTGCGTGGCCGGGACATCGGCGCGCAGGTTCTGCTGGGCCTCTTTCAAAGCTGCCACGGCGCCCGCCAGTTCGTGGGAAGGATCGGGGATCAGCTTCAGCCGGGCGAAGACTGCCAGCAGCAGGCCGAACGAGAAGCCGACGGCGGCGCGCGGCTGTCCAGCGTGCTCAAAGGTCCAGAGCGGCACGTTGGCGAGCCCAGCCCGGCGGGCAAGCTCACCGCCGGTCGCCACTGCCATGATGGAGCAGTTCTGCCGGCGCGCCGCGTCGAAGCTGTCGAGAGTCTCTTCTGTGGAGCCAGAGTGGCTGGAGGCGATGAACAGGGTGGACCTATCGCGGGCAAAAGCGGGCAAGCCGTAGTCGCGGTGGACCGTGACAGGAACCGTGCATGTCGCAGCTACGGCCGCCGCGACCAGGTCTGCGCCGATGGCCGAGCCGCCCATACCCGAGATCACAACGGACGTCAGCGCCGGCACGTCGGGCAGCGGCAGTGTTTGACCCTGCTCCCATGCGGATTGCAGTTGGTCCGGAAGACCGTCGATCTCTCCCAGCATGTCCTGTGTATCCAACTGCTTGAAACGTTTAAGATCATCAAGATTCATGGATTGTCCTCTCCCTGTTTGGGCCACGGGATGATCTTGTAGTCGTTTCCACATGTATCCCAACAGACGTCCGGGGAATCTTTCCTGAGGAATAACGTCTTTGTGCCTTGAATGCCATGATATTCCACGCGCGTGTAGTTGCGGGTGACCCAAGGTTTGACCGTCTGGTCACCCCAGGCGAAAGCCTGAATGTACGTGGGCTGCAAATCAACAATGGAGTAGTTGAGGTCGTACTTGTTGTGACCCGGCACGCTGATCATGCCCGACCAACTGACGGCGCCGGACACATCGGCATTGAGCGATGCGATCCGCTGATCGGACTTCCCGAGGAAGTCGACGCCCGTGCGGTCCGCGTAGTACGGCAAGGTCCCGGCCCAAATGACGCCGACCGTGGCGCCGGGCCTCGTCATCCGGTCGATGGCGATGGCCGAGTTGGTATTGACACGGTTGGCGATCGCCGCCGAGGTCGGCGCCTGCACTGTCATATCGGCAAGGAAGGGAAGGTCGCCGAGCAGGAGCGCAGCGATAGTCACAACAATGATGAAGGAGGATGAAAGCGTTTTACGTGAAGCAATGGTGGGCCAGCGCGAGGCAAGGCCGGCGCAGCCCATGATCGCGAGGACAAGCACAGGCGGCATGGCAGGCGCCAGCATGCGCCAGCTGGGCCATGGGTCGCCGCCGACGTACACCTGGTAGGCAAGGGCAAGCGGCAAAAACGAGAAGAGGAAGAGGCGGATGCGCTTGAAGTCGAAGGCCAGCGCGAGCCCGGCCAGCAACAGGATGAGCACGCTCTGCCCAAGGAACGGCATCACAAACCGTACCCCGCCGATGACCCGGATGCGCAAGGGGAACTTCGACAACTTGAGCGTATAGGTATTGGGCACGAACTGGCTGTAGTAGAGCAGGCGGAAGACCGTCTGTGCTAGCGGAAACGCCAGAACAAGCCCGAGGGCATACAGGATCTTCAGCCACACCGGCTGCGGCAGCTTGCGCAGGTAGGCCTCCAAAAGGAGAAAGCCGAAGATTAGCGCGGTATAGATGAGCATGTCGTTGCGCGCCAGGAATGCCAGGCCGGACAGAAACGAGAGGCCGAGCAGGTACCGGTCAGACCCCGTCCGGAGCCATCGCAAGGCGAACAAGGCCGAGCCGATAACGAGCATGGTAATGAGGCCGGTCTCCATGCCCATGAGGGTCCAGTAGCTGAGCGGCCAGTAGAACAGCACGACGGCAAATGCGAGGACACCGATCAACGCCCGATGCGAACAGCCCGCATTCACCTCGTCGGATAATCCTTTGCTCAGGAAGGCGGCCCCCAGCAGCGTAACGACGCCCGCGACTTGCACCGCGAGCACAGCCAGCGGCTTGCTCAAGAACAGCGCCGCCAGAGACATCAGCAATGTCATCAGCAGGTTGGTGTAGCCTTCGACGCGTTGCCCCGCATTCCAGACGAGACCCTGGCCGTGCGCGAGGTTCCAGGCATAGCGCATGGAGATCATGGCATCGTCGGCAAGCCCGTAGTAGCGATGCCCATCCAACGCGATGTAAGAGCTCTGGTAGATAAAGAGAGCGCTCCAAATCACGAAGACGAGGGCGATCAGGAGGCAGACCAGGAGCGATGTGCGGTGCGAGGCATGGCTTTTGGGGTTAAGCATGGAACAATGGTTGCCCGCGCCCTCTCTCCAGGGACGCGGGCTAAAGTATACCTGATGAAGGAAGCCTGCTAATTCCGCCGCTTTGCGTTGCCAGCGAGCAACAGGCCGCCAAGCAGCATGGGGAAAATCAGCGCGGAGCCGCAGAACGGGGCAGAGGGCTTCGATACCGGCGCTGCTGCCGACGCGGTTGGCAGTTGTTGCAGGGTGGAGGTCGGAACTGTTGTGGGCGTCTCGGAGGCAGCCTGAACCTGCGCGATCTCAGTGGGCGCTTGCGACGCGACCTCAACAGCGGGCGGCGTGGCGGTGAGCCAGCTGAAGACGTAAGCATCTCCGGCGTGTTGGATCGCATCGGGGAAGGAAGAAGCGATGCGCTGCGCGATTTCCTGAACCTTGGGGTCGTGCGGCGACAGGGCCAGCGCGGTCTGAATCTCCCTCATACTGTGGAGGGCTTCTTCCGTGGTGTCGGCGCCTTCGAACGCCTTGAAGTACGCGTGATATGCCAGCGCATCCGCGTAGCCTGCGTGCCACTGGGCGTCCTTTGGGAGCAGGGTCACGGCCCGCTCATAGGCCTGCAGGCTGCGGTCGTAAAGCTCGGCCGCACCGGGATCCATCGATCCAACCCGGAAGCCCTTGCCGCGCGACGAGAACGCCATCTCCTTGCAGAGTTTGCCCAGCCGTCCCCAGGCTTCTCCATCGAGAGGGTTCGCCGTTACGTTCTTCTGCTCGGTGAGCAATCGCTGCCACGCCGCGGGCATGACAAGGTTCACTTCGAAGTTGTCCTGGGTGGTCGGCTCTAGGTTCTCATAGTGCCAGCGGAGGGAGTTGCCGTTCAACGCGCCGCCCGGCGTAGTGCCCGTAACGATGCCAGGGCTGTCCGTAAGGATGTTCTGGATGTCTGCCGGGTACGGGAGCTGAACGATGATGTCGGCGCTGCCGATCGTGTCTTTCCAAGCGGCTCCGGTGGATAAGACGTACTTGAACCAGATGAACGGATATTCTCCGCTGGCTTCGAGGGTGTACTGCACCTCGACCGGCACATCCTGGCCCGGCGGAAAGGCTACGTCGAACTCCGCCCAGGGCACCGGGTCACTACCGTTATATGGGTCTTCACCGTCGATGCGGCGCGTACGGATCGGCTGACCGTTCACCTTGACCTGGAGGTCGTGAAGCTCATTGACCTTGAAGAAGCCGTCACTGGCTCCAATGGGGAAACGAACCGCCATGTCCTCGGCCGCATCACCGGTATTGTGCATTGTGAAATCGGCGGTGACGCGCGCCTGCCCGAGGCTCTTATCGGATGCCGATGGTTGGACATCGATCTTGACCGTTTCGGCGCTCATCCTAACCTGTGTGGACTGTGAGCCTGGCTGGAGACTTGAACCAGGGGGCTGGGCCGGAGGCGCAATATCGGCGTATGCAGTGGATGGAACGGCCAGGAGGATGACGAGCAGGGCGATGACCAGGATGCGCTTCAACTCGGGCCTCCGTCTGGTTACGCAGCCGCTGATTACGAAACTCCGGCAGCCGAGTGGACGAACTCTGCGAGATCGGCCTTCAGCTTTTGCAGCGAAGGCAGATGGATGTACATCATGTGCCCGGCCTCGTAGTAGCCCATGCTGATGTTCCTGCGCGCGGCCTCATCCAGACCGAGGTGGTTGAACACGTATTCGGTCGCGAAGTACGGCGTACCAAGGTCGAAATAGCCGTTGGCAACGAAGACCTTGAGATAAGGGTTGTGCGCCATGGCGGCGCGCAGCGGCTCTCCGACATTCACGAACTGGTTCTCGAACTCCTTGTAGGACCACGGCCAAACGATCTCTGCGGAAACCTCGTAGGGGATATCGGATTCGAACTTGAGATGCGTCCGCACGTAATCGTAGAACGCGGCAGTGAACGGCCCGGACACGGTGGTCATCAGCGGGTCGTATTCCGGCTTCTCGGTCACGCCCAGACGGTCATGGCCCAGCAGGCGGCTGTCGAGACGCCCAACGATAAACCCGCGGTCGCGCAGAAGCTCCTTGAAGAAATGTTGATCGTTGATGCGCAGGTTGGACCGCTCAATGAACTCAGGCGAAAGGCTGGTGTAGCGGGAGATCTTCTGAACGATCTGCGCCCGCTCGCGCTTGGGAAGCTGATCTCCCCGGAAGAGCGCCGCCGCGTACTCGCCCGCGGCGAACTGCTCGACCTCGCGCAACAGGCTCTGCAGCGGTCGGCGCGACCTCAACTTGCCGTGATACCAGGCGGTGGCCGCGTAGGCCGGCAGGAACATCACATACGGCACTTCATTGTTGACATAAAAATCGAGCGTCGTGAAGTCCAGCGCGGTGGAAACTAGCATGATGCCGTTGAGGTACATGCCGTGCCGCTCCTGCAGGTAGTCTGCGAGGGCGGATGCGCGCGTGGTACCGTAGGACTCGCCGGCGATGAACTTGGGGGATAGCCAGCGGTTGTAGCGCGTGACGAACAGGCGAATGAAATCCCCGACCGACGTGATGTCCTTCTTGAAGCCGTGCCAATCCTTCGCCTTTTGGCCCTCCACCGGGCGGCTATAGCCGGTGCTGATCGGGTCGATGAAAACAAGGTCGGTTTCATCGAGCAGCGAGTACTCGTTGTCGGTCAGCTTGTAAGGCGGGGGAGGCAAACTGCCATCGTCCTCGAGCACGGCGCGGCGCGGGCCGAGGGCGCCCATGTGCAGCCATACGGAGGAGGAGCCCGGCCCGCCGTTGAACGCGAACGTGATGGGCCTGGTCGATCGAAGCTCGACATCGTCCTTGATATAGGCGATGAAGAACAGCTCGGCACGCGGCTTCTCCGCCTCGAATTCCTTCTCCCGGTCGGTGTGCTCCTCTTTGAGCACCATAGTCCCGGCGATGGCCGTGTACTTAACCTCTTTGCCGCCGATCATGACGGAGTGTTTCGTCTCTACCAGGTTGTCCTTCGGAGCAGGCTTCTCCTCTTTCTTCGACTCGTCTCTTGCCTGTTCTGGCTTTGCGCTTTCGTCTTTTTCCGTCATTGCATCCTCTTCTTGTCAGTGGTCAGGATGAGGGCGTAAATATCGCGCCGACCCCAGCCGGATGATCCTGCCAGCCTGGAGGCGAGGGCGGAGGGCGTTTCTCCAGCATCCAGCGCCTGGTCGATGGCATTCCGCACTTGCTGCTCGGTCCACTTGCCGTCCGGTGAAACCTTGTTTCCCTCGACGACCAGCGTGAACTCACCGCGTGGGTCCGTGAAGTGGTCAATGGCCTGCGCGAAGCTGCCTCGCCAGACCTCCTCGTGGAGCTTGGTCAGCTCGCGGGCGACCGCAAGCTTCCGGTCTCCAAGGGTGTCTTGCAGGTCTTGCAGCGACGCTCGCAAGCGATGCGGCGTTTCCAGGAGTATCAAGGTGTACGGTAGCGATGCAACGGCTGCCAGGGACGCACGCCGCTCCGCGGACTTGCGCGGCAGGTAGCCGAGGTACAGGAACGCATCGGTTGCGATGCCCGATGCGACCAGGGCTGCAATGGGCGAGGCAGGCCCGGGAATAGGGCTGACGCGATGCCCGGCATCCAACGCGGCGCGCACCAGCTCATAGCCCGGGTCGTTGAGGCCGGGCGTGCCCGCGTCTGATACCAGCGCTACATCGCCCTTGCCGAGCTCACCCAGTATCAGGCCGAGCTTCGAGACCTTGTTGTGCTCGTAGTAGCTGACCATGCGGGTGCGGATGCCGTAGTGGCTCAGCAGCTTGTTCGTCACGCGGGTATCTTCGGCAGCGATCAGGTCAACTTCTTGGAGAACCCGCAACGCGCGGGCCGATATATCTTCAAGATTCCCGATGGGAGAGGCAACGAGATATAGCATACCCACGAGGGAATTGTATCATCGGGCATATGCGAGCAGGCACAAAGCCCTCTCGGAAGCTAGTGTGAAGTGACCGGCGTATATTTCGTCCCAGGCCGGATCTGCCAGCCCGCGACGGGGAAGAAGGTGTCCCCCCGATACTTGATGGGCGCAGGCTCGTAATAGGACTGGTAATATCTCTCGGCGCTGCCCCAATCGGCGTTCTCGTCCAGGATGATCAGGCTGAACTGCTTGGTCTTGATCATCTCGCGCAATTGCGAATTGATCCGGTTCCACTCCGCCTTGGCGATGCCGCCCGGCAACTGGTTCAGATCTCCGAGCGAACCGAAACCGGCGAAGGGCTGCTTGCCAGCATAGAGCGTTAGGTAATTGTCAAACGGAATATAAACATCGCCGGGCTGGCTGCGGATATCCTGAAGGATGACTTGCCCCGCCCGGTAGTCATCCTGTGTGGGAATCTGCGCGGCGATGGGATACAAGAGCAAGGCCATCTGTACGGAGAACAGAAGCAACAATCCGGTACGGACAAGGTCTGAGGAGGCGGCATCCTTCATCACGTCTGCGATCAAGAGCCAGGCGCAGATCAGGAAGACCACGTAGGACGGTATCAAAACGTTGTTATAACCGCCCTTGTTGAGAATACCTGCCCAGGACAGGACAATCGCTCCGGCTGCGAGCGACAGAAGGCCGAGCATCGACCAGATGGAGCGGATCTTTACGATGAAGTAGGCGACGAATAGCACAAATAAGACCGGGACGACCTTTAGAACAGAGTCGATCCAATAAGCTGTGAAGAAGTGACGCAGGCCACCCGCAAATACGCTGCTGCCTTGGCCGAAGCCGGCGGAGTAGACGAAGAAGGAATACCAGCCGCCGGAGAGCTGATTCAGGAGCAGGTGCGCCGCCAGCGAAACCAGGAGCGCGGTCAACAGCATATACAGGACTCGCCGTTTTTGGAGGAATGCAGCATAGACCAGCACCGGCACGAAGAGAATCCAGTAGGTCTGCTTTGCCAGAGGCGCAAGGGCGAGGGCCACACCGGCCAGGACCAGCCGCCATGCTGCCCGGCCCTGCGCAAGGTAAACCGCTAGCAACGTCAGGAACATCGCCAGCATATCCACGCGGGCGAGGTCGAACCAGCTGTCGCTGACCTTGTAGAGCGCCAGGAACGATCCGGCTGCGAGGAGCGATACAAGCCCGTCTTGCGTGTATTTGCGGACGATCAGATAGATCATCCCGACGCAGCCAAGCGTTGCGAGAAATGACACCAGCCGCAGGGGCAGGAAGCCGAAGCCGATGATGCGGGCAAACAGCGCGGCGACATAGAAGTACAGAGGCGAATAGATGAGCGGCACGTAGTCGAACGTGGGACGGACGTAGAGCGGCAAGCCAGACAATAACCGCTGTATCTGGATCAGAGAAGCGCCCTCCAGCCATTCCAGCGTGAATATGTATCCCATGCGCGATATGGACACATAAAGGAACGCCGCTACGAAGTAGCAGACCAGCGCGGCGCTGAGCACCTTTGCAAGCGTGAGCGCACGCTGGCTGCCTCGAGTGCGTGAGACATCCGTATCGCTCCGGATCGTCTTCCCGACATCCATACGGATGGATTATAGCTGACCGCGTCCAGATAAATGAACATCCGGAGCCAATGGGCTCCGGATGTTGGGTGTTGACCTTGGGAGTGTGCTATGCCACCCGCTCACGCTTGAACTGCGTCTCGTAGAGCTGCGCGTAAACCCCGCCCATTGTGAGCAACTCCTCGTGGGTGCCGCGTTCGACGATGCGGCCGCGGTCCATGACCAGGATCTGGTCGGCGGCGAGGATGGTACTGAGCCGGTGCGCGATGACGATGCTGGTGCGGCCTGCCATCACCCGCCGCAGCGCGTCCTGGATCAGGGCCTCGGATTCAGAGTCCAGGTGGCTGGTGGCCTCGTCGAGCACGAGGATGCGGGGATCCTTCAGGATCACGCGGGCGAGGGCAATGCGCTGCTTCTCGCCGCCGCTCAACCGGTAGCCGCGCTCACCGACGATGGTATCGTAGCGCTCCGGCAATCCCATGATGAAGTTGTGGATGTTGGCGGCGCGGGCTGCCGCCTCCAGCTGCGCCTGGGTGGCATCGACGTTGGCGTAGAGGAGGTTCGTACGGATCGTGTCGTGGAACAGGTAGGTTTCCTGCGTAACCATACCAATAGCCGTGGCCAACGAATCGATCTTGACATCCCGGAGATCGTGGTCGTCGATGAGGATGCATCCCGCGGCGGGATCATACAGGCGAGGAATGAGATACGTGAGCGTGGTCTTTCCCGCGCCGGACGGGCCGACGAGCGCGACGAGCTGACCCGGGCTTGCACGGAACGAAACCGCCTCCAGGGCCACCTCGCGCGCCTGCGAGGCCGGGACCGCCAGGTCCCCCCCGGGCTCGGCGCCGTTGCCATTCCTGCCGTCACCTGAATTCGCCAGCGAGAGCACTGCGCCGACGTCCTCCATGCGCCCGTAACGCTTGACATCTTTCAACAGCTTGTTCTCATCCAAGTTGTAGCTGAAGGTCACATTGTCGAACACGAGCTGGCCGCGCACATCCCCCAGCTCGAGGGCGTCCGGCTTCTCCACGATGTCATGCGGCAGATCGAGCACTTCAAAGACGCGCTCGAAGCTCACCATCGAGGTTGTGAAATCCACCGGGGCGCTCGCCAGTCCTTGCAAGGCGCCGTACAACTGACCCAGGTACGCCCCGAAGGCTACGATGGTTCCTATCGTGAACGTGCCCTGGATGACGTAGTAGCCGCCCAGGCCGTAGACAAGGGCCGTGCCAACGGCGCTGACCAGTCCCAGAATCATGAAGAACGTAGACCCCAGCACGGCGCGCCGCACCCCGATATCGCGCACGTTCGCGGCCCGCTGCCGGAAACGCCCGGTCTCTTCGTTACCGCGGCCGAACAGCTTGACGAGCAATGCACCGCCGATGTTGAGCGTCTCGTGCATGTGGGCGTTCATCTGCGCATTCATATCCATCGCTTCGCGGGCCGTGTCACGCAGGGCCACGCCCAGCCGCCGGGCAGCCAGTACAAACAACGGCAGGATCAGCACACTCAGGATGGTCAGACGCCATTCCAACGTCAGCATGACGATCAGGATCGCGACCGTTTCCACGATGTTGGTGATGATGCCGACGATGGTATTGCTGATGGCGTTCTGTGCGCCTACCACGTCATTGTTCAGGCGACTCATCAGCTCGCCGACCTTGGTGTTGGTGAAGAAGCGCAGGCTCATGCGCTGCAGGCGGGCGAATAACGCGACTCGCAGGTCGTAGATCACACCCTCGCCGACGGCTGCATTCCAGCGGCGCTGCACAACGGAAATCAGGCCGCTCACCATCGGGATCAGCAGCAGCGCGAACGCCAACAAAACCAGTTGTTCCAGGTCCTTGGATGGCAGGACCGTGTCGATCATCCTGCGGAAGATGAGCGGCGAAACCAGGGAAAGTCCGGTCGTAAGCAGGATCGCAACCAGCATGCCGATGATCTGCGTCATGTAAGGGCGCGCGTAAGCCAGGACGCGCGCCAGCAACTGCCGCGTCACCGTGGGCTTTTGCTCGCCGGAGCGCATATAGCTAAGCCAACCGTATCCACCATGCCACATCTGAAAAAGTCTCCTGGCCAGTAGTCTAATAGTCCAATGGTCTGATAGTTTGATAGTCAGATAGCCGGGTCGTTGACGAGGACAGCGAATCGGTGGGAATCTGCTTCGCGGCGGGGAACAGGCTATCAGGCTGGCGAACGTTAAGACTATAAGGCCGTCGAAGCAATCGCGCAACCGGACGAGCGGGTAGGTTAACACAAAGCTAATGGAAGACTAAGGAAGGCAGATGCTATACTCACCCCAGGAGCAGCCGTGGACCAGGGCCTCGACGAAACTCGAAAGGAATTCGCTCGTCAGTCAGTGCACATGGACTCTGCGCCAGCATTCCATGCCGAACGCGTGCTGCAACGGTTGGTGAGCGCCGTCCGCAGCGCTCCCGCCGAGCGGGTGCTAGACCTAGCCTGCGGGCCGGGCATTCTGGCGCAGGCAATCGCCCGCGACGCTCACCACGTGTTGGGAGTGGACGTGACGCCTGAGATGGTCGCCCTGGCAAAACAGCGATTCCAGAAAGCCAGGCTGCAAAACGGCCGTTTTCTCGTTGGAGCCGCGGAGCAGCTTCCGGTGGAACGCGAAACTTTCGACCAGCTCATCACGCGACTTTCGTTCCATCACTTCACGGATGTCCCGTCGGTGCTGGCGGAGGCGCGCCGCGTGCTGCGGCGGGAGGGCCAGCTGGTCGTGGCAGACGTCGTGTCATCTGAGGACGCGGACGAGTCGGCGCTGCATAACTCTCTGGAAAAGCTGCGCGACCCGACGCATGTACGCATGTACTCGGCGGGTAACCTGCTCGACATCCTGCACTACGGCGGCTTCCGCGTGGTACATCACGAGTCATGGCGGCAGGCACGCACATTTTCTGAATGGGCTGCCATCGTCGGCGATCCGAAACGGACGACGCCGCTGGAGACCGTCATGCGCGCCCTCGCCAGGGCTGGGCAGACCGCCGGGATCGGCCTGAGGGAAGAATCCGGGGAACTCCGGTTCACGCATACGTGGTTGCTAGCGATCGCCGTTGCCGGGTAGAATTGCCGGCTTAGAGGTTCATGTGAGAATGCAAATCGTTAGCATGAATGTCGGAGAGAAGCGAACGCAGCCGAAAGGGGACGCGCTCGAGACCACGGGAATCTATAAGATGCCAGTGAATGGGCCGGTGCACATCGGCGCGTTGGGCGTACCTGAGGATTTCATCTGCGATCAACGGAATCATGGCGGCCCGGATCAGGCGATCTACATCTATGGCGTGCCGGACTATGAGTGGTGGTCGAGAGAGCTGGGGGAGGCGCTGGGCCCCGGCACATTCGGCGAGAATCTGACGTTAACCGGTTTCGAGAGCGCGGGGTATCACATTGGGGATCGCTTGCAGATCGGAGCCGTGGTGCTCGAGTTCACCGCGCCGCGCATACCGTGCTCCACCCTGGCGCGGCGCATGCGGGATGCGCAGTTCGTGAAGAAATATCGCCTGGCAGAGCGCCCCGGCATGTACTGCCGCGTGATCCACGAGGGCGCTGTGCAGGCCGGGGATATGGCGGACTTGATCCCCTTCGACGGACCCACCGTCTCCAGCCTGGAGATTTTCCGGGAGCATCAAGGCCGCGAGAAACACATTGAGCTCCTGCGGCGCATCCTGGACAGCCCGGTTGCAATCCGGGAGCGGCTCCAGGTGGAGGAGGACCTGCGCAGGCTAACAGGCGGGTGAGGGATCGCGCCAAGGCGGCAGCGTCACCGGAACGGACAACAGGCTGGTCAAGAATGTTAAGAGCCCACCAAGCGAGGCTTCGTGGGCTCTTCTTGTCCTTCGTTGGCAACTTTTCTAGAAATCCACCCGCATGATGCGCGGACCGGTGGGCTTTGGACTGCCGCCCGCCGGTTCCACGGTAACGCCGAATCCAACGTAATCGGTCAGCGGTTTGGCGGAACGGACGACCGCCATGACAAAGGGGTAGTTTGCCTCGGGCGTGATGAACCCGCCGCTCGTCCGATCGCCGTTCGGATCGATCAGCCACATCTGGTATGTCTTGCCGCCCGGTGCCGATGGCAGGTTCCAAGCGAAGACCGCCAGCAGGTTGCGCTGCTTGTCCACCAGCAGGCTGCCGGCTATGCCGTTCTGGTCAAACGGCAGACTCTGGGTCGTGGGGTACGCCAGCATGGCAATGGCTGTTTGCTCGGAGGTCCTCTGCGCCAGCAACTCGGCTTGCTCCTGCCGCAAATTGTAGACCTGTAACATCGTTATCACATTGAGGCCCACAAGGGTCACCATGAGTCCGGCGAAGACAACCTGTCCAAGCGACCAGTTGAACCCCGGCCGGCTTTTCGCTGCATGCCCGGAAATCTGCTTCTGCAGATTCCTGCGGACCGTGGAGCGCGGGGGCCGCGCCGGCATGGCTGCCAACAACCCGGAGCTCACGGTTCGGTAGTCCGCCAGCTCAGCCCGGCAGGCTTCACAGGTCTGCATATGCGACTCGAGCGCAACCGTCTCCTCGGGGTCGAGTGCTCCGAGGGCGTAGGCTGCGAGATTTTCCTGAAAGGTCAGATGCTTATCTTCCATACAGTTCTGCTCTAGTAGTAAGTACGATGAGATAAGACCCTTTGGTTTAATGAGGGTCAGGCGCCAGCCACTGTTTGCGGAGGGCCTGCATGGCGGCACGCAAGCGTGTCTTGACGGTGCCAAGCGGCCAGCCGAGCTCGTCCGCGATCTGGCTTTGGCTCAATCCCTGGTAGTATGCCAACTCCACAACAACCTGTTGATCGTGAGGCAGGGCATGCACCGCGAAAAAGAGGCTCTTCCAACGCGCTTCATCCGGGTCCTGGCTGGTATCGCGCACCGACGGCCACAGCTCCTCAGGGTCGTTCGAGTCGGAAATGAGCGGGCGGCGGCCCTCCATGCGCAGCCGATCCAGCGCGGTCCGGCGGGCGATCGTCAGCAGCCAGACCGCGAAAGAGCCGCGCTCGGCAAGGTACAGCCTAGCGCGGCTCCAGAGCTTCATGAACGTATCCTGGGTGACCTCTTCTGCCAGCATGTTGTCGCCGAGCATATGCAAGCAGAGCGCATTGACGCGGGCAGAATGGCGGTCATACAGCGTCAAGAAGGCTTGCTGGTCGCCGTGCGCAACGCGCTGGACCAGCGTAAAGTCGTCCTGTTCGCCGGCTTTCACGCTGCTATTGTACCAACGCTTTGACGCCTGATCCGTTTCCTGCATTGTTTAGTCGATGACTTCCGCCATGGCGACTACACCTGGCGCCGGAAGTGGCGCATCCTCCATGCCTCGGAAGAAGAACCAGGTCAGCGCGATCGCCGCGCCGTACAACACGGCGGTGGTCACGAAAAGCGGTGTAAAACCGTAGCGGTCCTGCACAACGCCGGATACGAACGGACCGACGGCCCAGCCCACGTTCCAGGAGAGGGTCAAAATGCTATTGACGAAGCCCTGGTGCCGCCCCGGCGTGCGTTCCATACAGAAGGCAGAGTACAGCGGCGATGCCATGTTCATGAGGGCGGTCCGAACCAGCAGCCCGATGGACGAGAGCCAGAGCGCGGGCGCGAAGCCGGCCAGCAGCAGGAATGCCAGGCTCACACCCTGCGTGACCACAATGGCATGGACCTTGCCTCCCAGCCGCGTCGAGAGCCGAGGCGCCACGATGCTGCCAATCCCGATCAGGAGCGATGATACGCTGAATAACAGGCCGAGCGCCGAATCTCCGATCTCGAAACGGTCCTTCAGAAAGACATTCATGTAGGGAATCAGGATGGCGGCTCCAAAACCGATGATGAGTTGGGGAGCCGTCATCTTGGCGGTCAGCACTAATAAGGCGCGGGATGGCCGTTGGCGTGCAGCCCAGCCGCGGCTTGATCTCGAGGAGGCGACCTCGCTCCCTGCTGTGGCTGCTTCCTCCACGTTCGGCGGCTCTTTCATGAGCCAGAGCGGTATCAGGGCCGTGCTGCCGAGCAGGATGCTGGCTGCCAGGACCGCCTGATAGGCGGCGGCGCTTTGTTCTGGAACACTGAGCATCTGCCCAAACAGCGCGGGTAATTGCCCGGCGAACAAGCTACCCACCGCCCCGGATATGGTTTGGAGGCCGTAGTTGAGGCTGAAGAGCATGGTCCGGTTCTGCGCGTCGGACAACTTCATCATCAGCGGCGCCTGGCTGACAAGGAACAGGCTGTTGAAGACACCGTAGAGGAAGGCGGAGGCTGCGATCAGAACCGGCTGGTGAAGCGTGACCTCCGCCAGCATGGAAACACAGGAGAACGCAAGGCCGATCATGAGGGCAGGCTTGCGCCCGATCCGGTCCGAAAATCGGCCCATGAGAATGCCGAACACCAACGCGGCAGCCGATGGCATGGAGTTCACGAGGCCAAGGAACTCGCGCGAGTAGCCGCTCTGCAGCATGTAGAGGTTAAAGAACAATTGCCACCCGCTGTAGATCACGCCATCGATGATGGTCATGATCAGGAACAGCCGGGCGGGCTGGTTGAAGCTCCGTATCGGCTCGACGTAGTGCTGCTTCAGGCTTGCGAACATGTCCTTATGAGAGGCCAATCACCTGTGAGGGCTTGCGGGGAAACAGCGCCTCCATCAGGACGCGCGCCTCGCCGGAGTTGTACCAGCAATCGGGGAACGCCGCTCGCAGATTCGCAAGGCTGCGATATCCGAAGAGCAACTGGAGGAACGTCAACCCCGGGAAAGCGATATCTCCTTCCAGCTCCCGCTCCCCGGGCATCCACGGCTCGACTTCTGCGAGGCGGCCTTGCTCGAAGCGCCACCGAAGGCCGCTGCGGTAGAAGCTCATGCGAACCTCGCCGGAATAACCGCAGGCGATCGATCCCGCCAGACGCTGCTCCAGGGCCGGCGCGATCGCCTTGATGAAACGCGGCAGGTCCGGCACGCGCACATACCATGCATAGGATGGCTGCACTTGCGGCAGCCGCTCACGGCATGCTTCGTACGCGGGATGAGCCTCGCCCAGGGCGAAACGGAAAGCCATGCAATTCGAATCCTGCGTCGAACTATATGCCTGACCAACCTTCCAAAGATACCGAATCACCGCCGGTGTAATCTCCAGCCACGAGACACCAGGAACGAGCTCAAACATCGTGAGGCTCACGGTATTCTTCATCAACTGCGGCAGATAGCGCAGGATGCCGACCGTACGGCCGCGCCGGTCCTCGATGACCTCCAAAACCTGCGTCACCATCGGGTCCCTGCCGCTCAGCTCATAGTGCCAGATGGCCTGATCCCGAACACAAGCAATGGGATACCGGTTGTGTCCTTGACCGTAGGTGGAGGCGATAAATGGCAGGTCGGCGTCCGTGGCTGCGCGAAACGTATAGGCTTCCGACTGACCAGGCCGCAACTGCGGCACATGAGGGGCGAACCCGGCGCGACAGCCATCCAGATCGATCGCCATTTCGTAGCCGAAGAGCCGATAGTAGTACGGGATGCCGGTGATCGCCTGCACGAGCTCGCCGCGCTCCTCACTCCAGCGATGGATCTCCTCGAATTGCAGCCGGATCAACCCGCGGTTTCGGTATTCCGGTAGCGTTCCCACGAGCTCCGGTCTGCCCACGCCGAATGGAATGCCCTCGTAGGTCCAGGTCTGCGAAATCAAGTTCGATGTGGACACAATGCGGCCGGTGGATGTTTTTTCGATGACGGTGAAGTCATCAGGGTGGAAGCGCGGGTGCGGGCGCGTCAACAGGTCGCGAGTCCAGGCGCTGATGATGGGGTCGGACTTGCCGGCCTCCTCGCTGTGGATCTCTCCGCAGAATGCGGCAAGGGCCTCGGCATCCTCCGGCGAAGAACGGCGCAGGATTAATCCTGCGCCGAGTTCTTTGATGATGGGCTTGAGCGTTGGGCTCATTTCATTAGTGCTTTCAAGTCATGGAGCGCCCGCATCGGTTCCTTGAAGACAATGCCGCGCATTCCAAGCTCCCGGGCGGCTTCGACGTTCACCGCCGTGTCATCGACGAAAACCGATTCGGCAGCGGTCACGCCCACCTTATCGAGCGCCAGACGATAGATCTCGGGCTTCGGCTTCATCACGCCGACCTCCGCCGAGATGATCAAGGCGTCGAACGCGTCGTCCGCCTTGCTTTGCATCAGGTAGGGGCGCAAGTCGGGCCAGGCATTAGAGATGACGCCGGTCTTGTAGCGCGGTCGCAGCGAGCGGATAAAGTCCAGCAGGTCGGCGTCGAGGATATCTCCCGCGTAGAACTCGTCGCGGATCGTGCGGGCCTCGGATACCGGCTGGCCCAATCTGCGGGTGACGGCTTCCCAATGAGCCTCGGTCGTCATCTCGCCTATGGAGGCCCTGCGGCTCGTCTCGCTCTCAAACACGATCCTGCTGAGGTCTTCGTAGGTCGTGTTCAGGCGCTCCGCCAGATGCTCGCGCGGCGCCTGGTACTCGGTACGGAGGATGACTCCCCCGAGGTCAAAGAAGATGGCGCGGAGTGGCATAGATCCTGCAGGCGGAGGATCCTGCCGGATCCCCGGGCGGCCTTATCTGCTCTTCTTTTTGGCCGTCTTCTTGGTGGTTGATTTGCTCTTGGGCTTGGCTGCCGACTTCTTGGTGGTCTTGGCAGCCTTCTTCTTGGCCGGAGCCTTCTTGGCAGGCGCTTTCTTGGCCGCGGACTTCCTGGCGGGCGCCTTTTTGGCCGTCTTCTTGGCAGGATGCCGGCGTCGGGCGGGCGCTGCCGTCTTCTTCACGGGTGGCTGCTGCATTGGCGCGGCGGCAGCAGGGGCAGGGGCGGACATTGCAGGCATAGGCTGTTCCGGAGCACCCGTACCGGGCATGGCAGGCATCGCCGGGGCGGGGGCGGGTTCCTTAATGGCCTCTTCCCAACCCGGAGTGAACATTTCTAGGCGCTCCCGGGAGATGGCGTTGGCCCGCCCGCAACGGGGGCAGTGCGCATCGTAATGGTGCAGGTTTTCGGCGTGCATTTTCCGCAGAGCGGCGATTTTTTGATCCATGCTTAGCGTGAAAGGAGTCTGGCAATAGAAACAAGTCAGGTTCATGTGTGCCTCCTTGTGCTGGTTTTTGTTAAGTATAGTCCATTTTGTAAAGAGTCAATTCGGTTCATTAGGTACGCTGGCTGCACATGGACATTGCCATGATGACTCTGCGGAAGGGGAGCATCGCTACTACTGACCCACTCCCGTGGCTATTCGACCTGCCTGAAGGTCGTCCAGAACCTGCTGAACCAGCCGCTGCTTCCCGGGGCTGAGGAGCGCCGGGTCAACATCCCCCAACCCCAGGGGAGATTGCACGGTTTGGCCGCCCTTTCCACCCATCAGATCGGGCCAGGCTTTCTCGATGGCCTTCATCTCATCGGGTTGTATAGTCATTACCCAGGTGCCCGGCTTGGGGTTAGGGGTCTTTGCGCCGATCATATCGGTTCCCGTCTGGGCAAGGTAGTCGGTCAGCTCCTTGACGGTGACATCGGGGTACAAATACACCGTATCCACTTTGTGCTGTACGATCAGTATATCGGCGTAGGCGGGGTAACGTGCCTTATTCTCGTCCTTTGGGATAGCTTGAAACTGTGGAAAGCCATACGGCAGATAGTAGAAAGGCTGGCACAACCCGCAATAATAGGCCATGCCGTTGGAAAAGGCCGTCGTAGCCTGTTGGGCGGCTGCATCGTCCTGGGGAATCAGCATGCCAATGTGGTGGTCATCGCTGAGCATGGCGGCGGTATAGCCGGCCACGAAGGCAGGGATGTCCGGCTGGCTATTGGTTGCAAGCGTGCTGATGTTCCCGCCGGCTGGAATGCCGGGAATATCCACGGCCAGGAACTGGACGTTCGGAGCCGCCGCGGCTAGGGCAGCGATACCCGGGTCGGGAGGCAGGGCTACCACAATCTTGAGGCCGGGCTCAATTTCCCTCGGATTGAGGGCATTGCGCACCTGGAAACGCATGCCTGTGCTCTGCGTCAGATCGTAGACGACCTTTTGGTAGGCGTCCGCGGCAGCCTTGTCCATGTCTGCCGGTAGCACCAGGATGGCCAGAGGCGTCGAGGGAGTAGGCGGAACGGTGGCGGAGGGGATGGGTGTGCCGGTGGGCTGAGCCGTAGGTTGAGCGGTCTTCCCGAGACTGCAGGCGGTCAGAAGGGATGTGAGGAGGATGACGAAAAGAGCCGATTTTGCGTGCACGTATCTGCTCCAACAGGTGGAATGGGGGAATTATACTGTCCCATTAATTAAAGCAACGCGAGGCCGCGTGGGTTGAAGGATAACCCACACGGCCTCGCGTGTGCAATGTGTTCTCTACCGATAATCAGGGCAAATGCCCGCGCATTACTTTGCGATCACCTTGATCGTATGAGGGCGGGCAGACTCAGCCTTGGGCAGCCGGACGGTCAAAATGCCTTCAGCGATGCGGGCCTCGACTTTTTCAGCATCGAGCTGGGCCGGCAGCCGCAGCTCACGCCGGAACGAGCCGCTGGGCAGTTCCTGGAGAATGTATCCTGCGTTATTATCGATGAGCTTGCCTTCGATGTGCACCACATCTTCGAGCACCTGGATGCTCAGATCGTCGGCGTTGAGGCCGGGGACGAGCGCCGTGAGCACGAACGCCTCGTCGTCATCGCGCACGTTGACGGCGAGGTAACGGGTTGAGACGGCGTCCTGGGCGGCAGCCATCCAGCGGCGAGCCATGTGGCGGGGGAACGAATAAGCATAGAGTGTCATTTTGATCTCTCCTGATGTACTTGATTCTTGGGCCAAATGATAGTTGCCAGTCATCAGAAGGAACATAACGAAAGATCAACATTGTATAAGAAAGGCAGGCATGATGCCGGGAACTTCCGAGGGAGGCCTGTCGTCTGGAGAGGAGCCGAGGTTGACGTGCACTCAACTGCGAGAAAGGATCGACTTCGATGAAACTTACCTTGTCTGCTTCTCTGGTGATGGCCGGACTTCTGCTGAGCGGCTGCATCGGAATGGCGATGAGCGAGGCGCAGCCTGCCTCCAAGCAGGGGAATGGCAGCGGCTCCGTGCAGGCGGAGCTCTCGACGGCTACGTCAGAGTCGAGTACACATACTCCCACACCCGGTATTGCTGCGGCAACCATGTCTCCTGATGCCGGTGGGCTGATCGATCTCGCCCGGCAGGACCTGGCTGCCCGCCTGGGCGTGGACCTGAGCGAGATCCACCTCTTGAATACCATCGAGATCACCTGGCCCGATCTGCACGCAGGCTGCGGTTCCGCGCCGGGGCAGATACTTACCAAAGGGCGTGTGTATGGCTATCGGGTCTGGCTGGAAGCGAACGGCGCGCAGTATCTCTATCATGTCGGCAAGGCCGGGGAGGTCTTGCGATGCGAGGAGCAAGCCCCCGGCGCAAACAATCCGCTCCTGGTAACACCCGGAAGCCCCACCCAGGACCCTCATAACAGCGAACCGTGAACGCGGTTGCGATCGCGGCACAGCATCTCCCGCATGACACGAAAAATCCCCCGCAGCATTCGACTACGGGGGATTTCGTTTACTGAGGTCAGAGCCGTGCTACCGGTTGTGTCCGCCGTGAACAGCAGCAAAAGCGTCCACGAGCCCTGCACCGTAGGCGTCATGATCCGAAATCGCTCTGCCGCCAAGGTGGCAATAGCCGGTCGGGCAGGCGAGGCCGGTGCGGTCGCCGTTGCTCAGATCGGTGGCGCTCAGCCCCGGCGTCCGGTTGCCTTCGATATCTCTGGCGCTCTCCTTGAGCAGGTGGATCAGGACAGCCGGATGGTGGCGAGCCCATCGATTGCTGCTGGCGATCAGCGCGATCACGGCCGAGGCGTGAGGCGTGGCCATGGAAGTGCCCTGGATCGTCGAGTAGCACTCGTTGGGATAGAACTGCGGGCCGAGATTAATGAAGCATGGTATCTCAAGCGCCCAGTTCGACGTGATGCTGAAATCTTCAAATGCTTTGAAGCCATCGGCGTCGGTGTAAGGGAAGCCGCCGGTCCCGCCGCGATCCGCGTTCGGCAGGTTGAACTTGCGCGCTCCGCCGGGTCCTGCGACGTCAATGCGCGGGCCATAGTTGCTGTAATAGGTCAGCTGATTGCGCCTGCCGACCCCGAACGGCTGATGTTCGTCAGACTTGGGCTTGCAGGTTGCGTCCCCGTCGGTTACGGTTCCAATCGTGGAGGGATCGCAATCCTCCGAGGCGCCATACACGACATTCCCCGTGGCGCTCACGTCCACAATGCCTGGAATGCCGCCCGGCGTCTCCCATAGCCCGTAGTAGTCCACGAAGGGGTCACCCGGGATGGTGAGCGGGCCGTGACTGATGACCTGGCCGCCCGCGCCGATCCGGAGATGCTCATTGCCCGCTGCCGCAACGATGACCGTGCCTTTGCGGGCAGCATACTTCACCGAGTCGACATACGCCTTATAGATGGTATCCTGGTCGGGGTCGCTGCGGTCGAGATATCCGCCGAACGAGATGCTCACGACGTCGATGCCGTGATCCGCGGCGTAATAGAAAGCGTCCAGGATGCTGGAGTCGTAGGCGTAGCCGCACCATTCGGAGATCTTGAGGGACACGAGCTTGACTCCAGGCGCGATACCGTTGATGCCAACGCCATCCAGCGCGCCCGCGATGTTCCCGCCGATCCAGGAGCCATGGCCGTTCCAGTCCGTGTCCGCGGGCCCACCAAACTCGGCGGCCCAGTCGGCGTCTGTCAGCGCTAGCGGTGTGCCATCATAAATCAACGGGCACAGGGTGGGATCTGCCAGGTTGACTACCGCCGCTACTTTCGGGTTCAACTCAGAGTGCGTGTAATCGAGGCCGGTGTCAGCCACACCGACAAGGACGGTGTCCTTACCGATGGTTGTGCGCCATGCGGGTGGCGCACCGATGCGCAGAACGTTCCACATCAAGCCGGGCAGGGAAAATGCCGGGTCGGGCTTTACCTTGGGATGATGGTTGTCGTGATGGCCCATATCGAACCGGGTACGCTCCGGGGATGCATTGAAGCCCAGTTCTTGGGCGATCTCGGGGCGGACCAATGCCCGCGGCGTGTCCACGACCACATGCTGCACGCCGGGCCTTGCTGCGAGCTGCGCCTTCATATCGACGGGAGCCGTTACGACAACGGCATTAGCCTGCGGGATGCGGTTGACAACCGTGACGCCAGGCACCGCGGCTTCGGAGCTGAACCTTGCGAAGCTGGCCGTGTTGCTGGCAAAGACGATGTAACGATGCGCCTGCGGCTTCGCGCCGGCCAGCGCAGTGCTGTTGGCGGCCGCTGGCTGGACAGTGCTGAGGACCATGACCAGCAGCATCATCGCGCCCAGGAACCTTGCGTACCATTTGGCTTGCATACGATATCTCCTCCCGAACTAATGTGTCTGAGATCCGTTACGTCTCGATGGTCAATGGACTAATGGTTTCTGTGAGATCCGTTACGTCTCGATGGTGAATGGGCTTACGGTTTGTCTGCCAACCTCACCTCCTTCCTGGAATGGCTGCACAAGCGGGACGAGCGCCCATAGCGCCGCCGCTTCCATGCCGGCTGCGATGTAGGCGTGCTCTCACTGAATGCTGAGGGACTGCTCCTCATGATACAAGCTTTTTGTGGTGAATTCAAGAGGTATACACAATTGTTGCAAAAAGAACGTTAGAATCTCGTTGATGCGCAGAGCAGTGCGTCTTGTGAGTGCATTGGTAGTTGTTGTACTGGTTACGACCGGTGTGTACTTCTATGCCACCTATCACCGAACAAGCGTGCGGGCGGCCCGGGTGTTTGCCTGGATCCGAGACCCGGATTCGGAGCCCGCACTGGCTATTGAAGCCGGTTCACGCTGCGGCAGCGCACCCTTCCTCTTCCCAACAACGGGCGTGCCGGGCTATATCTGGGACGATTCCTTTCAGATCGGACACCGGCACCAGGGCGTCGACATCTTCGCGGGAACCGATATCGATGTGACGCCTGTCATGGCGGCGTATGCCGGGTACCTGACGCGGTTACCCGACTGGAAGTCCAGCGTCATCATACGCGTGCCAAGCGATCCGATCGAACCCGCCCGCCAGATTTGGGTCTATTACACGCACATGGCGGATCCGGACGGCCATTCATTTATTTCAACGGACTTTCCGCCGGGAACGTACGAGGCGCCTGTGGAGTCAGGCAGGCTGCTGGGACGCCAGGGCGACTTCTCGGGGGATCCGAACAACCCGGTCGGCGTTCACCTGCACATCTCCATCGTCAAAGACAAGGCCGGGCAGTTCATGAACGAGCTGGATATCAACAACACGTACGATCCATCACCATACTTCGGCCTGCCCTTGAATGCCGATAAGAATCCAGACCAGATACCGATATGCGAAGCAGCGAGCGACCAGCCGTAGTGCCGGGAGAACAGCGATGAGCATGACCGGAAAGACCGTGTTGATCACCGGCGCGGGCAAAGGCGCGGGGCGCGTGCTGGCAGAGTACCTTGCAACCCAGGGCGCGCGGGTAGCAGCCAACGACATCCTGCCTGTGAACCTGGATGACCTTGTGCGAGATCACCCCGGACAGATCGCGGCTTACCCAGAAGACATGGCCAAGAAGGTTGGCGTGCAGGCTGTCATCAAGCAGGTGGAGGATGACTTCGGCAGGATCGATATCCTGATCAATCACGCGGCAGTCGAGCCGCGCGTGCCGCTGCTCGAGATGGACGAGTGGGACTGGCATCGCGTCCTGGATGTGAACCTGACCGGAGCATTCCTGGCCATGCAATCGGCGGGCCGCATCATGAAGCAGCAAGGCTCGGGCGTCATCATCAACCTCATCAATTTGGGCAGCAATGGTCAGACATACCCAGCCGCGTACGCTGCGAGCATGTACGGCTTGATCGCCCTGACGCGGGCGGCGTCCGCGGAGCTTGCCGGGTTCGGGGTCGCGGTGCACGCGGCCGGCCGCGGCATCGGCCGCTATCAAGAGGCTGACAGGGCACTGCCGGCAGACCTACGCTCGGTAGTGCTGGTGCTGTGCGAGGGTGCGCGCAGCGGGCAGATTGTCAACGTGGAGGAGCTATGAGCGAACTGGACGAATACCGCGAGAAACTGCTGGGGCGGTTCGAGCAGGCGGCCGGCGAATTTCGCTCAGCCTGCCTGGCAGCGGGGTCGCCGGAGAAGCCAGTGGAAGAGGGCGGCTGGAGCGTTCATCAATTGGCGGCGCACACCCGCGATGTGGACCGCATGGTCTACGGCGCGCGTGCGCGTCGCACGATCGTCGAGGACAACCCGAAGTTTCCGAATTTCGATGGCGCTGCTTACATGAGTCAGCACTACGACGCCGGAGAACCGCTATCCAAGATCCTCGATGAGCTGGTGGGCAGCGTGGGGTCGCTCGTCAGGGACTTACGCACAATACCGCGCAAAGGTTGGATGCGCGAATCCAGCCACGAAACCCAGGGCGCGGGATTAAGCGTACAAACCTGGGTGGAACGGGGGCTTCACCACGTGGAGGAGCATCTGGCGACGGTGCGAAAGGCGCCATCGGGGTAGTGGGTCGGGGCTAACGCCTAACGAGCCGCAAGCGACAGGCCGACCTACTGGGCGCAGAGCCCGACTTACGAGGGGCGCTGCCCCCCCCGCTTTGCTCCGGCGACCTTCGGCGTGGAGCCTGACCTGCGAGGCGATCACTACAAGGGAAGGTGCAGGATTTGCAGCGAGGCTGTCGCCAGGACCTGCAGCACAGCTTCGTGCAAGTAAGGCCACAGCAACCACACCAGGATGCCGATCAGCATACTGCCAATTGTGTTCGACAGGAAATGCACGCCCATGGCGACGTGCGCCAGAGAAACCAGCGGCGCCCAGATCCAGAAGATGACCGCGAGCCAGGGAGGCCCAAGGCTGGTGGCGAGTGTGGCGAGCAGGAAGGTGTGAGCCGCATGACCCGAGGGAAAAGAATTCGGGTCTTTGTCACGAGTGCGCAGGCTCCAGAATCCGATCGGTCGCTTGCGCTTCACCAGTTGCTTGACCGGCCACGTGACGAGCGCCAATAGCCCGATGCCCAGCGTCACTACTATCACCCACTCCTTCCAGAAGGTATTGCCGAACAGCCACAGCACGATGAGCATCGGCCACCAATACTTCGAGTCGCCGGATTCCGCGAGCACTTCCGATGCCCGCCGGATGTGCCTGGGCAGGTTATCCAGCCTCACGCGGTCTGAGAGACGCTTGTCAGCCTTCAGCATGGATTTGAAACCAGACTTGATATCCATACCCACCATAGCGAGAAGCCCGGAACGACATTCCGCTCCAGGCGATCCATGCGGTTCTCGCACGGCGGGATCAACGATCTCGTTTAGACGGCAGCAGAGAAGAGCTCTACCAGAGCCACGGGAAGATCGTGGAAAGTACCTGAATGATCGAGGGCAGCAATTGCAGCATCAGTATCCCGGCCAGCAGGCCGAGGACGAAGCCGCCGAGCACGTCCGAGAGGTAATGTACACCCATCGCGACGCGCGAGAGCGCGACCAGCGGTGCCCAGATCCACAGGAGAGTGGCAAGCCATGCAGGCCCAAGGCCGGTTGCCAGCACGGCGATCATGAAGGCGCGTGCAGCGTGCCCGGAAGGGAACGAGTGCGGATCCGTCCGGCGGTAGATCATGCCCCAGGCGCCATGCGGGCGGGGCCGGCGGATCGTGCGCTTGATCAGCAGCACGAGGATCGCCAGCACGCCGATGCTGCAGACGACGGTGATCGCCCATTGCTTCCAGAAGGAATCTCCGAACAACCAGACAAAGAGCAGGGCCGCGCCCCAAAACCACGAATCCCCCGAGTGGGCGAAGAAGATGGCGATGCTACGAAGAACGCCATGCTTCTCAGCCACGGTCATGCGTTTGGAAACGCGAAAGTCAAGGTCGATGATGGTCTTTGCGTCCATGATGATTCAAAGGCAAACCGGGGCAGGCTGTCCCCGCCCCGGCAATGGGAAAGCAGGCTTCAGCGGTACGGGCTAGGGCTTCGCCCGGGTGGTCTTCTTCTTTGCCGGGCCGGCCTTGGTCTTGGCGGGCGCCTTCTTCTTTGCAGCAGACGTCGTTTTCGGCTTGCTGCTCCGGGCGCCCGAAGCAGGCGACGGCTTCGGCGAGCGTTGCGCCAAGAAGGTCCGCATGATCTCCAGCTGGTGCGGCTTGTCCACATCCATGCCGATCTCCGGATAGGGGCAGACCAACGCCCGGCCTTTCAAGCCGAGCTTGCTCGCCACGCGCTGGATCACGTCGTCCGCCGTGAGCTGCCGGAAGAGCAACTTCAGAATGATGGAAGGGCCGAGCAGCATCGCCTGTGAGACCGGGCTCTTGCGGCTGTCGATGATCTTCGACCAAAAATCGGAGTGTTCGTTCACGATGGCCGTGCGCGCCACGTTCACGTCGCCCCCGCAAACCTGCATGTCCTTGAGCCGGGTATAGGTGCGCTTGGAGCCGGGGAAGACCTCCTCCATCTCCTCGCGGCGCACAACGTTGTAGTAGATGTCATCGTGCGTTTCCGCGCACGTCCTGACCAGCCAATCCACCATTTCGCCGGTTACCGCGGGTATATCGGAAGAAGAGAAGAGCACATATTCGGCAGCGGGGTTCAGCTCCAACTCTTTGGCGACACCGGCCTTGATATTGTCGAGCATCTTGCCCTGGTTGGAGAGATAGACGATGGGCTTGCGGCACGTGAGATTGGACTTTGGGGAAAGCCCGATAAGGATGACGCGCTCCACGGATCTTGCGCTGCTCAGCGCATCCAGCACCCATTGGACCATGGGCTTGCCTGCCACGTCGATGAGCGCCTTGGCTTCGCCGTTCGAGTACGAGTAGAGCGGCTCATCGGGCCGCGGGATTCCACCTGCCAGAACCACTGCATCCATAAGATCAACCTCCTGCGCGCAGTCTCCCGTTGCCGGATCATGCCGGCGGGAGCAGAAATGTGGAGCGAGCCTAGTTAAGTTCTTGCATCTGCGGCTCGAACTTGAGCTCTGTCAGCAGATCGTTGTATTCCGCGCTGGTCAAGGGGCGGCCCTTTCCCGACACCGCGACCAGCGCCGCTTCCATCATGTTCGTGCCAAACGAGCGCCCATCGATCACCGGCGTGGTGGTGAGCAGGTACTTGACGCCGCACTGCTTGAACAGGGCCACGTCCGCCGTCGTGGTGGTGTTGGTGACGATCACCTTGCCGTGCATATCGTCGGGCATGTGGCGCTTGATGTAGTGACAATCGCCCGCCACGACAGTGGCCCACGCGTAGTATTTTTCGAACTTTGGGATGCGCTGCTCCTGCTTTTCCCCGGTGGGATACACCCACTTGAAAGGCAGGCGCCCGGCGACCGGCATCAGGATCGCAGCCAGCGTCTTCAACTGACCCGGCGTGTGCAGGGCGATCGGTATTCCCAGGCCGAACATGATGTCACCGAACGTGCATTCGTAGCCGGCATTCACGAAGCCTGAGGACATGCCCCAGCGATCGGCGCCGCTGACCACGAAGACCTTCCGGCCCATTTGATCGATGTAGTCGCCGATCCGGGTGGTCAGGAAGGGCGCGGCCTTGTTCTCGAGGGTGTTCTTGAGCCCGGCTCCATCCACGACCGGCGTCTTCTTGACGTAGCGGATCATCGGCTGCACGGAGTAGAGCGGGTACCACTTGCCGTCCACCATCAAGCCCAGGTCTGCGCCGCCGACTCCGAAGGCATCCACCTTGCCGTCCAGTTCCTTGTACTTGAGAGCTGCGGCCTCCATGTCACCGTCGGTAGCGATCCGCTCAATACTGACCTGCTCTCCGAGCAAAGTCACCTGGACTGCCTTGTCGCGCTTCGATGAACCAATGCTGATGCTGACGGCACGTTTCATATATATCGATTTCCTCCGGACCGGCTGCGCCGAGTATACACCGAACGCTTTGGGCTGAGAATGAGCCCTTTAAATTGAGCGCGCCCGCGGCCCGCTCGATGAAACTAGCGCTTTGCAGGCTCCGCGACCGCCCGCAGCACATACTGGTTGACACCACCGAAGCGGTATTTGTACTCCTCGTCGCCACGCATAAAATCGAACTCCGCCCGTCCATGCTCGCACGCCCACTGGATCTGATGGGTGAGCAGCACCCAGCCAGGGGAAAGGTCCATGAAATCGCGGTTGACACCCGAGTTGTAACCCCACAGCTTGTTCTTGTAGTCAAAGTTCAGGGCGGCGGCTGCTTTCTGGCCGTCGAGGCTGAGGAACGCGAGCCACAGGTAGCCCTGCTCGAAGGCCGTGTGGATGACTGCCGCCACATGGGCCCGCATGGCTGGCTTAAGGAACGCAGATTTGCTGACATCGTGGGCCATCAGCTCCAGGAACGACTCGATCTCCGCATCGAGCGTCGAACGGTCTTCCACGACGTAGAAACGCAGGGGAAGCAGGCTGTCCGCGGCGCGGCGCATCTTACGGCGGATTTCGTGACGCTGCTTCTTGTCGAGGCGCGCCAGGTAATCATCGAACGTCCCGCCGAGCGGGATGCGAGGAGTAGGGCGATAGACCTCCTGCCGGAAACTCCAGCCGCGTTTTTCGGATTCCGCCTGGAGCGCGGCCAGCGTTGGAGATGAATTGGGGAGGTTGTACCAGTCAACAGGCAGGCCAGCACAGCACGCCGATGCTGCGAGATAGTCCAGCAGACCGGCGAGAAAGCGTGGCAGGTCGCCGGCGCGCACGATCAGATCCAGATAGTCCGACACCTCGATGCTGCCGACGAGTAGGAGGGCGCGTCGGCCCTCATACTCCGCCTCGAACAGCGGCGCGATGCCGATGAGCCTGCCATTCTCCGAGGCCGAGATCAGCACGAGCCGCGCATCTTGCCACTCGCCGCCGCCGAGCGAGCGCCACCAGGCGCTCAACATCTCGTGGCGCGTGAAAGGGGTATCCGAGATTCCGGCTTCGGCAAGTTCGTTCCATGCCGAAGCCGGAATCTCGGAAAAGTCTTTGTGCGTTGTGTATTCCATGCTGTTCCGATGATGGGCTGTGTCGCCCAGATTTTACCAGTATAATGATGCGGGATATCGATCGTCCTCCAGCCCGTATGCCATTTGATCTGACGCTTGCACCTCTCTACCGCCTCAATGGGCAGGAACTGCCATCCCTGCCCGGCTTGATAGCGACCCTGCCGCCGCGCAAGGCGGCACGCGGCCGCGACCAGGACCGCGTCGTTGTCTATCTCGCGGCGACGGGCAACGCGGCCCTCTCCACGGGGGATTCGGTCCAACTGGCAAGCCGGGCCGCGGCTACGTTCTACGAGACGCCCGGGACGGTGACCGCTGCACTGCGCGCAGCTGCCGAATCGATCAATAAGCCCCTCTACGACCGGAACATCGCGAGCCCCGGCCGCGGCCAATATACTGCCGGGCTGCTAGCCTTGCTGGTTGTGCGCGAGCCGATGCTGACGCTGCTCCTGAGCGGCCCTCTGCACGCCTACCTGTTCGGCTCGCAAGGAACTCAGCACGTCTTCGATACGCTATCCGGCCGCGGGCTGGGACTGGGTACCAGCACACCGCACTACTTCGGTCAATTCCAATTGCACGCGGAGGACCGCCTGCTGGTGTGCGCCAGGGTGCCTGCGGCGTGGGAGAGTGCCGTCCAGGATACGAGCCCTGCGCTGCTGGAAGATACGCGCCGCAAGCTGATGGAGCTGGCCGCGGAAGATGTCAATGCCATGCTCATGCAGGCGAAGGAGGGGACCGGGCGGGTCAACATCCTGCGTGCCCTGCCGGAGGAGAAGGTTTCCGTACCGCCTTCGCTGGCGGCTGTACCCGCCGCAACCATGACAGCGGCAGAAACCAAGCCGGAAGTGGAAGAGGAGCCGCCTGCTTACGAACAGCAGCCGTCGGCTTATGCGATCCCGCCGCAGCAACCGGAGCCGCAGGCTGCGGCAGTCGAAACAGCGGCCCAAGCTCCGTCGCCGGAGACGTACAACGGCTTACCGCGTGCCGGTGAAGGCAGGCCGGCGAGGCGAAAGCGCAAGAGCATCTTCGCTCCGCGAGAGCTGGGTTTGCCGAGCGAGCCATCACCACAGGCGCGCCGCGCGGCGAGAACGATCACGACGGGTATGGCAGCGTGGCGCGCCCGCTGGCTGAACGCCCGACAGTCATTGGGCCGGTTGATGCCGCAACTGCTGCCCGGCAGCAACCCGGAGCCGTGGTCTCTCTCGGGACCGGCGCTGGCATTCATCGCAGTCCTGATACCGCTGGTGGTGGTGACGATCGCCAGCCTGGTGTATTTCCGATATGGTCGCAGCGTGCAATACGAGCAGTACCTGGTGCAGGCCCGCGACGCACAAGTGCAGGCAGGCAGCGTCCAGGATGTGGCAGCACAGCGGGAGGCGTGGCAGCGCGAGCTGTACTACCTCGACAATGCTGAGAAGTATAGCGAGACCGCCGATACGCGCTCCCTGCGCGATGAGGCTCAGAAGAAGCTGGACGAGCTGCAGGGGATCGTGCGCCTGCAGTTCCAGCCTGTTCTCAGCTCTGGAGCCGGTGTGCCGATCACCGGCCTGGCCGCCAGTGAGAACGACGTGTATGCTCTGGATGGACAGCGCGGCGCGATCCTGCACGTGGCGCTCACCACCAGCGGCTTCCAGCGGGACGACGCGTTCAATTGCGCGCCAGGTTCCTACGGCTCCTATACCGTGGGACCGCTGATCGACCTGCTCGCCATGCCGACGATCAACACCATCAATGCGACTGTCATCGGCATCGATGCGGCGGGGAATCTGCTGTATTGCGCGCCGGGGCAGGTGGCGCAGGCCATCCCGCTGCCGCCGCCGGACACCAATTGGGGCCGGGTCAAAGCCATGGCGATGGATGCCGGGAACCTATACGTGCTGGACGCGCAATCTCACGCGGTGTGGGTGTATGTTGGCAAGGATGGGACTTTCGTGGACCGGCCCTATTTCTTCTTTGGTGGGCAGATCCCCGAGCTGAGCGATGCCATTGACATCGCCGTCAACGGCGATGACCTCGATATCCTGCACTCAGACGGCCATCTATCGACCTGTTCGTACAGCAGGCTCGAAACGGTCCCGACGCGCTGTGTCGATCCCGCGCCGCTGATCAACCCGTTCCCCGCCTACCGTGATCTCGACCTGTTCTCACAGGCACACTTCACACAGCTGATGTTCAGTCCGGCGCCGGACTCCGCGCTGCTCATGCTGGATTCCGACAGCCAGGGCGTTTTCCGGTTCGCGCCGCGCTCGCTGGAGCTGCAAGCCCAATTGCGCCCGCAGACGGGCAGTGAGAATCCGTTGCCGCCAGGCCCCGTAGTGGCCATGACGGTCAGCCCGAACTTCGTGCTGTACTACGCGCTGCAAGACCGAATCTATTTCGCGACATATTCGCCTTAGTATTTCACCGGGAGGCAAGATGTCATTGATCGATGACCTGCTAAAGCTGTTACTGGGCTCCAAGCCGCCGTCTGCAACGAGCCCGGCTCCCGCGAGCCAGCCCCCGACGCTGCCGGATAGTCCGAATGAGCCGCCGCAGATCTGCAATCCAAAAGTCCTGGTCCTCATCTACAACCCCACGATGGATACCGCCACAGGAAAGAAGGTGGTGGAGTACATGGGTTGGTCCCGGCCCGACGATCTCATTGCGGCCTTCATTGGGGATGTCTTGCAGGCAAGCGGCGGGCTGGTGCGCTACCAGGTGGCGCAGAGGATCGAGCTGGACGAGTTCCCGGCCTTCACCGACGGATTTGCATACACACCGGCCACATTCCTGGACGTGCTGCGCAACGGAGCGCAACCGCACAACCCCAGCGGCATCGACTACAGCATCCTGCTGGGGCGGTTCAACATCCTGCAATGTATCGCCGATCGGACGTACGACGAAGTGTGGGTGATGGGCTTTCCGTTCGCCGGTTTGTTTGAGTCGTGCATGGGCGGAAGCGGGGCATTCTGGTGCAACGGGCCGGTGTTGGCAAACACCACCACGACCTCGCGCCGCTTTGTGGTGATGGGATTCTCGTACGAGCGCAGCGTTGGCGAGATGCTGCACTCCTACAACCACCGCTGCGAATCGATCCTGGGAAAGGTGTTCAACTGCCAGGACTTCGTCGCATGGGCTTACAGGCCGGGGCGCTCGCCGGCTACCATCAGTCCGGACCAGACACTGAATCTCTTCCAGCGCTTCGTGCTGTTCGACAGCATCGCGCCGGGGCAGGCAGGGGTGGGGCTGGTGCACTTCCCGCCGAATGCCGCGCAAGACTATGACCTGGGCAATCCCAACATGGTCAAGTCGTCGTGTTACGACTGGCTGAAGTACCCAAACTTCCAGGGCGACGTGCGGATGATCTCCTTTACAGAGTGGGGGGCAGGTGATGAGCGCAGCTACCAGTTATGGTGGCTCAAGCACTTGCCGAAGGTGGCGGGACGGCAGAACGGGATCCACAACAACTGGTGGCAGTACATAGCCAACCCAAACAACGTAGCGGTCTGATCACGCTCATTAAACGAAGAGACGCCCTGCAAGGCAGGGCGTCTCTTTTTGTTCATGCAGGTGTCACTGGACCTTGCAGACCACCATTGTGGTATCGTCCACCGGCTGGATGCCGTCGGTGAAGGCGTTGACAGCCTTCCAGATGCTCTGGACGATCTGCTCGGCGGCGAGGTGCGCGCTGCCGCGGACAATATCGGCCAGCCGGTCGATGCCAAGCTGCACGCCATCGCGGTTCATAGCCTCCGTCACGCCGTCAGTGTAGAGAACAAGGGTATCTCCCGAGTTAAGCTGCACCTGCTCCGCGTGCACGCGGAAGCCCTCCATCAAACCGATGGCCGGGCCGGTGGGGTGTAGCAGCACCTCTTCCTGGCCATCGCCGCGCAACAGGTACGCAGAGTTATGACCCGCGTTGGCGTAGGTAAACAGGCGAGTGACCGGATCGAGCTTGCCGAAGAATATGGTGACGAACGTGGTGAAGTTGATGTTGTGCGCGTACAGATGGTTGATGCGCTCGAGGACATCCAGCGGGGATTCGGCGGCGGGGATCAACGTGTGGAAGGCGGTCTGGAGGCTCGACATCAACATGCCGGCCGAGACGCCATGGCCGCTGACGTCAGCCATGACGAAACCGTGCCCTCCATCGTGGAACGGCACAAAATCGAAATAGTCACCGCTCACGATCTGCGCCGGTCGGCTGAATGCCGCCACATTGATGCCGGGAATGTTCGGCGCCTGCTGCGGCAGTAGCGCACGCTGTACTATCTGGGACATCTCCAACTCTGATTCCAGTTGCCGGAGTTCTTCTTCGGTGTAGTGGCCGAGGCATATGGTGGCTGTGTAGTCCATGGTGAGCAGCTCGTCATCGACGGGCTCATGGCAGATCTCGCAGATACCGAGTGTGCCATCCTCGGCCTTCTCGAGGCACTCGTTGATGACCTCGAGGTGATCCTCAACGCAGCATTCATCGGGCGAGCCTAATTGAATCCCCTGCTTCTCTTCGGGAGTGCCTTCCAGCCAATGATAGATGTTCTCGCGGGTTTCACTCAAGCCCTTGTGAATGGTATCAAGCGCCTGATGGGTATGCGTATTGGACATGGCTTACCTCTCTTCCCTGAGCGGCGGCAAAGAACGTATGTTCGATTTTATCAGATAATCGCCCTGCTGGCAATTCCAGTTTCAAACTCCGTCAGGTTTAGTTGTACTGTATTCTCGTCAACGCTTAATCTCGGTCATACATTGAGGATGAGCGAACAGCAGGTGACTGCTCCCTCGGCCTTGGCGAGCTCGTCGGCGGGCACCGTCACGAGATGGATGCCGGCCTGTTCGAGCCGTACCTGTGTCCGCGGAAAGTCGCCTGGATAAATGATCGCATCACCAAGCCGCAATGCATTTGCAGCATAGGCCTCTGATGCATCGGTTTCGATGAATTTTACGCCGGCGAACTGACTCTTATCCACCCAGGCAGGATTGATCAGCAGCGTCTCCGGTCCCATCTGTGTGACGGCGGACTTCAGATGCAGGCAGCCGGTCACGAGGACCGGATGCAACCGGTAGCCGAACGGCTCCAGGATCGCCTGCAATTGCTCGGCGGCATTGGAATCGCTGCGCGTGGACCTGCCGATGTAGATGTCTTTGCCAACCCGCAGGATGTCCCCACCATCGACGCGCGCCGGACCTTCGATATGAAAGAGGGTCCGGTAATAGGAAAGGACGCGCTCGATGGAAGGCGTTTCGGGTCGACGCGATTCGGCGCCGGGACGCAGGATCACCGCGCACTCGTCCAGCACGAGCGCTGTGTCTTCGACAAAGACCGAGTCGGGCAGATCGGGCTGCTCGGGCAGTGAGAGCACTGCCAGCCCGAGATCCCTCAGTGCGGCTTCGTACAGCGCATGCTGCCGGCGCGCCCGTTCCACATCGATGGGGGTGCGCGCCAGGTGAGTCAGCTCGCAATTGATTACGGAACGGCTTACTGCCCTTGTAATAGCGAGGAGCACCGCATGTCCTCCTTCTGCTAGAGATCACCAGGCGAGTTTCAGGTTGGCTTTCGCCAGACCTGATAGACGCTGAGGCGCCTGTTTTCGCCGTCGGAGTAGAAGGTTTCGAGCAATTGGAAGCCGGCCGCGTTCGCCATATCCGCCAGCTCGTCTTCGTCGAAGTAATGGATATAGCGGAGCCCGCGGCGGCCCAGCTTCCAATCCAGCAGGTAGTCATTACTATCGACATCATCCGGGGCGACGCCGGCGCCCTCCCACGGCTGTACACGGGCCTTTAGGCGGGGACTGCTGAGGAACTGCCAGTTCGAGTGCATAAAAAGGCCGCCGTTGCAGAGCAGGGCGTAGATATTCTTCGCCAGCGCGACGCGCAGGTCGAATCCCGGCAAATGGTGCAACACGGCGAAGGCGGTGACAATGGACCAGCCCCCAGCAACGGGCAGGGCATCGTTGCTCATTGAGAGTTCGGCAAGGTCCGCACGCACGAACTGCGCCGGAAAGGCAATCTCCTGCCGCCTGGCCTCGGTTAGGAGTGGCAGGCTGAAATCAAGACCCACATATCGGCCGCGGTGGCCTCTCCGTGAGAGAGTCCGTGCCAGCTCGCCATTGCCGCAGCCGAGGTCCAGGATGGTCTCATCGCCATGCAGGAGATCGAGGAGCCGCAAGACGCCCGGCTGCAAGCGCCTTCGAGTCTCGGAGAAATCATGCCCGTGATCGGTATAGAAGCGCCGGTTGAGGCTGATGAGCCGCTCGAGGGTGGCCACGTTCATCGCCACATTATAACGGTTATAATTTTTGCCTATGTTGCCCCAGGCCGACATCGAATCACTGTCCGCCGAGTTCGAGAACAAGGCTCCGCTGGAGATCATCCAATGGGCGGTTGCGAAGTTCGCACCGGAGATCGCGGTCAGCACCTCGTTCCAGACGCAGAGCATGCCGCTGCTGCACATGGTGACCCGTGTGAAGCCGGACATCCGCATCCTGTTCCTGGATACCGGCTATCACTTCTGGGACACGCTGACCTTCCGCGAGCGCATCCAGCATGAGTGGAACCTCAATATCGTGGACCTCTACCGCGATTCCCGATGGGATAGCTTTGTTCGCGACCACATCCGGACGCTGCCGCTGGAGGACGCGAACCTGTGCTGCTATCTGCACAAAGTCCAGCCGATGCAGAAGGCGCTGGGAGGCTTGCGGGCGTGGATCACGGGCATCCGCCGCGACCAGACGCCAGAACGTGCCCATGCCCACATCCTCGAGGTGGAGGGCGACGGCCTGGTCAAGGTGAACCCTCTTTTGAACTGGACCAAGGCCGATATCTGGCGTTACCGCGAGGAGCATGACCTGCCGGCACATCCCTTGTTCGAACGAGGCTTCCGAAGCGTGGGCTGCGCGCCCTGCACGGTGGCAGTCGGCGCGGGCGAGGACGATCGCGCGGGGCGCTGGGCCGGACGCGGTAAGACCGAGTGCGGACTGCACACCGAGCTCTTCCGGCACAAGGACCCATCGGAAGTGGGGGACCAGTTCGTGTACAAGGTCGAGGGCATCGGGTGAGATCCGAGAAGCAGCAAGCCTGGATCGACATGCACACCATCCGGCCGGAGTGGATGGCGCTGGCGCGGCAGGTGATGGGCGAGATCCGCGATGGCAGGCCAGTCATGGATGCGCTCCGCAAGCACCCGCTGGAAGATGGCGGCTACCTGGGCAAATATGTACTGGTGGCCGCGTATCACGAGATGGTGCGGGAGGGCGAATTGCGCGCCGACCCTCGCCTGCTGGAAGGCCTGCGCATGAAGCCCATGCGTACCCTCTCCGGCGTGACGACCGTGACGGTGCTGACCAAGCCCTATCCATGCCCCGGCAAATGCATATTCTGCCCGACAGACGTGCGGATGCCGAAGTCGTACCTGGCGGACGAGCCGGGTGCGATGCGCGGCCTGGAGCACGACTTCGACCCGTATGCACAGGTACGGTCGCGCATCCAGGCTCTCGACATCCTCGGGCATCCCACGGATAAGATCGAGCTGCTGATCCTTGGAGGCACGTGGAGCTCGTACCGCCGCGACTACCAGGAATGGTTCGTCAAGCGCTGCTTCGACGCGATGAACGAGGACATGGACCATGCGAGCGAGGCACAAGACCTAATGGAAGCGCAGAGGCGCAATGAGGCGGCTCCGCACCGCAACGTGGGATTGGTGATCGAGACGCGCCCGGACGAGATCACCCCGAACGAACTGCGCTGGCTGCGCCACCTGGGAGTGACGAAGGTGCAGATGGGCGCGCAAAGCCTCGACGACCGCATCCTCGAGATGAACAAGCGCGGCCACGATGTTGAATGCACGCGGCATGCCACTGCCCTGCTGCGGGCGGCCGGGTTCAAGATTGTACTGCACTGGATGCCGAACCTGCACGGCGCGACGCTGCAATCGGACCGGGAGGACTTCGCGCGGCTGTGGGAGGGGTTCTGCCCGGACGAGATCAAGATCTATCCCAACCAACTGCTGGCGAATGCCGAGCTGTATGAGTACTGGAGGCGGGGCGAGTTCCAGCCATATACGACCGAAGAGCTCATCGACCTGATCGCGGACATCAAGCCGAGCATCCCGCGCTACTGCCGCGTCAACCGCGTGATACGAGACATCCCCGGCACGAACGTGGTGGAAGGCAACCGGCGCACGAGCCTGCGGCAGGACGTCCACGAGGAGATGAAGCAGCGAGGGACGGTCTGCCAGTGCGTGCGGTGCCGCGAGGTACAAGGCAAGCCGGTCAGCCTGGGGCTGTTGAAGCTGGATGACCTTGCGTACGAGGCGGACGCAGCGGAGGAGCATTTCATTTCCTACGTTACGCCGGATGACAAGGTGGCCGGTTTCATACGGCTCTCACTGCCCGGAAGCACCGCTCCAGCGACGGGCTTGGATGATCTTGCAGGCGCGGCGCTGATCCGCGAAGTCCACGTGTACGGGCAGTCGCTGCCGGTCGGCGCAGAGAAAGAAGGGGCAGCCCAGCATGTAGGTTTGGGGACTGGGCTCCTGCGGGAGGCGGAACGGATCGCCAGAGGAAGAAGCTTCCAACGCATGGCCGTGATCTCGGCGGTCGGCACGCGGCAGTATTACCTGGAGCGCGGCTTCCTGCGCGGGGAGCTGTACCTCACGAAAGAACTCGGGGAGCACCCTACCCCGGCCTACTGATTTTGCAGGAAGAACACCACACTGTGCGGCCTTCGGGATTTACGATTGGCTCCCTCATCCCTGGCTCTACGCAGTGTCCGCCTTGCGACGGACAGGGCGCAGCCCCGCGTGGCGGGGTCTCCGCTGACGCTCCGACATGCTGCGCCCCTACGATTTGCGGGAACCTGCGGAACGTAGGTTCCAAGAAACACTTGATTAGCCACTAGTTCTCGTTGCGCTGGAGGCCGCAGGCGGTAAAGAACTCGGCGCGGAGAGAAGCGTCCTCCGCGTAGTGACCGCGCCAGACAGTGGTACGGGTCATCGGGGCGCGCTCCCGCACGCCGCGCATCTCCATGCAGAGGTGATGGGCCTCGAGGAAGACGGCCACACCGTGAGGGTGAAGCATGGTGTCCAGCGTGTCGGCGATCTGCTGCCCGACGCGTTCCTGGACGGCGAAGCGCCGCGAGAAGAGGCGCACGAGGCGGGTGAGCTTGGAGATGCCGATGATGTTATCATGGGCGATGTAGCCCACGTAGGCCATGCCATAAAATGGAAAGGCGTGATGCTCACAGAGGGAAAAGAAGGGGATTGGGCCCTCAATAACCTGGCTCATGTGGCAGTCGGGATCGCCGCGGCACTCGGTGTCAAAGACGCGCAAGAGGTTGGGATCGCCATCGTAGCCTTCGGTGGCGTCGAAGAGAGCCTTGATGAAACGCCGCGGGGTATCCCTGGTGCTCGACGTGTTCACGTCCATGCCGAAGGCGGAGAATATCTCGGCGGCATAGCCTTCAAACTTCTGGAACTGCTCATCTGAAATCCTGCGGGCATTGAGCCGCATGGCGGTTACAAAGTCGTCATCATCCGGGTCGTCGTGAATCTTCATGATTATTCCTCCTCATGGTCCGGTAGTTGCATAGTCTGATAGTTTGGTAGTTGCGTAGTTCATGGTTGAATGATTCATAGACGGAGTGTGTGCGATAAAAAGTAGATTCATGTAGATTCTACGCTTTCCACCTCTCTGATGGTTTTGGGCCAAAAATGGCACTTTGAGGCAGAGAGAGATGGCCCATATATGGCCGCGCGGGTTGCCACTTCCCGTAGGCTCGGCATATATGGGGGTGAATAGCGGTCATTTTTCCAGCATGCTCACTAGAAAAACAATGAGGAACAATGACCCCGCTGGAGGCAGCGGGGTAATTGTTCAGGGAATAGGAATAGGGGAATAGTTCATGGGAGGCGGGAGCGGGAAGGGAATAGCCATTGGTAGATCCAGCGCAAGTGCGCCCTTAGGCATCGACAAGTAATGGCAGGTCTATTATATAGAACATTTATTCGAGAGTCTTGTGTGACCCTACTCTAGTGATTTGGTTTGAGGTGGGGAGGAAGAGACGAAGCGCGGGGTAAGGGTTGGGTCGAGGAAACAGGTAATAGCAGCCAATACGCCGCGCTCGAAGGTGAGCACTTGAATCCCGGTGGGTTGGAGATCACCGGAATCCAGCACCTGATATACGGCAAAGGCGGGCTGCCTGTTGGCAGCCGTGGGGACGAGACGCCACCGACCGGCAGCCTTACCCTTGAACATGCCCCCATCTGCAAAGAGGGCGTTGAGGGTGAACTCGCGGATGGCGGGGCGGCCCTGGTACCAGGTTGAGAAAGGCGGCATGCTCATGACCGCATCCTCGCGAAGCAGATCGACGAGACCATCCACATCGGCGGTCTGCCAGGCATGGACATAGCGGTCCAGCAGCTGGCGCGTCTGCGGGTCGGGAGGACGAGCACTGTTATCTTCAGGGGAACGACCGTGATACGAGGCTGCCATCGTGACGCGCGCTCGGCGGAGGGCACTGGCGACCGCAGAGGGCGATGTACCCAGCAGGTCGGCCATCTCCTGGGCGGACCAATCCAGCACATCACTTAATATGAGGACGGCGCGCTGGCGCGGGGGAAGGGTCTGTAGAGCCGCCAGAAAAGCGAGCGATACGCTTTCATAGGCCGAGTAGTGAGTCTCCGGATTCGCGGCCGCCTGATCGGCCAGCCACTCATCGGGAAACGGCTCGAGCCAGCTAATCTCCGCAGGAGGAGGGGCAATCGGAGAGTAAGGGTCGGCGGCAGCAACGGCATTGACCGGCAGAAGGCGGCGGGTGCGCCGCTTATCGAGGGCATCCAGGCAGGCATTGGTGGCGATCTTATACAGCCAGGCGCGGAAGGAGGAGCGGCCCTCAAAGGTCGAGAGGCGGCGCCAGGCGTGCAAGAACGTTTCCTGGACCATGTCCTCGGCCTCCGTGAGGGAGCCGAGGATACGGTAGCAATGGACGCGCAACTCCCGGCGGTGAGGCTCGGTCAGCGCGTTGAACTCATCGGCGCTGCCCTGAAGGGCGGCGGTGAGACGCAGGCTGTAGTCGATATTCGGCTGGTGCGGAGAGGTCGTCATGGCGACTGGGCTTCCTAATTATCCGGTATGTATGACGGTGGAATAAGGAGGAAATGTGCGGCAGAAGCGCGAACATTTTTGCAAGTGGGGGCCGTCATATCAGTCAAGACCAAAAAAAAGGAGAATAATCAGAATGAGTAAATACGTGTTGCTTTACAGCGGCGGAAGCATGCCCCAATCGGAGGCGGAGACGAAGCAGGTGATGAAGGCGTGGGACGCGTGGTTCTCCAAGCTCGGGAAGGCGGTCGTGGACCAGGGGGACCCTTTCACGCCGAATGCGAAGGCCATCATGAGCGATGGGACGGTCAAGAACGGCTCGGTGGATGGGATGGCGACCGGGTATTCGATCATCGAAGCGAATTCACTGGATGAGGCGGTGAAGCTGGCGAAGGACTGCCCAGTGCTGCAAGGCGGTGCGAAGCTCACGGTGTTCGAGACGATGAATGTGATGTGAAGCAGTCAGCGGTCAGCTGACACTCGAAGTGCGAACCGAAAGAGCACCGCATCCGCGGTGCTCTTGATTTTTTGGAGTGAAGACAGCAGTCACGGAACCTCGATCTTAATGGGGTTTCGCGAGTTGGAGTTCCACAGCCAGTTGCCAACTTCGCCATTGCTGGCGGTGACGGTGATCGTCAGGCCATACTTCCCGGATTTGACAGGATCGCCGCCCTGTTCCCATTTGTATTGCCCGTCCTCCACGATCCAGGGCGTGCAGTCGGGCTCGCCGCCGCCAAAAATGCAATAGCCGGCATTCTTTTCGGTCCGGTCATAATAGGTCTTGCCGCCATCCGGAGAGGTAATCGTGAACTGAACAGAATCGATGTCGCGGCCGTCGTTCTTCGCCTTGAACTTTTCATTCGGATCCTCGGAATAGAACACGTACATACGGAGGAAGTAATCAGGGTCGAAATCGAGGGAGGTGCGAAAGAGGTCCAGATTGTTGCCGTCGGGCGTGCCCGCGCTGACGACGGGGCGCTGAGGCTTGGGAGGGGGAGGTGCCTCGGCGGATGGCAGGGATGCCAATTCCACGCTGCATGATACGAACTGGGTGCCGCCGCTGACCCAGCCCTGCTCGTTCTTCCCTTTGACCTGGACCAGCACCCACGAGCCGCCCGGAATGCCCACGGGGTTGTAGGCGGTAGGGATCAGCTCCGTGCCTTCTGTCAAGGTGGCGATGGGAGGATCGTAGGCTGTGCCGGGGCCGCTGCGAAGGTTGACGTTCTGCTGAACGGTGCAGGTCGGACCGGCGGTCGGCGGGAGATCCGTTGGGGCGAGCGTGGGCGGCAAGTCGGGCTCGGCGGTCTGGGTGGGGGGCTGCACGATGACGGTGACGACCACCGGAGTGGATGAAGGCGCCAACATGCTGCACGCAAGGGCAGGCAAAAGTAGGAGCGCCAGAAGAAGCGGCAAACGGGATGGAATCCTAGGGGTGGGAGGACGAGGCGGCATTATGAACCTCCTGCCAGCGTCTTCAAACGCTGCTCGACCTGCTGAAGCATGGGCTGGCAGTTATCCTGCACAATATCGGAAGTGATGATGCGGTCGGAGGATGTCTTGCCCATGTCGATGCAGGCATTCAACTGCTGACCGGCATCCTGGTAGGCGCGGGCCGCTGCGGAGGGGTCGCCGGACAGCTCCGAGAGATAGCCGGACCACTGGAGGGCGCTGCCAAGAAACTGCCGGTTCTGCGCGAGATAGCGGGCAAGTTCAGGCGATTGAAACGCAGGCAGCGTATGTTGAAGCTGCTGGACAGCCTGCCGGAAAGCAGCCTGCGCCTGTTCGTTCTGGTTATTCTCCTGCAATGCGACACCGCGCAGAAGGTAGGTGTTTCCAAGGCCGAGCCGGGCGATATCTTGCACGGGCACGCCGTAACCGGTGGAATCGAGGCCGGGCTGTAAGGCTTGCTGGTAGGCAGCAGCGGCCTGATCGAGGAATGCGCCGGCCTTTTGGAAGCCGGATGCATCCAGCCCGGAGGCGTTGCCCGCATCGACGATGGGCTGCGCCTGCTTCACGTAGGCGCTGCCCAAACCGATGTAGGCGCGGGCGTTGTGCGGGTTAAGCTGGAGGGCTTTTTGCAGAGCGTCCAGGGCTTTCTGCTCGAAGATGGAATCTGCCTCCGGCGGGATGGGCTTGCGCTCGACGGTGAAGAGATACTCGCGGCCGATGAAGAACTGCAGCAGATCGGAGTCCGGGTTGATCTGCGCGGCTTTGAGGTAATACTCCAATGCCTCCAGGGTGTGACCCTGCCCGCCTTCCGATTGCGCCAGGGCCAGCAGGGCGAGGAAATTCGCCTGTTGGGCGATCTTCGATCGGACGTCGGGAGCCTGAAGGCCGGCGGCAACGGGAATCGGGTCATTCAACTGGAAGTTGCCCTGGACTTCTCCCTGCGCATCGGAAAGGCGCGGGACGAGATACATTTGGACCGAAAGCGAGGGCGGCTGCTGGCGCTGATCGATCGCGCCGTAGATGACCATGTCTGCATGCAAGCGTTCGGCAAGGGCAGCCGCGGCGCCTGACTGCTCCTGCGGCGTGGCGGTTTCCAAGGCGCCGAGCTGGACGCCGCGGCTCTTGAGGTCGAGGCGATCATTCCAGACGAGGATGGAGGAGTTGTCGCCGAGGGCATGCTGCAACGCGGAGGCCAGGCCCTGGCTGAGAGCCGTGCCGCTGCCATCGGAGATGGCGCGCACTGTGCCATCGGGCTGCACCTGAGCGATGTCGGCAATGGCGACGTTGTAGGGGGCGTTCATGACGGGCGGTTTGGGATGCACCAGGAAGACGACGACCGCGAGAAGGAGAACCGCGAGGCCAACAAGCGCGAACTGCGTGGCCCGAACACGCGCCTCGCGGCGCGCCTGTTTGCGCGCCTCATTCTGGCTGGCTTGAAGGAAGGCGGCATCCTGGAGGCTCAGGGTATCTGCGTTGTCGCTTTTCGCCACCCAGTCCTGCACCTGCTTCAGCCGCGAACCGCGGAACAAGATGCTATTGTCCTGGCCGCTCTTGATCCAATCTTCGGCGGCATCGGTCAACTGGCGATGAAGGATGAGGCCCTGGCGATCCTCGTTCAGCCAACCGCGCAGGGTGGGCCACTCGCGGATCAGGGACTCGTGCGCGACCTCGACCACTTTTTGATCGCCGGGCTCAAGAGTCGTGGTGGTCACGAGACGGGCATCGGCAAGGATGTTGATGACCGCCTGGATGGTCAGCTCGTCGGTCGAGCGGGTGATGAGCTCGCTGAACGAGGCACGACGGCGCGTGTCCTGAGCGTCATCGTTGAGCTCGGCAAGGCGCAGGAAGATGAGGCGGGCGACAGATTGCTGATCGGGGCGGAGGCGGTCGCGGAAGACGCTATCGGCGGTCTCGCGGATGGCGCCATCCACACCGCCGCAATCGACGTAGCCGGAGAGGGTCAGAGTACGGGCATGGCGGCGCTGCCAGGTCTCGAGCAGGGCGTGGGAGAGGAGGGGGAGAGAGCCGGGCTCGAAGCCCACATCGTCGAGGATGACCTTGACGAGCCCCTCCTGGATCTTCCACGAGTCCTTGGCGAGCGGGCCGACGATGGCATCGACAAGCTCGCCGCGGCTCATGGCGCCAATGAACTCCTGATACTGGGATACCAGCTCGCGGAGCCGGTCATGCTGGGCGACCTGGGCATAGAAGTCCGCGCGGAGGCAGACCATGACGGTAATGGGCTGCGAATCATCCGAGCCGGATACGGCAAGCAGGGCGTTGATGAAGGCTTCACGCTCGGCGTCGGTGTGGGCCAGCGTGAACAGCTCTTCGAATTGATCGACGACCAGGAGGAGGTGAGGGGCCGCCTCGCTGGCAAGCAGGGATTGCACGGCGACCGCGAGAGAGCGAGGCTCGGCGAGGAACTCATCGCGCAGACCCATGACCTGGCTAGGCAGCGCAGCATTCTGCGAGAGGGCGGCGGCGAGGGCATCCAGCGGATGACCGCCGGGGCTGAAGACGCGATAGGACCAGTGGGGGCTGCCCAAGGGCGGCAAAGAGCCATCAGCGAGGGGAGCGCCAGATCTGAGAGCCGGTATGACGCCGGCGCGGACAAGCGAGGACTTGCCACTCCCGGAGGCGCCGACAACGGCTAGGAAACGCGAGCGATGCAGACGGCCGACGAGGCGAGCCGTCAATTGCTCGCGGCCGAAGAAGTGCGCGGCATCAGCCTCGTCGAAGTATTGCAGGCCTTTGTAGGGCGGGTCACCGGGTTCCGGGGGGAGGGACTCGAGGTCCGTGACCTGATCGTCACGGACGACGGACTTGATGATGATGGTGGAATTGATGACATTCCCGGCGATGCTGATGCTATCGCCGCTGCCAGCGGTCGTGGCAGGGCCAGCCTGAGGCTCGGGCGGGGGAGCGGGAACGGCCATGGGAGCCGGCTCTTATCGACGCGGCTTCGCAGAGAATACCGCTACGGATCCACGCGGGTTCAGGCCAAACCTCGCATCCGGAAGATGGCCGTAACCACCTGGCCCGCGATGGTGACAACCATCGGAGCGACACCGGCGAGGTTCTCTGCTGCCTTCTTGAGTCCGTCGGCGGTGATCTGGAGCATGGGCTTGTTGGGCTGTTGGGCTTTGGCGGTGTCCACGAGGACCTGGACCGAGGCCGAGACCGCTTGCGCCTGCTCCTGGAGGCTTGTGGGAATCTGCTCCAGCTCCTTGCTGAGCTGCCCGAGTAGACGCTGGACCTCCTGACGCGAGGCGTCGTCCACTGCCGGCATCGTGCCAACGGTTTGCTGCACATTCGTCAATGTGGACTTGATGTTCAGGATCACGTTGCTGTAATTGCCGGAGATGCGGATCTCATCGCCCATGGTAGTCTCCTCCATAATAAAAGCATCTGTAAGCGGGACAAGGCAGGGTCACCGAGCCGGTAGGGCAGCGAGGATGGCGATTATAGGTAATAGGACCTTAATTGTAAAGGTTAGGAGCCGAGCTGAGACGAAATATCACAATACGGCAAGGAACGGGCGTCACGTGAGACAGGGACGTATGTCACGTTTCAATTGACTTTTGATTCCAGATGACATAAAATCATCAAAAGTGAGTATTTTCACAATTTTACTAGGGGGGAAACACTCATACAAACTTCGTCCACGCCAAAGGATGGAGGTGCGCCTGTCTGTTTGCCATTTCGGTACAACGGAGGCCATTGTGGATGAAAGCTGTGCAGAAAGTCCCGAATCCTGCCGAGAGGCAGGCGTTTTGTAATTCATAGGCTCGAGACGTACCCTCAAGCAGACGTTTGAACGGGTCGATATTGTGACACGCCGACGTGCCCGTGCCAAGTGGGAGAGAGCATGAATCCTTTTGTGGTTGCCGATCCACGGCGATGCATTGGCTGTTTTGCGTGCCAGGCTGCCTGCGTTGAGAACCACCGCAAGGCGGGCCTGCAAGCATACCCGAGACTGATCGTGAGCTATACGCCGAGCGGCACGATGCCGGTGCAATGCCGGCAGTGTGATGATGCGCCGTGCGCGACGGTCTGCCCGGTCAGGGCGATCGCCATCCGGTTGAACACGGTGCAGCTTAACGAGACACTCTGCATCGGGTGTAAGATGTGCGGGTTGGTATGCCCGTTCGGGGTGATCCTGCCGGGTGGAACGCCGATACCAGTGCAGGGGTTCAACAGCGGGCAGTATTCGTACGTGAACAATCCGTACCAAGGGGAGCCGATGCACCTGCGCGAGATGGACCCGCGTGAGGCGCTGTCGCTGCTCACTTGGCACATAGG
>DATKAF010000216.1:0-3162 GCA_035498395.1 Anaerolineales bacterium
TTCAGCGCGCAGCGGTGGACACCGCCGTACTGCGGTACCGTTCCGTTCCGCTTCAGCTCATCCGAGAGTTTGTAGTCGCCTTCCAGGAACACCCTGGCAGGCGTGCGGGAATCGTCGAGCACCGTTATACCGTCACCTTCGAAATGACCATGTCGCGCGACCTGCACGTAGCGTATCCCCTGTTCACGCATCAGTGGAAGGATGTGGGCCTCCACGTCGCGACCGGTGTCGGTGTATTCGTCGCCAACCTGGGACGTAATTACGATCAGATCTTCCAACGAGCACGGTCTCGTCACCGGGCTCATGATCCAGCGCAGCAGGATCGCTGAGGACTCGACGCCCATGCCGTAGGACAGTATGGTCGTTACTGGTTTGGCCATTCTCATGGCTCCTCGTTTTGGAATTGCTCGGATGTGAATCTGCCCTGCGGGTGCTTCGTAGCGTCAGCTACAGATGAACCGCCCGCATCGGTTCTCTATCACGCGGCGGTTCCAACACCGCTGCTGAGGAGTTCTTCGTATCTGCGAATCACTTCCAGAGGCGTTGTGTAGCCGACCTCGATGCCGACCGCCGTAGCGACCTCGCGGCGGACATCGCACAGCAGCGAAGCTTCGGCTGCTGTAGGGACCGTTCTCGGCCAGCCCTCGGCATACAGCAGGTGTTGTGGAATCTCCGCCTCTGCGGCTTCGCGGCGCCGCGCACGTGTCTTAGCGACAATTACCGCTTGGCGCAGTTCCGCGGTAAGCCAATGCGGGGCAACGTCAGCCAGCCAGCGCGTTGGCTGAAACGGAAACGTCGACGCCGCCTCCAAGCCGACCAGATCGCGATATACCGCTTGGTTTTCCGCACATCTGGCAGCTGCTGCGAGATCCTTTTGCGAACTCAGGATACAGAAACAGCATGAAACCCGGGTCGAGCCATACCGTGTGTAGGCCTCGTGTAGTGGGCTTTCTTTCTCTTCCAGATACGCGAGCACTTGCTGTGTGCTCCAGTCGAGAATCGGGTGCCAGTCCAGCCCCTGGGTGCGCCGAGAAGCGCTGGCCAGTTTTGGTTGTTGTTTCGACACAGGCGCTTTGGCACGATTCGGACTTTCTTGCCTGCGGATGCCCGTGGCCGATAGGATGGTCTGGCCTGGAAAGCGTTGAACCAATGCCCGGCATATGATCGAGGTCTTTAGTTCTGAAGTACAGAATCTCATCGAGGCCGTAGACCACGGCAGGATGAGCTTCACGCAACTCAGCTCTGCGTACCGCCGCACGTTATTCTCCCAACGCAAGCGCCAGCGGTCCACAAGGTCCCCGGTCTCCCTCCGCACTACCATCAACTCCAGTCCGAGCCGGACGGCGAGCCGCTCACACGCCGGCAGCGATTGGCGCCACTCCACACGACCAAGGTCACTGTGAATCAGTACGCGGGGACCGCGGTGCCCTACATCTTCGAGGTAGTCTATGGTCGCCAGGGCAGTAGCCGCCGAGTCCTTGCCGCCAGACACTCCGATTGCTACGGCTGCCCCTCCTTCAATGGCGGAGGTGATTTCGGGAGTAACCAACACCTCACGGGGTGGGGTCCAGATCTGCTCGAACAGCGGAAACGGGTGGGCCATAGAGGGCTCCTCAATGTCTTGGGCAATGGGTAATGGAATCGGTCAGGTAGCTCTCCCGGCGTTCTCGCCATCGTTGGCTAAACCAGCTTGAGGAGCATTGGACGTCGCCCCTCCAGGCTGTCTGTAATGTGCAGGAAACAAGATACTTTTCGACAAACGACAGCCTTCCCGCAGTTGATACCTTGCGTCCGGATTTCGAGACTTTTGCGGAAACCCTTGGTTCCCGTTTACACTGAGGCCGGAGTATGAACTATGCGTTGCTGGGAGTGCGGTGCTGAGTTTGACGAGTTGAACGAGTCGCAGCCAGTCTGTCCGGCTTGCGGAGCGCCTCCCTGCATGGACCGGGATGATGCAGACGTCTGCGCCCTCTTGGATGACGCGGCGCTGATTGCCGCGGCCCCTGACGACGCTGAAGACACTGATCCCAGGCTTGGGCTGGGCCTGGACCAGCAAGAGGAGCCGGTGCGGATGCCGCTGGATCTGCAGAACGCCCTGGATGACGCCGAATCGCTACTACTGGCGACCGGCCATGCCACGTTTGATCTGCCGGAGGGTTTTCGAATGTTCCCGCTCCCGACCGAGCGGATCATGTGAGGTCAGTTCGCAATGCCATCCGTTGCCACAGGCCCGACCCAGGTACCAGCGCCCCTCGCGTGCCAACGGGTTACAAAGCTGCAGCCGGACGGTTCGGGGATCAAGTGCCTGCTTTCTGACGGGGCCTCTCTGACGATTTCCCGCTTCCTTGCGGGTTTTGTCCACATCTCAGACGAGATCGAGTTCGACCCTACGGCCGTCGATCCGAATCGAGAACTTCGCATCGTTCAAAACACATCGCGTCGCCCAAGGGAACTCTACAGCGCGCCGATCGGCTATGTGACGCAGCCAAAACCTGACAAGCGGGGCGCATACTTCGTCCGCGCGGCGGTCACTGGCAGCCGACTCGGCGTCAGGCATATTCATCTTCCCAATGCAGCCGTTCGGGACTACTTTTACTTCAGCAATCGAAGACGTCCTGGCTGCGAAGAGCAGACTCTTTTCGACTTGTTGGGGACCGTTCCCTCGGCCGGACCTGTGGATCTCAGGCTTGCTCTCAAGGTGCGACTGCTCGAGCTTCAGACGGATGCTGCGTCCAAAGACCAATTACAGGCCGTCGAGCGCGCCTTCAATCTCCTCGCGCGTCCGGATCTCCGATCCTGCTATCAGACCCTGCTCGGCGACCCAGACGCGCCCGCGCTCTTCCCTTACGGCGGCTTTGGAGAGTTGCTCGTTGCCGGGGAACTCTCGCCAGACCGCGAAACTTATTTTGCCAAGAAGATCCTGTCGTTCCTCCCGGATCGTCGGGAGCGGCGATTCCGTGCTCCTCTCAGGAAAGTCGAGTTCTTCGATGGCCATGCCGTCTACCGTGACAGCCGTCGAAAAGCGGAATTGATCCTGGACCAGATCTCGCTACCTCTTGCGTTTGACCCGACTTGGAACCAATGGAGGCACCTGATCAGTTCGAAGTTCGGCGTCGAAGCGATGTTTGTGAAAAGCGGACAGTATCGGTTCCGAAACGGCGA
>DATKAF010000217.1:0-6936 GCA_035498395.1 Anaerolineales bacterium
GCATGAGCGGCATCGGCCGCAGCGGCACCGGCGTGATGAGGGTCGACGGCAAAGATGTCGCACGCCAGACGATGGAGCACACGATCCCGTTGATCCTTCAGTGGGACGAGAACCTCGACGTCGGCTCCGACACCGGCACACCGGTCGACGATCAGGACTATCAAGTGCCCTTCACGTTTACCGGCAAGCTCATCAAGCTAACCTTGACCATCGACCGGCCGAAGCTCACACCTGAGGACGAGAAGAAGCTCATGCGGGCTGCGCGCAACAACAAGGTAAGCGAGTAACGCTCGCATATCATAGCGCGGCGGAGTTCCGCAACCCTCGCGGTCGGTTGGCTGCTTCTGCTGCTGGCGTCACCTCCGCGCCACGGAGAAATGAAATGCACTGGAACGTGTGGACCTGGCGGGTGAGTTTACTCGCCCTGCCGTGGCTGATTGCGTGCTCGAGCATCGGTCCTGGCACGGTTCCACGCGATCGCTTCGACTACAGCTCCGCGGTCGCCGACTCTTGGAAGCAGCAGGCGCTCCATCCAGGCTATTGCTGGTTGGAATAGCTGTGGCTCTTGGGCCAGGGCAGTACCGGCTCCGCAGTGCGCAACCGGGCCGGCCACACAACTTCGGCCTTGCCGCCGATGTACTGCATCACAACCGGCGAGCAGCGCTCATTCTGGCCCGCCATTTCAGTGCCCGGCGGGAAGAACTTGACGCCGTAGCCCTGGATCGTGCCACCGTCAGGGATGTCGGTATCGAGCGCGGCCTTGCGCAGGGCTTCTGGATCCGTCCCGCCGTACTTCTTGATCGCGCGCGGCAACACATCGCTGAGAAAGATCCAGGTCTGATTGAAGCCAATCGAGAGGTGTAACGGCACCTGGTCGGCTTTGGTCTCGGCTTTGTAGCGCTTGACCATTTCCAGCGTCAGCTTACCCAGGCCGGGCGAGAGAGCCGTGGGATCGAGCAGCTGCGCGGGTACCGGATCCACGGTGTAGATGAACTCGGAGTCCTTGCCGAACGCTTCGCGCAGCTTGTCGTACTGACTGTAGCCCGCACCGTGACCGATGAGCGCCGCCCATTTGAGTCCCTGCTCGCGCGCCTGGCGCCAGAACAGCGTGATGTCGGGGTTGTAGCCGGTATGCAGGATCACGTCGGGGTGCACCCGGCGCAGCTTGGTAACCAGGCTGGAGAGGTCGGGCGCCGTCGCCGTGTAACCCTCCTTGAGCACAATCTGCATGCTGTACTTCGTGCAGGTCTGCTCATTGCCCGCGGCGACGCCGCTGCCGTAGGGGCCGTCTTCATAGATGATCGCGACCTTCAGATCCTTTGGATCCTTGCCAAGCTTGGCCTTGGCGTTCTCGTTCAGGAAGGTGCAAGAGGCGGCACCAAACTGATCGGAATGAACCTGTGCGCGAAACACGTAGCGCAGGTTCTTGCCTTTGAGCACGCTCGATGCAATGCACGTGTTTATCCACATGAACTGCTTCGCGGCGTCCACTTTTTGCGCCAGCGGCACGCAGTGCGCACTGGAGTACATACCCATGACGAGATTCACCTTCTCCTGATCGAGCAGGCGTGTGGCTTCGTTGATCGCCACCTCGGCCTTGGACTGCGCATCGACGTAGATGGGCACGATTCTGTAGCCCTCGACCCCGCCGCGCTCGTTGATGATGTCGATGGCGATCTTGGTGCCGAGCGCGTTGGCCTGCGAGCCGGCAGCGGCGAACGGGCCGGTGTAGTCGTAGATGACGCCGATCTTCACTTCCTTTAGCTGCGCACGAGCTTGCAGGGACACGCTGACTGCTGCGGCAAAGGCCGCGGCGGCGAACGCGCGGAAAACGATGGATCGCAAGCGCATCATCTTCTCCCTCGAGGCGGTTTGATCTTGCTCATCGCAGCCGGGAACATGACACTGAGCAACCAAACCACAGACTGACGAGTGTGTTCCACCGACGGTCAAAGATCAACCGGCCGCTGCCGCATGAGATGCTGGGCCTGCCGCTCGCTCCTCCCCACAGTCCTTCTGCTGCTTGACCTAGGTCAACTCTGCCAAAACTGAGGAGGGCATCATTATCTGCGTTAAATCTAGACGGAGGTTGAAAATGTATCGCTGGCTTAACGCCTCACTGGTGGCCCTTGCTCTGACGGTTCCCCTCGCACCGGTCCAAGCTGCGGAGCAGAGCGCCGACACCTAGAAGCAGATGACGCAGATGAAGGAGCGGATGAAGACGATGCAAGAACAGATGAACCGCATCCAGCAGACGACTGACCCGAAGGAGCGCCAGAAGCTGCTGCAGGAGCACATGCAAACCATGCAGGAGCAGATGAAGGACATGCGCACGATGGGTGGCGGGATGATGATGGGAATGATGGGCCAAGGAAACGGGAAGGGGATGCACGGCGGCGCGACGATGGATCCGAAATCGCGCGGGAACATGATGCAGGACCGCATGGACATGATGCAGATGATGATGGAACAGATGATGGAGCAGCTGCAGATGCAGGCTCCGGCGCCTGTGAAGTAGCCAGGCTCAAACGGACACCGCGCTAGCGCCGACGCGGATTGGGTACAGACGGGAGGCTGGGGTCGAACCCATTCGAATCATGCACTTCTCGGACACGCTCTGCGTCTGGGCGTACGTGTCCCAAATCCGTATTGACGAGCTACTGAGACATTTCTCTGGCTCGGTCGAGCTGGAGTACCGCTACCTCCACGTCTTCGGAGATGTGCCCAAGAAAATGGAGGCGTCCTGGAAGGATCGTGGCGGCATGCGGGGCTACAGCGAGCATGTCAGGACCGTGTGCGGTCAGTTCGGGCACGTAGCGCTCGATCCAGGGGTCTGGGTTCGCACCACACCGCAGTCCTCGATGCCGAGTCACCTATTCCTGTGTGCTGTCAGACTGCTCGAATCTGACGGCAGTGCGCCCCCGGGCGCGCTGTCCTGCGCCGCCTGGGCGGTACGCGAAGCCTTCTTCAAGGACGGGGCCGATGTTGCACAGCGCGAGACTCTGCTCGGGATTGCCGAGAAGATCCGACTGCCCGTCGCCGAGATCCAGAACATCCTAGATACCGGGTCAGCGCACGCCGCGCTGTGCGGCGATTTGGACCTGGCCCGCACTCACGGCATTCAGGCCAGCCCCACTCTGCTGTTCAACGAGGGCCGCCAGCGCCTGAGCGGCAACGTCGGTTATCGCATCATCGAGGCGAACATCCGCGAGCTAATTGAAGGCGCCCCCGGCCAGCTGTCCTGGTGCTGAGGCTGAAGGACCGTAACTCCGCGTGTTCTATGAATAGAAGGCGTCAACTTGTTTATGTAATCGGCAAATTGGAGAGCTAACTCGGGGAATTTCAACCGCGCCATCGGGTTGGTGATCTTGTCTGTCTCTGGGTTCCTCTGCGTCTTTGCGGCCACGCGGGTGCTAAGATCGCCCCGGCGTGTAGACGTCCTGCGCCCCACGCGCACCGACAGCCGCTCCGCGGCGCCGGGCCGTCACCTCGATCTCGATCTTCATCGCCGAACTCACCAGCCCGCAGACCAGCGCAGTCGCGGCAGGCCGCGCATTCTTGAAGTACTCGCCGAAGATCGGCGCCGCCTTCTCGAAATACGACTGGTCGGCGAGGTAGTAGTGCACCCGCACCACATCGTCAAGAGTACAGCCCGCCTGCGCTAGCGCACTGGAGATGTTGGCGAAGGTCTGGCGCGTCTGCACCTCGAGGTCAGGCGAGATCGTCATCGTGCTGTAGTCATAGCCGGTGGTCCCGGAGACAAATACCCAATCCCCGTCTACCACCGCCCGGCTGAAGCTGGCCAGCTTTTCGAAGCTCGAACCTGAGCAGATCAGTTTTCGTTCGCTCATTTTCATGCCTTAGACAAAGGGCGCTGGAAGGTAAGGGTCGCATCGTGCTGCGCGGCACGCAGACAGACGAGAAGTTGGAATTGGCCGACCTGCGACCTCGGGAAAATGACGCAGATTGACCTTGTCCACGAACGGTGGACGCGGTTATGAGGCGGCTCGCGGTTGAGCCCCAACACCCGAATACCTTGAGGAGGGATTCAGCTTTCGGCAGCCGCAATCTCGCGGTACATAGCCGTAGCGGTCGTCGGGTGATAATTGCGTCGCTTCGCGGCGTTAGAGGGCCTTCAGATTGACCGCGGACGACTTGCCGTCCCGTCCTCGTTCCACCTCGTAGGAGACTTTCTGCTTCTCCGTCAGGGTGCCGAGTCCTGAGCTCTCCACAGCCGAGATGTGCACGAAAACATCCTTCGAGCCATCGTCAGGCTGAATGAAGCCGAAGCCCTTGCCGGGGTTGAACCACTTAACAGTACCGGTAGCCATTGTTACCTCCAAAACAGCACGTGACGTGAAAGAGGCCTAACTTAATGCACTTTTGCCCGCCAAACGCTCACGCTCGCTTGCGTGGTGTTGCTCTGGCGTGCTTGAGGAGACTGGACGCATTTGCAGGATCACGGAGCCAAATGCATACCGCAACCGCGGTATCCTCATCCAGAGCGTCGACGATCGCGCGCTGACGCTCCGGGTGACCGCGGGCCTCGATGATCAGCTGTGCGGCCTTTATGATGGCGTCGGGGTCAATGTTCAGATCGTCGAGGCGTTTAACTTGCGCGGTGGCGAGCGTCCACCGACCAAACAATCCGACAAGCTCCGAATCGATATTTGCGTTCATGGGCCACCTCAGCTTTCTGCATCATGGCCGCCGGACAGCCCGTTAAAGGAAGACGGCCGTGGGTTCCAATTTATCCGAAAACGCCAGATGTCGCTAACATCAATGTCGGGTTGGCGGCCGTCGTCGGACGGCAGCTAGTGGCCCGGTTCGCGACTGCGGCGCTTTCGACCCAGTTTGTTCTATTGCCTTGCCCAAGTGAGCCGCGCCGGCTGTTTGCACGTCCTATTTTCGTCGCACGGCATCTTTAAGTTCAGCGATCGCCTCCTCTAACCTCGGAAGGTAGTGCAATCGGTCGCGGCTCACCAGTGCCTCATGATCCAGATGCACGGTTACGGGGTAGGCCACGTTGGGCATGGAGATCACCAGCACATGGGTAGCGGATACCATCTCCATTGTCCCGCCGTCCCATTCGACTTCCAGGTCTCCAGGCCGGATCTGGTACTGCAAAGCGATCGATTCAAGCTCGGCCTGGATGTCCAACTGGACCTGCGCGTACGCGGCCTGCTGAGGAGTGGGCATCAATAGCCATGCTAACAGGTAAACGGCGGTATGGGCGTGGTATGGGTTCTCCCGCGCATGAGGCTAGCTGACGCTCCGAAGACCCTCACCGGTACACGACGGTCACTCGCCCCTCAAGTGCGGAGGGACAAGGTGCCCGCCTCCTGGCTTGGGATTGGTACGCCTCTCGTCTGAGGTATGGACTCTCGCGTCGGTTCCAGCTTCACGTGCGGCATGTACTGCCGGTTCCCGTTATGCAGTGAACCCGACGAGCCGAGCTCTTAAACGGTCATTCCCGCCACGGACAACCCCGGCATGACGAACGGATGGGCCCGCTCGTAAGCGCGGGCAGCACGCAGCACCTTAGCGTCGGCGAACTTGGCGCCGACCAGCTGCATGGCCACCGGCAGCCGGTTGCCGGCAAACCCGCACGGCACGCTTGCTGCCGGCTGCTGAGTCAGGTTGAAGGGGTAAGTGAATGGTGACCACTCCCACCAGCGCTTCATGCGGTTGCCGGGAGGGACTTCGTGGTTCACGTCAAACGCGGTGGTTGCGAGCTGCGGCGTGACCAGTAGGTCGTATTGCTGATGCATGAAGTTCATGCGTCGAGCCAGCGTTTCGCGTTCCTTCTCGAGCGCACGGTATTCCAACGCACTCAGGCGCGACCCTGGTTCCGCCACTTCGAGCAGCCCCGGTTCCACCAGTTTGCGCTGGTCCGCTGAGAGCGGTTGCACTGCGATGGCCAGCGCGACGGCCCAGAGGGGCTGCATGATCTTGATCGGATCCTCCAGAGCAAGGTCGATTTCTTCCACCTGCGCGCCGAGATCGCGCAAGGCCTGCGCCGCTCGATCCACCAGCGCGGCGATCTCCTGGTCGACTCTGGCATAGCCCAGCGTGCGGCTGTATGCGATGCGCATGCCGCGGATGCCGTCATCGAGCCCCTGCCGGTAGTCCACGTTGAGCGGCGGCGCAGCGTAGAAATCGCGCACATCGGGACGCGAGATAACCGTCAGCATCAGCGCAGCGTCGTGCACCGACCGCGAGATGGGGCCCTGGTGCCACAACGTCCAAGGCGGCGGATGAGGGTGCACGGGCACCAGTCCGAAGGTCGGCTTGAACCCGAACAGCCCGGAAAAGCCGGCCGGAATCCGAATCGAGCCGCCGCCGTCGGTGGCGATGTGCATGACGCCCATGCCGAGCGCCGCCGCAACCGCGGCGCCGCCGCTGCTGCCGCCGGGCGTCTTGGTCGTATCCCACGGATTGGCCGTGACACCGGTGAGCGGGCTGTCGGTGACGCCTTTCCAGCCGAACTCGGGCGTGGTGGTCTTCCCCAGGAACACGGCTCCCTGCTCGCGCATGCGCGCCACCGCAGCGCTGTCTTCGTCCCAGGGCTGGTCCGGGTTCACCGTGCGGGATCCGCGCAACGTCGGCCAGCCCTTGAGCAGCAGCAGGTCCTTGACCGTAGTCGGCAGGCCATCCACTAGGCCGGTCGGCTCACCGCGCCGCCAGCGCGCTTCCGACTCGCGTGCAGCCTGCATCGCCTCGCGCTCTCCAACCATGACGAATGCGTTATAGGTCGGTTGCAGCTTGGCTATGCGGTCGAGCGCGGCGCGCGTAACCTCGACAGGTGAGAGCCGCTTGCTGCGGTACTGGTCCAGCAGCTCGGCGGCCGAGAGGGAGAGCACGTCCATCGATTTGTCTGCCAGGCCAGGGGCAGCCGCGATAGGCGCGCTCCTCGCCGGATCTAGCCCTCCCCCG
>DATKAF010000218.1:0-9896 GCA_035498395.1 Anaerolineales bacterium
GCCTTATTCCTGCCGCATCTTCGGGGAGGCGGGGCCGAGAAAATGGTCGCTGCATTGGCCAACGGTTTATCAGCCCGCGGCTATCGTGTCGATATGGTGCTGGTACGAGCCGCCGGTGTCCATCTCCAGGAGCTCTCGGCCGAGGTACAAGTCATCGATCTGGCTGCGCGTAACAGCTATCTCGCCTTGCCGCGCTTGATGAAGTACCTGCGCCGTCAGCAGCCGCAGGTACTGGTTTCTTCTTTGCCCCTGACCAACCTGATCGCCATCATTGCACACCGGCTTGCGCGGTCCCGGAGCCGCCTTGCCATTCGGATCGAGAATACGACATCCGCTCAACGCCGCGCACCATGGAAGAAGATGCTCGAGAAGAGTCTGCTGTCTTGGCTGTATCCCTCCGCGGATATGATCATCGCCGTCTCGAGGGCGGTAGCGAAGGATGCCGAGCGTTACCTGGGTCTGCATGCCTCACGCATTGACGTCATCTACAACCCGGTGCTGGAGCCCGTGCCGGATGCGGCGGGCGCCTCACGGCCTGCACATCCGTGGTATCGAGACGGCTGTCCGCCTGTTGTCTTGGCGGTTGGGCGCCTCACTCCGGCGAAGGACTTCCCGACATTGATCAGGGCCTTCTCAGAGGTTCGCCGCCAACGCTTTGCGCGCCTGGTTGTCCTGGGAGAGGGCGAGGAACGCCTCAACCTGCTGGCTCTTGCGCGGGAACTTGGCGTTGCGAACGATACAGACCTGCCCGGCTTCGTCTCCGATGTGCGCTCCTTCATGCGGCATTCTGCTGTGTTCGTTCTCTCCTCACTGTACGAGGGTCTGCCAACCGTCTTGATCGAGGCACTGGCGAGCGGGTGCGCGGTTGTGAGTACCGATTGTCCTGGCGGCTCGCGTGAGATACTTGCAGACGGCGCGTATGGCGATCTCGTTCCGGTAGGCGATGCTCACGCCATGGCTTCGCCCATCCTCCGCAATCTGGGCGGTGAGCGCAAGTATGTGGAGCTGGCGTGGCTGCAGCAGTTCAGGCTTGATACAGTGCTGGACCAGACCGTCGAGGCGCTGCAACTCCCGCCGCCTCCTGCATGAGTCCGGCAAAATAGTACTGGTATCATTGTTATTTGAGAACCGGGCCGACAAAAAGGCAGGCTACCTATCTGAGGGCCTGTATGGGCGTGCCCGCGCCTGATCCGCGCGCCCGGTATGGAGTTATCGCCTCTGTGCATCGTCCTCGTCCCGGCTGGAGCGCCCGAATTTGAATAGCACACCGACGGAGCCGGGCAAATCCAGGATCTTGTTTCTGGGTTCTCAGATGGCAACCGGCGGCTCGCAGCGCGTCCTCTTGCTGCAGGCATCCTGGTTTCAGGACCATGGCTATTCTGTAGCCGTGGCGTTCCTGTACGACAAGGAGCACTTATTGCCCCTGTGGTGCGCGGAATATGACGTGCCCATCTACGACCTGGGCTTCGCGCCGCCTACCGGCAACCTGTTTGTGCAGGCGACGCGGTTCCTGCGCGGCGTCTACCGGCTCTTCCGCATGCTGCGGGCCTCCCCCTGCACGGCCATTGTCACGTTTGCGCACCATGCCACGCTGATTGGCCTGCCGCTGGCATGGATGGCAGGAATCCCCAATCGTATCGCCTCGCACCGTGGAAAGATCGAGGGCCTGTCGAGGCTGCTCGAGCGGCTGCACGCCATCGTGGTCAACTCCTGGCTCGCCGATTGCCTGGTGGTGGTTGCCGAGCGCGTACGTGACGACGCGATCGCGGAAGGTGTCGATCCGCGGAAGATCGTCAAGATCGCCAATGGAGTCGTGCCAGCCGGCCCCGCGTCCGCGCACTCCGCAGACCTGCGGCAGAGCCTCGGCCTGACCGATGGCGCTCCCGTGCTGTTGAGCGTGGGCCGCCTGCGTTATCAGAAGGCTCATTCCGTGCTGCTTCGAGCTTTCCCACGCGTGCTCGACGACTCCCCGAATGCCAGCATACTGATCGCGGGTGACGGTGTCCTGCGCGCCCAGCTCGAAGAAGAGGCGCGCTCGCTCAATATCGCGGACCGTGTCCAGTTCCTCGGTGTGCGCCACGATGTCCCCGCGCTGCTCTCACTGGCCGACTTGTTTGTCTTTCCGTCACGTTTTGAAGGGATGCCCAACGCCGTGCTCGAAGCCATGAGCGAGGGACTGCCTGTCATTGCCACCGGCGTTCAGGGCGTGGACGAGATCATCCATAATGGCGAGAACGGGCTGCTGGTACCGCTGGATGATCCACTGGCTCTTTCGGATGCCATCCTGCGATTGCTGGGCGATGCTGCCGAGCGACGTCGCCTTGGCAATGCTGCCCGGCAGACGATCCGGCGCGGCTACACTGTGGACATCATGTGCCGGCAGTACGAAGCGCTGCTCCGCGCCCGCAAGGAGGCACGCGCGTGAAGGTCTCCGTAATAAGCTCCGCCGCAGTCCGCGCGGTGTTGCTGTTGCTGGCGGCGTTGCTGCTGTATGATGCCGCGGCAGAGTTCTACAACGTCGCACTGGGGACCGGCACGCTGGCAGGCGGGTTTTCGCTCAAATGGGGGCTGGCTTTTCTCGTCTTCGTCGCATTCTGCCTGGCGTGCCTAGCGTTGGCTGCACTGGCCTTGTGGCAGCCATCAACGCTTCACCGCATTTCCGATGGCCTCACGCGGGGCCGCATCCGCCTGCGCGCTTTCCGCTGGGTGATCGCCGCAATCCTGCTGCTTCTGCCCGTCTGGTTCCTGCAATATTCGCCGTGGGGGATTGTGTTCAGCAAGACGTACACGCGCCTTCTGATCTGGGCTCTCGTGGTGGCGAGCGCGGCATTCTTCATTGAGACCAGTGCGAGTCGGGTCTGGAGTTGGGATTCTATTCTGATCGCCCTGCTCCTCTCCGGAGCATGTTTCATTGCCTTCGTGCCGTTCGGCGCCGTCACCGGCTACCCGTTCGCGCTGGGCTGGTCAGAGGGAAACCGGCTCTGGGATTACTCACTGGCCTTCGCCTCGCATTTGTACGCCTATCCGCCCTCGGATCCGCCCTCAGCCTACCTGGAGCCCGGCCGCCAACTGGTGGGCGCGCTGCCTTTCCTGCTGCCTCACGTCTCCATCACGATGGAGCGGGCCTGGCTTGCCGTCCTCGATGTCCTGCCTTACCTCCTTCTTGGGTTGCTTGCGTTCCGTCCTCATCAGAAACCGCGCGGCGCCTCTTGGGTGTTGGCGGGCATCTGGGGATTTATGTTCCTCAGCCAGGGTCCCATCCACCCACCACTACTGGTGTGCGCGGCCATGGTTGCCATTGCATGGGGCGGCCCTCTGTGGCTGTCTGTGCCCCTCCTGCTCGCGTCGGGGTACTTTGCGGAAATCAGCCGCTTCACGTGGATCTTTGCTCCCGCCATCTGGATCGTAATGCTCGAGTTCGGGTCCGCCGCCACAAATGGCAACCGTATGCTCGGCCGGACATGGATGCGCTCCGCCGCCCTGGGCGTCGCCGGGCTCTTTGGGAGTCTACTGCTTCCTCGGCTCTTGGGTTTGTTTCATTGGGACCTTGGCATACACAGCAGCGCAAGCGGGGCGGCTTCGGGTGGCGTTAGCGTCTCGACGGTGACGGGCGCTGCCTCCTCGCAGGCATTGCTGTGGTACCGGCTGTTCCCGAATGCAACCTATGGCTCCGGCATCCTGCTGGGTCTCGCCCTCGCTGCTGGGCCGCTGCTCGCCCTGCTTGTCTATCTCTCTTTCAACGACTGGAATTTGAACCTCTGGCAGAGAGCTGCGCTTGTTCTGCCGTCGCTCCTGTTCCTTGCGGTCGGCCTCGTGATCAGCACCAAGATCGGCGGAGGCGGCGACCTCCACAACATGGACATGTTCCTGATCGGCCTGCTGTTCGCGGCCGCGCTGGCCTGGAGGAGTTCCGGCGCTCTGTGGGTCCGCTCTGTATCTTCATCCCGGCTGTTGCTCCAGACACTCCTGATTCTGGTGATCGCTCTACCTGCCTTCCAGCCGCTCATGTCTCTCTCTCCGATCAGCTTCGCGGGAGATGAGAACTGGCTCATGACGCTTACTGGTGCGGCACGGCCCAGGGATCTTGGCTCGCTGCCTTCCGACGAAGCGACGGCGAGTGATCTCGGCAAACTCCAGGCTGCGGTTCGCACAGCGCAGGCTAAGGGTGATGTCCTGTTCATGGATCAGCGGCAGCTCTTGACGTTTGGCTATCTCCAGGACGTTTCCCTGATCCCGGAGTACGAAAAGAAACAGATGATGGATGAGGCGCTGAGCGGGAACCGGGCCTACTTCGATCCCTTTTACAAAGACTTGGCGGCTCACCGCTTCTCTCTTGTCATCAGCGATCCGCTGCGGACGCCGATACGCGGTAGCGACTACGGGTTCGGGGAAGAGAACGATGCATGGGTCAAGTGGGTAACGAAGCCGGTGCTCTGTTACTATGAGGAGCAGGATACATTGACGGATGTACACGTGGAGCTGCTTGCGCCTCGCAAAGCGCCGATCGACTGCACCGGAGTGCTGCCCTAGATGAATCTGCCCTACGTACTGCCTCGTCTGGTGCGGCACTTCATGCCAGAGCGCCTCACACGCTTCCTCCTGCTGAGATCCGTGGTGATCCGTCCGGGCTTGGAGACGTCCGAACCGGAATCGGCGGTGGCTCGCTACGTTGACATACTTGCTCAGCGTGGCCAGTCCATCAAAGGAACGCGCGTACTCCTCTTCGGTTACGGCGGGCGGTTCGACGTTGGCCTGGGCTTGCTGGAGGCGGGCGCTTCGCATGTCGTTCTCTGCGAGAGATTTGCGCCTCCCGATGACAGCCACAACGCGGCACTGATGACCCGATACGGTAAATACCTTTCCGAGAAGGACGGGCGTCCGCGGCCTCGATCCGATTGTATGACCTTGCTGCAGGCGGACGTGCGGGATCTCAGCCCTTCCGACGATCTGCCCGCCTGCCACTATGTGTTCAGTAACTCGGTCTATGAGCACGTCGATGATGCCGACGGCATCACCGGAGGCCTGGCCCGCCTCACCCAGCAGGGCGGTCTCCATATACACTATGTCGACTTGCGCGACCACTTCTTCAAGTATCCGTTCCAGATGCTGACGTACTCGAGCAATGCTTGGTATGGCTGGCTGAACCCGACGAGCAACCACAACCGATTGCGTCTCTGGGATTACCGCGCGATCTTCCAGAAGTACTTCGAGGATGTGGACATCGAGGTCCTGGCGCGCGACGAAGCGGCATTCGAGCGGGTCCGTGGGCGAGTCCGGCCGGAATTTCTGAGCGGAAACCTTCAGGATGACAGTGTAACGCTGATCCGCGTGCTCGCAGGCCGGCCTCGAGCACAGTTAAGGCCATGAAGCTCCTCTTCGAGCTTCTGCCTTTGATCGTCTGGGTGGCCTTGTGGACCGCTGGCGGTTGGCTGCTGGCGGCATCTGTCTTCTGCCTGCGGCGGAACGAGACCGCCATGGTTGGGGTTTCGATCGGCCTTGGCGTCGAAGTCTGGCTTGCCAATCTATTGGCGCACCGGTTGCCGATTGTGACGGCCTCGTGGTTGTCGGCGGGACTCGTGCTGCTGGCGGGTATCGCTGCCGAGGCTCGAGCCGGGGTTGCTCTGCCCGGCCTGCGCGGCAAAGAACGAGATGGGCAGACCCGTTTTTCGTGGGGCCAATGGCTCGTCCTGGCTGGCCTGACCCTGCTCTTCACGCTCATCGGCCGGGGCCTTGGCATCTTCGACGACTACCAGAATCTGCCCACGATCTCGCTGATGGCGACGGGCGATGTCCCGCCGCACTTTGCACTCAACCCGTCGCTCAATTTCGGCTATCACTACTTCCTACTGCTGTTTTCCGCGCAACTCATGCGGCTCGGTAGCATGTTCTCGTGGACGGCGCTCGACGTGGCGCGCGGTTTGCTGCTTGCTCTGCCTCTCATGCTGGCTGGCCTGTGGGGTTACAGGCTCACACGCAACCAACTTGCGGCAGCCCTCACCGCTGCCGTGCTGGCCTTCGCCGGAGGCGCGCGCTGGCTCCTGCTGCTGCTGCCGCAGCCGGTGCTTGCTTATATTTCTGACAATATCAAGCTCATCGGGTCGGCCAGCACCTCGGCGCCCAGCCTGGCAGCCGCGATGCTCACATTCTGGAAGATCGACGGAGCAGGCCCTGTTCCGTTTCCGTTCGCCTTCTATACGGGCATCAACCAGCCGTATGTAATGGCATATACCGGGATCGCGGGTTCGGGCATCCTGATCTTACTCGTGCTGTTGTTGCTGGCAGGCCGAACGCGCGGCCCGGCGGGTTGGCTTGTGTTCTTCGTGCTGATGTCCGCTCTCGCCCTTGCCAACGAGATCGCCTTCCTGCTCCTGGCGTTCGGTTCGGTAATCGTGGCCATCGCTTCGTTGATCCGCCATCGCTCGTGGAAGCTGCCAAGGGATCTCCTCCGCTGGTTTGGAGTCTTGATCGCGTCCGGGATGGTCGCTGCTGTGCAGGGTGGACTAATGACCGAAATGATCCGCGGGTGGCTCATGGTCTCGGGTGGTCAGTCCGGTTACTTTGACACATCACTGAGTTTCGTATGGCCCCCTGCGCTGGTATCGGCGCACTTGGGGTCCCTTTCGGTTGCCAACCCTGCACAACTCATTGCCGCGCTGGTCGAGATCGGTCCCATCGTCCTGGTGACGCCGCTGGTCCTGGTCTGGGGAGTCAAGTCATTTCGCCTGGGGCGGTGGTACGAAGCCTCGCTGATCGCCGCCTCAGCTGCCGCTCTGGTGGCTCTATTCATCCAGTTCAAAGGCCCACTTTTTACAGCCTGGCCTCGACTGCTGGGCGCGTGGTTCCTGACCGGCGCCGTGTACTCCGTGCCCCTGCTGTGGGCATGGGCCCGTGGGCGGAGCGGTCGCCAGGCAGCCGCAGGCGTGGTCGTCCTGGCTGCCTGCCTCTCCGGGCTCATATTGTTTGGTATCCAGTTCCTCGCGATCCAACGACCGGTGTTGGCTACGTTCCTCACCCCGCTCGATGCCCGCATATCCAGAGAATACTGGAACAAGCTTGACCCGGAAGCCCTGGTCTTCGACCCGGTTGTCTTCCGCGCGCCCACGGTGTTCGGCCGTTTTACGGACTCTTCACCGAGCTGGTACGCGCGCGACCCCGGCTGGCAATCCCTGGCGGCCGCGCCGGATCCGCGCGCGATCCATGCCGCCGGCTTCGACTACATGTACTTCGACAAGGACTATTGGGATAACCTCAGCGCAGCGCAGCAGGCCGCGCTATCGGCATCGTGCATCAGGCAGGTTGCCCAGGTGGATGGCATCCACAGCGAACAGGACTACTCCAAGGATTTCCGCAGGCTGATCGACATCTCCGCCTGCAAATAGTCACTTAGTCAGCACGATCAGCATCCGGGTCGCAAAGAGATGTGGAAGTACATCGAACAAAGGCTCCGAAGCGCGCATCAACGGCATCAGTGCATTCGGAACCAGTTGCGGTTTCGTGTACCCTCCTGAGGCCAGGTAGCCGATCGCAGACAGCCTCCGTACCTGTTTATCCGACCAATGGATGAGCTTGTCTTTAAAGCGATCACCCAGGAAGACCGTGGTTGCGTTACCCTGTGAGGTGTAATACGCCGGGTCGCGCAGCTCGACGCCTTCCGGCGCCTCCCATTGGATGTGGTGGCGCATCCGGATGCCCTCGGGGTGGAAGAGCCCGAAAACCACCCAACCGGTGGCGCTGATGCAAGGCTCGATCATCAGGACCCTCCCGCCCAGCCTCAGCACTCGGTGAAACTCCCGCAGTGCGGTACCGGGGTACTGAAGGTGGTGGAACACATCCACCAGGATCAAATCCGAGACAGACTCGTCCGTAAAACTGAGGTGATATGCATTCTCCACCTGCTCGCTCCACGGCGTCGGGAACATGTCGGTGGTCAGGCATTCTGGAATGAATTCCTTGATGTTTCCCATGCCCGAGCCGAGCTCGACGATCCGGTCGGGTTGAGGACTCAAGTTCTCAGCGATCAGGGTGTAGAACCGGCCGTAGGCCGCGCGCAGCGCCGGCTTTCTGTCCCAGTACTGGTGGTGGTAAAGGATCTGCTCCCTGTGTGCGAAGATGCCCAAGGCAAAATTCCTGTCTCTAAATGAATTTCATTCGCCGAGCCGCAAACAGGACCATCCGCAGCAGCAGCCAGCCGTGCTTCCAGCGGGAGATGTTCGTGGAACCATACGTTCTTTCTCGATAGCGGATCGGCAGATCAACGATCTTGCGGTTCAGCTTGGCCGCGCCGAAGATCAGGTCATAATCTCCGAATGGATCAAAGTCTCCGAAGTAGGAACGGTTGTCCGCGATGCGCTCGTAGTCCACGTGCCAAAGGACCTTTGTACCGCACAGCGTGTCTTTGATGGGTTGCCCAAGCATCCAGGAGAAGGTCAGGCTGAAGAGTTTGTTCCCGATGAAGTTCAGCCCCTGCATGGCCTCTTCTTCCATCGGATAGACCAGCCGCACGCCGTTGATGAACTCGCCTGTCCCCTCTGCCAGCGCCCGGTGGAACCGAGGCAGATCCTCCGGCGGCACCGTGAGGTCAGCATCCAGGATCATCAGAATGTCTCCCCGGGCGTGCGCAAACCCCAACCGCACGGCATCAGCCTTGCCAATGCCGGATTGGCGGAACAGCCGCGCCCTGGTTGACGGGTGCAGCGCCATTTCACGTTCGATGGCGGCATATGTATCGTCCCGGGAATGGCCTTCTACGAAAACAAGCTCGGTCTGGCTGCCCATCTTCGGAACCCGCTCGAAGATGGCCTTTATGTTGCCCGATTCGTTGCGCGCCGGCACGATCACCGATACGCTGGGCTCGGCCTTCGGAGGATCCTGGCGCAGCCGCGCAATGATGAAGTTGGCGAGCGCAAACTCGTTGAAAGGCCAGAACCGGACGAGAAAGCGGTTGGCGAAGCCGCCCAGCGGAAGCGGCCACAGCACCTCTTGCCAGGCGCGGATGGTCTCAAAACCGGCCAGGTTCAGCATACCGCGCACGTCGTCCGGTGTAAGCCAGTTCTGTGGCAGCGTGGGCATCGCCAGTCCCAGCTTCTGAGCAAGCGACAGCGGAATCCGCCACAGGCCGCTGTGGAAGTTCAGGACAATTCGCGTGGAAGGCAGGCACAATCTTGCTGCTTGCTCAAGAACCTCTTGCACGTCCCACAGGTCGTTGACCGTGTCCGACAAGATGATGAAATCGAAGGGTCCGTCGATGCAGGATAGGTCATGGGCATCCGCCTGGACCAGTTCCAGTTCCGGATGCCGGCCTGCCGCCTGCCGAAGCATTTCTGCTGAGAAGTCGATGCCTACAGCCCGGGCGCAGCCCAGGGATGCCAGCAGATCGCCGGTGCCGCAGCCGATCTCCAAGGCGCTCTGACCCCGAGTGATCAGGAACCGGTAGATTTCCTGAAGCCGCAGTCGGTACCAGCGCGCGCCATTCTTCCGCGCTGATTCGGCGGCGGCCACCTCATCCCAATGCGAGGTCCGCGCCTGACGGTACGCCTGGCGGGCCAAATCAGGGTGGGGATTGGTCGACACGTTGGTTTGCCTACTTCTTGACAGCGAGGATCTGCGCCTGCGCAAGCAGCCAGGGACGAATACTGGACTTCATTGGATGATGCTCAGGGAAGCAGCGTGATTATATCAGCGGCGGCGCCGGTGCCGCTTTGTCGCCTCAGTGCTCCGGCAGCCGCCTGCCTGCTTTCTCATTGGCAGTATTTTAACTTGACCCAAACGCACTTGGGATTATAATTCAACGACTGAATTTTGGACATGGAAACCTCGAAGGATACCCAACGCGAGCTGACCTTGCTGGAGCAAGTGGAGCGCGACCCGGATGTCAATCAGGCCGCCCTTGCCACCCA
>DATKAF010000219.1:0-10726 GCA_035498395.1 Anaerolineales bacterium
GAGGGGATTGCCCGGTCTTCACCTAGGGCGCGTTCACCCGCGTCCTTTTCCTTATTCCCTACTCAAACCCCTGCCATTCTTTGATCTTCTTGACCTGTCCAAGCGCGCTCTGCGGCTCGGGGTACGGCATTGCATCATCGGCCAATTGACCGGCGGTCGAGCCGGTCAGCGCCGCAAAGACTGCCGCCGCGCCGTTCGCCAGGTTGGCCGCGTCATATCCCCCTTCCAGCAAGAATACGATCCTGCCCTCGCACAGTTCCTCTGCCAGTTCCACGAGTTGGTTCGAGAGCATATAGAAGCCCGCAGTGGAGAGGCCCAATGTTGTGATGGGGTCATTCCAGTGCGCGTCAAATCCCGCAGACACAAGCACAAGATCAGGGCGGAAAGAGCGCACAAAGGGCGCGATGATCTGCTCCGCCACACGTTGAAAGACCTGATCGCCGGAGCGCGCCGGCAGAGGCACGTTGACGATCCGCCCTTTCGCCTCAGGCGCATCCGTGTACCAGCCGGTGCCGGGGTAGATGCCCCACTGATGCGTTGAAAGATAACCCACCCGCGACTCGCCGACGAACGCCGCCTGCGTGCCGTTCCCATGATGCGCGTCGTAATCCACGATCGCCACGCGCTCGATCTCATTCCGCTGAAGCGCCTCGCAAGCAGCGATGGCAACATTGTTGAACAGGCAAAAGCCCATGGCCCTGTCTGGCTCGGCATGGTGACCGGGCGGACGGACGATCGAGAACGCATTGCGAGCCGCCCCGCTCACCACGAGGCGCGTGCAATCCAGTGTGGCGCCTGCTGCGAGAAGAGCGTCGTGGAATGAACTGGTTGTGACAAAGGTCGGTGCGGGGTCGATGACGGCGCTCCCCTGCTTGCAGACCGCTTCCAGAGAGTCGATCAGCGCGGGCCGGTGGACCCGTGCGATCTCGTCCTTCGTGGCGGCGTGCACCATGAGCTGCTCGGCTCCGAACGAGCCAAGCCGGGGCGCAAGAAGCTCGAATCGTCCCGGTGCCTCTGGATGGTCCGGATATACATGCTCCGGTGCAGGCACAAAAGCGTAAGCAGTCGTCATTTTAGCCGGATTATACAGGCCCTTAAACGGTTGCCAGCCGTGTCAATGACACGGCTGGCAACCTTGAGGGGGGAGGGACACCACCGTCAGCCAACATGGGGGGGGCATGCGGGCTGGTTTTTCGGTGGTTGACACCTAAATACCAGTAAAAGGGAGGGCAGGTGTCTTGGAGCTAATATACATCTGAATTGTCTAAATAACATTAGATTCGGATTAGAGTACACCCCGCTCACCCACGTTTGTCAAACAACTTGAGCCATTCACTGAGTTCCTCGTCTGAAAGGCTTGAATCTTCGCTTTTTTTCTGAGCAGAGTGGCGCAAGCGGTGGAATTCCGCAGCAAAGTCCTCTGCAGACATGACCCTGGCGTGCGCCGCGCGTGCCGAGGTCTGGATCGCGCGGTCGGAAGTGACCACTGTCCAGTTGCGGGCGGTGGGACCCAGCTTCTTCACCCTCGCCTTGATGGCCTCATCCGCCGAACTCCCACGGCGGATGAAGTGCGCAGTCACCGTCCCGAACTTACGCGTGCGCGCTTCGCCGGCCGGCGCTCCATCGAAGTACACCTGCACCTCGCGCCGTGACAACCGCGCGAATTCCTGCAGGATGCCCACCAGCTGCAGCTCGTCGTCGGGCGAATCCAGATGGAGGCCGAGCTTTGGGATCAGGTTGTGGCCGTCGACCAGGTAAGGCATTGCGCCGATTCTACCCGACCGGGAGGCGGGCATAGCCGCACCCGCGGCAGAGCCCAGGAGTGACAGCGTGTATAATGAATTCGTGCCCGAGCCGGAGCACACCTTCGATCTGCATTCACTATGGTCCTGCCTGCTCAAAAGAATTCGCACACTCCGCCGAAGATGAGCGTTAAACCGGTAGGATAGGAGAATCAAATGGCTAACAAAAAAGACATCATGATCCCTCCCCAGGCGAGCATGATCCAGGCCTTTGTATTTCGTGTCAAACTGATCATAAGGCTGATCGGCGACCGCCGCGTGAACCCCTGGCTGAAGATCATCCCGGTAGCCGGTCTCTTGTACCTCATCTCGCCCATCGACATCATCCCGGATGTCATGCTGCCCATTATCGGCGAACTGGACGACGCGGCCATCCTGTGGCTCACGAACTACCTGTTCGTGGAGCTGTGTCCGCCGGAGATCGTGGAAGAGCATGTCAGGGCTCTGAGCGCCAGCAGCAAGCGCAACAATACCGACGACGATGTGATCGATGCCGAGACGGTCGAGCTCAGGGACAAACGCCAGTCGTAGAGACCTGCTCCGGGCCGGCAGTCTGAATCCGAACCACTTGTTGAGAGCCCTTCGGGGCTCTCCGCCTTCCTGAGGAAAGAATGAATGCTTTTAGTGGTAATGTCATCCGGTTGCTGGCGAGGATCATCCTCACAGGGCTTCTGCTATCGGTGCTGGCAGCCTGCGCCAGCACGAACAGCACCCCGGGAGCACCCACCCAGGCGCCTGCTCCATCGGACACGCCGCTGCCTCCGCCCAGTCCGGCGCCGACCTCGGCGCCGCAGCCAACCGCGACCGCCACAACTGCGCCAACGGACAATGCCACCTCCTTTCCCGATGGGGCTGCCTACAAGTGGACGCCGGTCGCCTCGGGGGTGACCCAGCCTACGGATATCCAGTTCCCGGACGACGGCTCGGGAAGGATGTTCGTCGTGGAGCAGCCGGGTCAGATTCTCGTCTTCAATGGTGGCCAGCAGATGGGAACGGTCTTCCTGGACATCTCGGGGGAGGTGGGAAGTGCAGGCAGCGAGCAGGGTCTGCTCGGCTTGGCCTTCCACCCGGATTTCAAGAGCAACCCGTATTTCTATGTCAACTATACCGACCAGCAGGGCAATACGGTCATCGCCCGTTTCCAGGCGGACGGAGACCAGGCTGATCCTGCCAGCGAAAAGGACCTGCTGCACGTCGACCAGCCGTTCCCAAACCACAACGGCGGCTCCATGGCCTTTGGCCCGGATGGGTATCTCTACATGGGGCTCGGCGACGGAGGCTCTCAAGGCGATCCGCACGGTAACGGGCAGAACACAAAAGCCCTGCTGGGTAAACTGCTCCGGGCAGACGTGGACAAGGGCGACCCGTACGCTATTCCGCCGGACAATCCGTTCGCGCAAGGCGACGGCCGGCCTGAGGTTTGGGCGTATGGCTTGCGCAATCCGTGGAGGGTCTCATTCGATCGTCTCACCCACGACCTCTACATCGCGGATGTGGGACAGGATCGTTACGAAGAGGTGGATTTCCTGCCAGCCGGTTCACCCGGGGGCAGCAACTTTGGCTGGAACTACCGGGAGGGCGATCATGCCTATGCTCAGGCACAACCGCCCCCCGGCCTGACGTTCGTCAACCCGGTCACCGAATATAGCCACCAGGAGGGAGGCTGCTCCATCACCGGGGGCTACGTGTATCGAGGGCGCATGCCCGAATGGCAGGGCATCTACCTGTTCGGCGACTACTGCTCGGGGCAGGTGCGCGGCCTGATGCGCTCCGGGGGCGGGTGGGCATCGCAGCTGCTTTTCCAGACGGCAGCGCACATCACTACCTTCGGGCAGGACCCGGAAGGCGAGATCTACCTGGCCGGCGGCGGCACGATCTACGAATTGCAGAAATAAGAAGCAATGCCGAGGCACTGCAAGCTTCATTGCGAAAAATGAGAGCGCCGTCCGAGAAGATGGCGCTCTCATTTTTCGTCGCCTCGACATTTTTGTTAGCTCGTGAAGAAGCGCTCGTAATTCCCCTGGTTTTCCCGTCAACGCACAATTATCAAGGTCTTTTTAGTCCTAAACGCGGGTCGTTTGTCACAATCAATCGTGACGCGTGTCACTGGCATCTGTGTCTGACATCTCGTAAACTTGTGTCATCACTTGGAGGTTGAATGGCCTTCCGCACATGGGAAGTACGCAAGATCGAGTACTGTGAGCACGTAGGTCATGAGATCGCGCTGGAGACGGAAGTAGTGTACCCGTCGGAACACCTGCCCGATCTGCTTCCAAGAGTGGTCGCCCGTCGCTGCTCCAACGCCCTGGTGTGCAATCAAGTGGATCACCCGGTGTGCGTCTGGTGCGGGACGAACCCCGACCACACCCCAATTTGATGACCTGGTTGGACCTCGCAAGGGGTCCTACTTGGCAGACTCTCTCTCCTCCCTCTGAGTTGGTCTTTGGCTACCCCGCGAGCGATCGCGGGGCAAGCCGTTAAAAAGGGGAAATGTGATCGGCGCCGGATCAAAACCGGCTGGTGATCAGCCGGTTTCCTTGTCGGCCTCGTTCAGCTCGACAGCTCCTTGATATGCTCCTTGGTCAGCACCGCCCAGCCGTGTTTCTTCTGCTCCACGTATAACGTCGCCTGCCCGTCGCGCAGCAGCGGGCGCGTCCATGCGCCGACATCGACCATCTCGCCGATTGGCAGCACCACCTCATCCACCGTGCAGACACGGTCCACGGCAGTCTTCTCGAAGATCTGCGCCACCGAGCAAACGCCTTGCAGATCGAAAATGCCGCGCAGCCACACGAAGCGGCCGTCGTTCCCGCCGCGGTGCAAGCCTATCGCTGCCAGCGCGCCGATCATGCCGTTGCCCGTGCCCTTGATCGCCTCCGACCGCACGTGCGAGCGCGCTGCCAACTGTTGGGCTTCTTCGGCTTTCAAGACCTCCTGCTTGGCCCGCTGCCCCCACGCCATGACATCCGGGCTGACTGCCTCCCATTGGCACAGGCAGAGCCCCGGGTTCGAGCCGCGTTCCGATTCGAATGCCAGGAAGTCGCGCGCGGTCTCCCACACGCCCTCTCCATCCTCCGTGTCGAAGACGATGCACATCGCGCTGTTGTGCGCCGTAAAGGGGATCTGCTTCTTCACCAGCAACTGGTGACGAGTAACACCCTTCGGTTCGACTGTGCGCTCGGTCTCAAGCACTTCTGCCAGGCGTCGCGCCAGGTCTCCCGTGCTGGGCGACCTGGCGCTATCGGAATCGTCCAATCCCATCAAGTATCGCGTCTTCATGACTGCCATCTGCTTGTATTCTGCATGGTGCTGAGGATAACACGTCAGCGGCCCGTGCCTTATTCTCTCACAATGATTTGGGCGCTTTTTGGAATTAACGAATTGACAACCTCCCTGCCATATGATAAACTCGCCCGACAATTTGATACGGGAAGCAATTCCCGACTCATCCAGAGAGGCTGAGGGACCGACCCGATGAAGCCTCGGCAACCTTCTAGTGATCAGCCATTCCGACGAGCGCTGATCACTCAAAGTGAACAGGTGCCAATTTCGGCAGCAGGTGCGGCGATGGACATCCTTCGCCCTCCTACTGGGAGATGAGAGATGACCCGCTCTGTATGTCGCCTCTCATTTCGAGAGGCGATTTTCGTGAAGCTACGCACTGGGACTCCGGTGAATCCATGGACATCGGCGAAACGCTATACGTAACTACTCCAGCGGAGTTCCGAAGATGGCTCAAGGCCAACCACAAAGCCAGGACTGAGATCTGGCTTGTCCAGTACAAAAAAGCCACCCGGAAGCCGTCCATTACGTTGGACCAGGCGCTCGATGAGGCGGTCTGCTTTGGCTGGATCGACAGCTACATGAAAGGCATCGACGCCGAGAAGTATGCGACGCGCTTCAGCCCGCGGCGCCCACGGTCGAACTGGACCCAGACGAACCGGGACCGCGCCCGGCGGCTGATCGCCGAAGGAAAGATGACGCAGGCGGGGCTGGCGGCTCTGCCGGAGGACCTTAAGGCTCATTGAACCGTTCGAGCTGACGCACTTGCCAACCGGAGAGAAGAGAGTATGCCTGCCCTGGACATGATCCAAAGATTCATCGAATATCACGCAGCCATGAGCCGCCGCGTCTGGGACTCGATCGACCAGATCAGCGAAGAGCAGTTCCTGGCAGATGACCCGTATTCGCGCGGCTCGATCCGCAACCTGATGGTCCACCTCTCGCATACAGATCTGCGCTGGCTCACCGGCCTGAAGAACCTCCCGGACCCGGGGTCTAGGATGAAGAGGTACGAGGAATACAACGACCGCCGCAGTGCCCGCGAGTATTGGGGATCCGTGGCAGCCGAACTGACCGGCTACGTCACCCGCCTCGACGAAGAGGAGTTGAACCGGAACCCCATCGACATTCCCGGCCCGCGTTGGGAGGTTCTGCTGCACGTGGTCAATCACGGCACGGACCATCGCTCCACGGTGCTGCAAAAGCTCCACGAGTATGGCGCGCCGACCTTTGACCAGGATTTCATCATCTGGCTGGCTGAGACGGCGTGATGTGCGACGAGTGCGGCGCGCCGGACAAGACCTGTGAAGCCCGGTTCCACGAATGCCTTGCCAGGGAATTCGAGAATCCGGCCTTCGGAAGGGTCCATAACCTGACGGTCAGCGCGTACATGCTCCAGCATTCGAGCAAGCTGACCAGTGAAGGCTGGCTGTATGAGCGTGACCTGCTGCGCGAGTTCATCATTAACGACATGCCGCCCGAGCAGGTCAGGAAAGAACGGAAGGACGAGGTCGATGGCGGCAAGCGCGCCTTCACGATCAAGTCCCGAACCGGGCAGCCCGTGATCGCGCGTATGGAATGGTCGAAGACCATCCTGGATGTCCGCCTCGAGGGCTCCCGACAATATTGCGAGGATGTGATCATTTGGGCCAGCGCCACGCTCGCGGATTCCGAGAACGTGAGTGCCTAAGCCCAGGCATCCATGAATCCAGAATCCTGTTCATCTGTGTTTATCTGTGGTGAATTGAGTTAGCCGCTAAAGGAACAACTTATGCCTGATCGCAAGTACACCAACCGCCGCTACCTGGACGCCCTCGAGCAACAAGTGCTGGTTTTCGACGGCGCCATGGGCACGAGCCTGCAAGCTCAGAACCTCACGGCGGAACATTTCGGGGGCGAACAATATAACGGCTGCAATGACTTCCTGGTCATCTCCTACCCCGAGGCGGTCGAAAAGGTCCATCGCTCCTTCCTCGAAGCCGGCGTGGACGTGATCGAGACCGATACGTTCCGCGCCAACCGCATCACGATGAAGGAATATGGCTTGCAGGAGCGCGTGGTCGAGATCAACCAGACGGCCGCCGCCCTCGCCCGCCGCCTTGCTGACGAATACTCTTCGCTCCCCTTTTCCAGCGGCAACGGCAACCAGAGCGAGACCCGGCAACGATTTGTGGCGGGCTCCATCGGCCCGTCGGGCAAGCTGCCATCCGCAAATGATCCGGATCTTTCGAACGTCAGCTTCGACGACCTGGTGGATGTCTTCCGCGAGCAGGCCATCGGGCTGCTGCGCGGCGGTGTAGACCTGCTCCTGGTGGAGACCTCGCAGGATATCCTCGAGGTGCGCGCGGCCATCGTGGGCATCCACAAGGCCTGCGAAGAAACGGGCATCTGGCTGCCGCTGCAAGCCCAGGTGACACTGGACACCACGGGCCGCATGCTCCTGGGTACCGACATCAACGCGGCCCTCACGATCCTGGAAGGGCTGGGCATCGATGTGATCGGGCTGAACTGCTCCACGGGCCCCGAGCACATGCGCGAGCCGATCCGCATCCTGGGCGAACAATCCACCCTGCCCGTGTCCTGCATCCCCAACGCCGGGCTGCCGCTTAATGTGGACGGGCAGGCCGTCTACCCATTGGAGCCCGAGCCGTTCGCCAACGCGCTGGTCGAGTTTGTCGAGAAGAACCACATCTCGGTCGTGGGCGGCTGCTGCGGCACGACGCCGGCCCATTTGAAGCTGCTGGTCGAGCGGATTCACGCGCGGCCTCATCCCGAACGGCCGCATCATACGGAGGCTAAGCTGGCCTCTTCGATGACCGCCATCCTGATGCGCCAGAACCCGCCCCCTACTTTGCTGGGCGAGCGCTGCAACGCGCAGGGATCGCGCAAGTTCAAGAAGATGCTGCTCGAAGAGGACTATGACGGCATCCTGGAGCTGGCGCGCGAGCAGGTGGCAGGCGGCGCGCATGCGCTCGATATCTCCTGCGCCGTGACTGAGCGCCCGGACGAAGTCGAGCTTATGCGGAAGGTTGTCAAGAAGCTCGAAATGGGAGTGGATGTCCCGCTCGTGATCGACACCACCGAGCTGGACGTGCTGGAAGCAGCCCTGAAGACAGCCCCGGGGCGCTGCCTGATCAACTCAACGCACCTCGAAGCGGGACGCAGCAAGGCCGATAAGGTATTGAGTCTGGCGAAGCAGCACAACGCCGCCGTCATCCTCCTGACGATCGACGAAGGCGGCATGGCGAAGACCCGGGAGAAGAAGCTCGAGGTTGCCCGCCGCCTCTACAATATCGCGGTGAACGATCACAGCCTGCGCCCGCAGGACCTCGTCTACGATGCGCTGACCTTCACGCTGGCGACCGGTGACCAGGAGTTTGCGAACTCTGCCGTCGAGACCATCGAGGGCATCCGGCTCATTAAGCAGAACCTGCCCGGCGTGTTCACATCGCTCGGCGTCAGCAATCTCTCGTTCGGGCTTGCGCCGCAGGCGCGACCCGTGCTCAACTCGGTCATGCTCTACCACGCCATGCAGGCCGGGCTCGACATGGCGATCGTCAATCCGGCGCAGGTGAAACCGTACGCCGAGATCGACGAACAGGAGCGCGAGCTGGCCGAAGACCTGATCTTCAACCGCCGCGCCGACGCGCTGCAGCGCTACATTGAATTCTTCGAGAAGGTAACGCCGCAGGCCGCGGAGGCTGCCAGCCCGACAGCCAGCATGACGCCGGAGGAACGGCTGCATTGGGCGATCCTGCACCGCCACAAGGAAGGCGTGGAGGCGGACATCGATGCGATCATTGGCCGAGCCCTCACCCTGCCCTCTCCCGAAGGGAGAGGGGCAGGGGGTGAGGGTAACCACGCGACCGCCGTACATATCCTCAACACCGTGCTCCTGCCCGCCATGAAGGAAGTTGGAGATAAGTTCGGCGCGGGTGAGCTTATCCTGCCGTTCGTCCTGCAATCCGCCGAGGTCATGAAGAAAGCCGTCGCGCACCTGGAGAACTACCTGGAGAAGAAGGAAGGCGTCAGCAAGGGGCTGGTGGTGCTCGCTACCGTGTACGGCGATGTCCATGATATCGGCAAAAACCTTGTGAAGACCATTCTCGCCAACAACGGCTACGATGTGATCGACCTGGGCAAGCAGGTGCCAGCCGAGACGATCATCAACAGGGCGGTGGAAGTCCATGCAACCGCCATTGGCCTGTCCGCGCTACTTGTATCCACCTCGAAGCAGATGCCGCTCATCGTCAACGAATTGCATCGCCGCGGCCTGTCGTTCCCGGTGCTGGTCGGCGGCGCGGCCATCAACCGGCGCTTCGGCCGCCGCATCCTGTTCACCGAAGACGGCGATGTGCACGAGCCCGGCGTCTTCTACTGCAAGGACGCCTTCGAGGGTCTCGAGACCATGGACCAGCTCATCGTGCCCGAGAAACGGGAAGAGCTGCTGGCCCAGGTGCGCCGCGAGGGCGACCTCGAAATGGGGCGCGCCTCGCAGGTACCCGAGCATCGCAAGACGGCGTTCACACGATCCAGCGTCGAACCGGAGCCGATCGCCCCGCCTCTTAAGTGGGGGCAGCGCATCGTGAAGGATATGCCGCTCGAGATCGTCCTGCGGCATCTGAATATCAACGAGCTCTACCGGCTGTCCTGGGGCGCCAAGAACGCTCATGGACCCGAGTGGGAGAAGCTCCGCCAGGAGTTCGATGCCCGCCTCGAACGGATGACGAGAGATGCGCTGCGCGAGAAGTGGCTGCGGCCGCAGGGAGTGTACGGCATCTTCCCCTGCCAGTCGGAAGGCGATGAGCTGGTCATCTACAACCCGAAGACGATCGATACCGCCTCCCCCGATGAGCTCACCCGCTTCACCTGCCCGCGCCAGCCGTACGACGAGCATCTGTGCCTGGCAGACTACTTCACATCCGTCGGATCCGGCAAGATGGACGTGGTCGCTTTCCAGGTCGTAACGGTGGGGCAGGAGGCGACCGAACGCTTCGACCGGCTGCAGGCCGGCGGCGATTACTCGGAGGCCTATTTCACCCACGGCCTGGCAGTGCAGACCGCCGAAGCCACCGCAGACTACCTGCATGACCACGTGCGCCGCGAGCTTGGCCTCCGCGCGGACCAGGGAAAGCGGTATTCGTGGGGCTACCCTGCCATCCCCGAGCTGGAGGATCATCAGAAAGTGTTCCAGCTGCTTCCCGCGGTCACCAGCGAGCTTGACATGACGCTCTCGGCCGCCTACCAGTTGATTCCCGAGCAGTCCACGGCCGCCATCATCGTCCACCACAAGGATGCCAGGTACTTCAGCACCGGCGAATCGCGCGTGGAGCAGTTGATGAAGTAGTCGGCGAATTGTCGGCCCCGCACGCCCATTCTGTGGTTGGCCCCCCTCTTGCTCCCGCACTCCCCTTTCCCGATGGGAGATCGTCGGAGCGAAATCGTAGCGAAGCGGAGACCCCGCTTTTGCGGGATGGAGATCCCTTGCGCAGCACATCGTCCCCCTGCGGGATCCCGAAGCGAAGCACAGGGACGAAGGGGGCACAGCATCCCGCAGCGTAGCGGATGGAGGGGTCGGGGGTGAGGGCCCAGCTTCAAGCCCTCAAATCCGGTTATGATATTCGGGGCGGGGATATTCCCTG
>DATKAF010000220.1:0-10204 GCA_035498395.1 Anaerolineales bacterium
AGCAGCACGGCAGCAATGGCGAAGTTCACCGCGGGGCCTGCCAATGCCACCCACAGTTCCTGCACCGGGTTGTCGGGGATGCGCTCGAGTCGCGCGACCCCGCCGATCGGATATAGCGTGATATCGCGGGTGCTGATCCCAAAGCGGCGGGCCGTCAGCGCATGACCGTATTCATGCAAGACCACGCAACCGAACAGCGCCAGGAGGAACAGCACCCCGTTCATGACCGCCACCCAACTGTGCGCCTGCACCCAGTAGCTGCCCCCCACCCACAGCACGATCAGCAGGAACGTGGCGTGCATGTAGATGTCTATTCCCCAGAACCGGACGATCTTCCATGACCATTTCATACAAGCCTCCGCCTGTTAAAACGACCGGTCACGCCTCCCAATGACGCAGGGCAATGGCAGCGGAATCAAAAAAGGGCCCGTGCGAGCCCTCAGCAGACTTGAAGAAAGACTGTGGTATACGTGCAGCTTGCTAGATGACCCCGATCAGCCTGCCGGCCGTGGTGATCACGTCCATGGCGCGCTCGATCTCGGATGGATCGTGCGCGGCGGTGACCGTCGCGCGCAGGCGGGCCAGGCCCGCCGGGACCGCCGGCGAAACCACCGGCAGCACGAAGACATCGTGGTGCTGCGCCTCGCGCGTCATCTCGAATGCAGTCTCGTCGGACCCGCACAGTACCGGGACAATGGCGGTGGTGCTGAGCATCGTATCAAAGCCGGCGCTCTTCAGGCCCCCGATGAACAGCTTCGTGTTCTCGTTCAACTTTTCGACGCGCCACGGCTCCTCTTCGATCACCTTGAACGCCTCGTTCGCGGCGGCAGCCGCCGACGGTGGGAGCGCGGCAGAGAAGATGTACGCCCGGCTGGCATGGCGAAGGTAGTTGATGAGATCCTTGCTGCCTGCCACATAGCCGCCGACCGAGGGGATGGTCTTGCTGAGCGTTCCCATCTTGATGTCGACAACGTCCTGCAGCCCGAAGTGCTCTTCGATGCCGCGCCCGGTTTTGCCAAGCACGCCCACCGAATGAGCTTCATCCACCATGAGATACGCGCCGTACTTCCGGCACAGCTCGGCTGCGTGCGGCAGGTCGATCACATCCCCGTCCATCGAGAAGACCGCGTCGGCAATGACCAGGCACGACGCATCCTGCGGAACCTGTTGGAGCCGGTGCTCCAGGTCCTCCATGTCGTTGTGTTTGAAGCGCCGGAACTCCGCGCCCGACATCAGGCAACCATCCACGATCGAGGCGTGGTTCAGCTTGTCCGAGAGCACGTAGTCGCCGCGGCCCATGAGCGTGGAGATTACGGTCAGGTTGGTGACGTAGCCGGAGTTGTAGGTGATGGCGGCTTCCGCGCCTTTGAAGCGCGCGATGGTCTCCTCCAGCTCCTCGTGGAGCGTAAGCGTGCCCGCCAGCAGGCGGACGCCGTTCGTGCCCGTCCCAAACCGATCTACGGCGCGCTTGGCTGCCTCGTCGATACGCGAGTGCCCGATCAGCCCCAGGTAGCTGTAAGACGCATACATCCCCATTTCGCGGCCGTGGACGCGCACCTTCGCCCCGCCGAGGATCTCCTCGACCGGTTGGTTATAGAAATACAGGTCATCGGCCTTGCCCTGGGCGATACGCTCCCAGACCGCCTGGACACGCCTCGCTACTGCGTCATTACCGTCGAAACGCATCTGCAACCTCAATTCCGAACCATGGAAAGCTCGCCCGCAAATTGTCAGCCGGGCTGGGAACGTGCCTTCAATCGTGCTAGTTTAGCCGAGGGAAATACAACTGTCAACGCGAGGGGAATCAGCGCGATCTGGACAAGGCGTTCGCCTGCCGGCCCACGGAAGCAGACTACCGGGCAGGCTCGAGGACGACCACCGGGATGCGGCGCGCCGTCATGGCCTGGTAACGAAGATACTGAGCGTGCTTTTCCGTCACGTACGCCCACAGGCGGCTGTATTCCTCGCCCTCAGCCTCGTGAGCCTGAACATTATAGGAGCGCCCCTTCACGTCCACCCGGGCGCGCGGCTCTTTGCGGAGGTTCAGCAGCCAATCGGCGTTCTTGGGCCGCCCCCAGTTGGAGCCGACCAACAGGTATCTCCCTCGATAATCGAAATAAGCGATCGGCGTGGAGCGCGGCTCACCCGACCTGCGGCCTTTCGTGTGGAGGATCAGGATGGATTGCGTGCCAAGCCGGCTGCCGATCCGTCCTTTGCTGATGCGGATCACGAATGCATTCAAGTCCGTAAACCACTTGATGAAACGGTCTTTCATGCCTTCGCAAGCTTCCTCAGCTCGGCCTCGCCGATGATCTTGACGCCGAGCGTGCGGGCCTTCTCCGCCTTCGAGCCCGGCTCCGCGCCCAGGACCAGATAATCCGTCTTTTTGCTGACGCTATCGGTCACTTTGCCGCCGTGTCCTTCGATGAAGTCCTTCACGCCCTCGCGGCTGAAGCCTTCCAGTGTGCCGGTCACCACGAAGGTCAGGTCGGAGAGCTGGCCGCCCCTGGCGGCCAGCGCCTCGCCGCCGGTGGGCCATACCCCGGCAGCTTTCAGCTTCTTCAGCACCTTCTGGTTGGCAGGACGCGCAAACCAATCCACCACAGCCTGCGCGATGTTCGGACCGACGCCCTCGATCTCCAGTAGATCATCCAGCCGCGCTTTCGAAAGCGCGGCCAGGTCCGGGAAGGCACGCGCCAGGTCGGCAGCCATGACTTCACCGACGCCGCGGATCCCAAGCGCGTTGATCAGCCGGTTCAGCGGGCGGTCCTTCGACACCTGGATGGAGGCCAGCAGGTTGTCCGCGATCTTGCCGGGCGGCTCCTTCTTGGTCTTCCGATCCTTGCGTGTGACGGCCTCCAGGATCTGGCTGCGCGAAAGCGTGAAGATATCTGCAACATCCTTGACCGCGCCAGTGTCGATCAGCTTTTCGACGATCTTGGCGCCCAGGCCCACAATGTCCAGCGCGCCGCGTGAGACGAAATGCTCGATGTTGCGCTGAAGCTGGGCCGGGCAGGCGGCGTTCACACAGTACCACGCCACTTCGCCTTCCAGGTGCTCCACGGCCTGACCGCAGACCGGGCAGGAACCCGGCGGGATATATCGCTTCTCCTTGCGGGTGCGGGCAGCCAGCACCGGGCCAATGATATAGGGAATGACCTCACCGGCGCGCTTGACGAGCACGCGATCGCCGGCGCGGATATCCTTTTCGGCGATGTAATCGAAGTTGTGGAGCGTGGCCCGTTCGACCACCACCCCTCCGATCTCCACCGGCTCGAGGACCGCATTGGGGATCAGCACGCCGGTGCGGCCCACGGTCACGCGGATATCGAGCAGTTTGGTCGTCACCTCGCGCGCCGGGAACTTGAAGGCGATGGCTCCGCGCGGGTCCTTGCCGACAAACCCCAGCTCCGCAGCAAGGTTCAGGTCATCGATCTTGATGACCATGCCATCGGCCTCGAAGGATAGCTGATCGCGGCGCTTATCCCAGGACTCGGTATAGCGGATGGCGGACTCCATGTCGTCGAAGCGCCTGGCAACGTCGGTCACCGGGAATCCGAGCGTCCGCAGGAATCCGAGGAGCTCCCATTGCGTGGTGGGAATCCTGCCGCCCTCCGAGTAGAGGATCTGATAGACCAGTAGCGTGAGCGGTCGACGCGCGGTCAGGCCCGGGTCCAATTGGCGCAGCGAACCGGCCGCGGTATTGCGCGGGTTCAGGTACGTGCGCTGCCCGGCTTCCTCGAGCTGCTGGTTAAGCGCCTCGAATTCCTTAACGGGCATGAATGCCTCGCCCCGCACCACGAAATAGCGCGGCACCGGCAGATCGATCACTGGCAGGTCGCTGCGCGGCAACTCAGCCTGCTCCCGGACCGGGATGCGCAGCGGGATGGTCTTCACGGTACGCAGGTTGGCAGTGATATCCTCGCCGACCTCGCCGTCGCCGCGCGTCGCGCCCTGCACGAACAAGCCATCGCGATAGTGAAGGACCACCGACAGGCCGTCGATCTTGGGCTCCACGACGAACTTCGCCTTGCCGACGCGCTCGTCGATGCGGCGCACGCGCTCGTACCACGCCCGGGCGTCGTCTGCGCCGAACGCGTTCGCCAGCGAGAGCACGGGGCGAGGATGCCGCACCTTCTCGAAGCGGTCCGCCGGCGAGGCTCCGGCACGCTGGGTCGGCGAGTCAGCGGTCACCCAATCGGGGTGATCGGCCTCGATCTGCCTCAGCTCCACCAGCAGCTTATCGTACTCGGCATCGCTGATGACCGGCGCGTCCAGCACGTGATAGCGGTGATTGTGATAGTTGATCTCGGATTTCAATTCCTCGTAACGCGAGCGCACGGCTTGAGTTGGCATGGGCAGATTATAGCGGATGGGAAGGGGAAGCGGATATGCGCAGGGAACCGGTTGCGGAGGAAGGACAGCTAAGAGAACCCCCACCGCCCCGCTGAAGCGCCCGTCGCTTCGCTGTGGGTGCTCAGCGAGGATTTCCGCCCTGCTAACGCGGGGTCTTCGCTTCGCTACGACTTCGCTCCGACCAGCGGCACCTCCCCCAAATGTCTGTTAGGGATGCCGTGGGGCAGGGCTTTCGCCCGACATTTGGGGGACGAAGGGAGGGGCCGGTTGGCGATGGTTTTTGTTGGGCGTTGTTAGTGGATCACGACCTGCAGACCTGGGTCGGATTTGACCGAATGGACGATGGTGCGATCGTCGGAGTCCCGGCCGTACTCGATGTTGACGGAATACTGCCCAATGTGCACGCCGCACAGGTCCAGACTGTTGACCGCGTCCGGCAGGATGGGATGCCTGATCTCCAGCCTGTGATCAGGGGCGTTCGGCTCCAGGCCTAGCATGTCGCACAGGAGGAACGGAATTGAACCAGCCGCCCACGCCTGCGGATGGCACGCGGCAGGAAAGTGAACGGGGATACTATATCTCTCCCGGGAGAAACCCGAATACAGCTCGGGAATCTGGAACTCCTCGAAATTCATAGCGGAGTTGATGAGGCCGTTGAAAAGCTCCATCGCCTCATTGTGGTATCCGTACTGGCGGAAGCCGGAGGCAATTAGCGCATTATCGTGCGGCCAGATGCTGCCCACGTGATATCCGATGGGGTTGTAACCCTTCTCGGCCTGGGACAACGTGCGGACGCCCCAACCAGCAAACATATCCTTTGCCATCAGACGCTGAACAGTGCGGCGGGCAGGCTCCGGTTCGGCAATGCCCGACCAAAGCGTCTGGCCCGCGTTCGAGGCGACCACCGAAACAGGCTTGCCTTTCGCTTGCAATGCCAGCACGTAGATGCCGAGCTCATCGCTCCAAAAATCCCGATTGAACCGCGAGCGCAGCGCATCCGCCGCCTGCCGCTGTGCAGCGGCCTTCGCAGCCTCGCCCTTTCGATCGTAAAACCGCGCCATACCGAGCCGCGCCCGATAGACATAGCCCTGAACCTCGGCTAGCGCGATGGGCGGCGTCGCATAGCTCCCATCGGCATTGAGGACGGCATCCAGCGAGTCCTTCCAGCCCTGGTTGGCAAGACCCTGCTTGGAAGCGGTCTTGTAGTCAGTGTAGCCATCTCCGTCGGAATCGCTGTACTGGTCGATCCATTGAAGCGCCCGCTCCGCCGGTTCGCGCAGCTCGTCGAACAGGCCCAGGTTGCCGGTCCAGCGCACGTATTCATCCAGCAGGATGATGAACAGCGGCGTCGCATCGACACTGCCATAGTACGGGCTGTGCGGGATGCGCCCGGTGGCCGCCAGCTCGCCGACGCGCAGCTCGTGGAGGATCTTGCCGGGCTGCGCGTCGCGCCAGGGGTCCACTTTATCGGCCTGGTAGGAAGCCAGCAGGCGCAGAGTCTCAGCGGCAACGTCGGGCGTAAAAGGCAGCATCTCCATGGCCGTGACGGCGCTATCCCGGCCAAAAAGCGTTGTGAACCAAGGGATGCCGGCTGCGAAGAAGCCCAGTCCGCGCAGGCTTGTCCACAGGCTCTCCAGGTCCCGATTGGCGCGCTCGATCACCTGGTTGAGCAGCAGGTTGTCGCACTGGATGGCGGGCCAGGCTTTGCTCCATTGCGCCGCACCGTCCGTCAGGGCATCCTTCGGATCGGGCAGCTTCTTGCTGATCCTGACAGGCGCATTCGAGGCGCTTGCTTCCCTGGCACGGGTTTCCGAGATGGCAAGCTCGATCCGGATCTCCCTGCCCTCCAGCCGGTCCAGCTTGATATCGTAGCCGGCAGAGCTCGCGCCAACGGTATCGGGTTGCGGCGAGAAGCTGACGGTCAGCTTTCGGTGGTAATTGTCTGCGCCTTCATATGAGAAGACAAGCTTGCCATCCTGCCACTTGACTGCATGCAACTTGCCCGGCCGCTCCGTGATGAGACCGCGCACTGTAAAGAGATCATCGAATACCGACCCGAAGGCCAGAGTGATGGGGAACTGGACGCGGCTCAGCGCGTAGTCCTTGAAGTAAATACGGTCCAGCAGCCGCAGACCCTCGCTGTCGAGCTCACGGGTCCACGATATGCCAATGCTGCCGCTGGGAAGCTGCTGCCCGGTCGGGAAGGCGAGGTGTGGGTTGGTCAACTCGAACGTGGCAGAACCGAGAGAGCCGCGGGCCGCTGCCAGCACGATGGGGCTGGCAGCGGCAACCTGCAGCTCGTAGCCGTTCAGGTAGCGGCAGTCATGGTAGTACAGCCCGAAGCCGTGACCGTCGTGCAGCGGCACACTGCCGTCCGAATCGGCAACAAAGAAGATATTGCCTTTCTTAACACAGACCGCGTTAGCAATGCTGCGTGTGACCGAAGGGCCCCCGCGCGCCTTATGGCGGCCTTTGCCGATTTGTTTGATCCTGGAGTATGCCTGGGAAGCCTTGCGCACTGCACCCGCCGCGCCGCCTCCGGAGGAATTGGTTACGCGTGCCACATGCCGGTTAACGAGAACGCCCGGGGATTCTTACACTACCAGCCTGGCCTGCCCCTGGGAGGGAAGACAGGCAGATGAGATATACTACGCCGCATGGGAGAGCGAATTGGGATCTTTGGAGGAACATTCGATCCGCCGCACCTGGGACATCTGATACTGGCATCGGAGGCACGCGCGCAGCTCCAGCTAAGCCGCCTGTTGTGGGTGCTGACGTCCGTGCCGCCTCACAAACTCGGCGCGCCCATCAGCCCCGTAGAAGACCGCCTCGCCATGCTGAACCTGGCGATCGCGGGCGACCACGCATTCGAGGTCTCCCGGGTCGACATGCAGCGTCCCGGGCCGCACTTCACGGTCGATACACTGAGGCTGCTGGGCAGGGACTACCGGGGTGCGACGCTCGTGCTCCTACTGGGAGGAGATTCGCTGCGCGACCTGGGGACATGGCACGAGCCGTCGAAGCTCGTAGCCGAGTGCGGCGAGATTGGCGTGATGCGCCGGCCGAACAGTTCCTTCGATCTCACAGAGCTCGACCGGCAGATCCCCGGGATCGCAGCGAAGGTCCGGTTCGTGGACGCGCCGCTGCTGGAGATCGCCTCGCACGAGATCCGCAGGCGCGTGCGCGAGGGCCTGCCGTTCCGCTACTACGTTCCCACCGGAGTGTATGAGTACATCATCCGGAAGGGACTATACGCGAAGTAAGGGGAAGACCGAATTTGGGGATATGGGTGAGAAAACACCACCCATATCCCCAAATTCGCGGGCGTACACAACTGAATAGGATTTGAGAAATGCTCGCCTAGATCAGCTCCACATCGTGCGAACGAGACTCGGTCAGCCCGACCGAGGTCATGCGCACGAAGATGGCCTTCTCGTGCAGTTCCTCGATGGAATGCGCTGCCGAGTAGCTCATCCCCGATTGCAGCCCACCAACCAGTTGAGCCACCATCTCCCGGGCGGTGCCCCGGTACGGCACAGCCGCCTCCACCCCCTCGGAAACATAATCCTCGATCTCTTCCTGCGTGATCTCCCCCTCCCCTTCGCGTGCCTTGCGGGCTACATTGGCTTGCAGCGAGGCCATGCCGCGCGACACCTTGTAGCGATGACCCTTGCGCGTCATGAGCAGGCCGGGGCTTTCGTCGGTGCCTGCCAGCAGGCTGCCGATCATGACCGTCGAGGCCCCCGCCGCGAGCGCCTTCACGACGTCCCCCGACGCTCGGATTCCCCCATCCGCAATGATCGGAATGTCCTGCGGGCGCGCCACCTGCGCGCACTGCATCACCGCGGTTAATTGCGGCACGCCTGCACCCGCCACGACGCGTGTGATACAGATCGAGCCCGGCCCAACGCCCACCTTGACCGCATCGGCGCCAACGTCGATCAGGCGCTGCGTACCGTCTGCGGTCGCAACGTTGCCACCGATGATCTGTGCGGAAGGGAAACTTTTGCGGGCGGCCTTGATGATCTCCAGCTCCAGCGCCGAGTCGCCATGCGCGATATCCACCACGATGCAGTCGGCGCCCGCCTCGAGCAGCCGCTCGATGCGTTTCAGCTCCGCCTGCTTGACGCCCACGGCTGCGCCCACACTCAGGCGGCCGCGCGCGTCCTTCGTGGCCCGCGGGAACTCGGCGATCTTGGCGATATCCTTCATCGTAATCAACCCCGCCAGCCTGCCGTCGGAATCCACGAGGGGAAGCTTCTCGATGCGATGCTCGTGGAGCATGCTGCGGGCGCGCTGCAAGTCGGTGCCGGCCGGCGCAGTGATAACCTGGCGCGTCATGATCTCCGAGAGCGGCCGGGAGTCGTCCTTCTCATCCAGCAGGTCCCGGGTGGTCACGATGCCCACCACACGACCGGCCGCGTCCAGGATCAGTATGCCGCCCGTGTAGGTGTCCTCCACGATGCGTCGCACATCGCCGACCGTGTGGGAAATGGTCAGGCTGATCGGATTCTCCACGATGAACGACTCGGCTTTCTTCACCCGCTCGATCTGGCGCACCTGCTCATCGATGGTCATGAAGCGGTGGATGATACCGATGCCGCCCTCGCGCGCCATGACGATCGCCATCTCGCTTTCCGTCACCGTATCCATGTTCGCCGAGAGGATCGGGGTCTGCATGGTGATCTTGCGCGTCAGGCGGGTCTGCGTCGAGAGCTTGCGGCGCGAAGCAATGTCCGAGTGCTGGGGTACCAGCAACACGTCGTCATATGTCAGGGCGGTTTCCGGCAATATCTTCATGGCTGCTCCAAACATGACTTGAAACACGATACGAAGGGTGCACCCTCTTGCACAACAAACCACAGATGAACACAGCTAGAATACGGGAACTCCGAAACGGTCCCGACCTGTGTATGTCTGTGGCGGCCTGCCTCCGCCTGCGCAGAGGCCGAATGCATTATATGGCGGGGACGTTGTCTAGGCAATGCTATAATGCCCTCGGCCCTTGCCATGCCCGACGAACTGACCGCACTCTCCCCGCTCGATGGACGCTACGCGAACCAGGCCGAGTCTTTGCGCGACTTCTTCTCGGAGTTCGCTCTGATCCGCGGGCGAGTGGCAGTGGAGGTCGCCTACCTGCTTGCCTTATCGCGGGACGCGGGGCTGACTCGCCCGATCACGTCCACAGAGGCCGACCGGCTCGGCGCGCTGGTGCAGGCTTTCTCGCTGTCCGACGCACAAGAGAGCAAGGAGCTCGAACGCATCACGCGTCACGACGTCAAGGCGGTGGAGAATTTCCTGCGGGCGAGGCTGGCCGATACCTCTATGGCCGATCTCGTGGAGTATCTGCACTTCGGACTGACCTCTGAGGACATCAACAATATTGCCCAGGCCATGGCATTGCGCGATTCGAGAGAGAAGGTCGTGCTGCCTGCCGTGGACGGCATTCTCCGACAACTGGAGGAAATGTCGAGGGTGCACAAGTCGACACCCATGCTGGCGCGAACGCATGGTCAACCCGCTGTGCCGACAACGTTCGGCAAGGAGATGGCGGTCTTCTTCACAAGGCTGAAGAAGCTGCGCAAGGCGCTGGCGCGGCATCGTTTCGAGGCCAAGCTGAATGGTGCGGTCGGCAACTTCAACGCGCTGGCAACCGCCGCTCCGCAGGTAGATTGGCCGGCCTTCAGCGAACGCTTCCTCCGCGGACTGAACCTCGAGCCGGCGCAGGTCACCACGCAGATCCTACCGTACGATAATTGGATACAGTACTTCCAGGTCCTGATGCAGATCAACTCGGTCCTACTCGGGCTGGCGCAGGATTGCTGGCAATACGCGAGCCAGGGTTACT
>DATKAF010000221.1:0-2056 GCA_035498395.1 Anaerolineales bacterium
GGAATACTGGCAACGTTCCAGCGGATCGGTGGGCGAGGCCACTCCTCCCGATGCCATCACCTTGATATGTGAAGCTCCTCGCCGCAGCTCTTCCCGGACGGCGCGTCGCACCGCGTCCACACCATCGGCCAGGACGCTGAGGTAGTCGCAGTGGCAGCCGCAGCACTCCGTAGGAAGCGCGTGGTCTCCGGGCCGAAAATCACCATGGCCGCCGGTTTGCGAAATCACCCGGCCACCATAAAAGAACCGGGGAGTGGGAGCGACCAGGCCGTCCCGAATGGCGGTTGCCAGACCTACATCCCCGCCGCCTACATCACGCACGGTGGTGAATCCCCGGTCGATACTGGAGCGCAAAAACTGCGCAGCAAAGTGTGCAACGTAGGTTGGTGGCGCCTGCACGATGCGAGTGACATTCAGTCCGTAGGCGTAGACGTGCACGTGAGCATCGATAAGGCCTGGCATCAAGACACGCCCGCCGCAATCGACGATCTCTGTGTCTTCAGCCACAGGAATCGGAACCTTCGAGATTTGGCGAATGATGCTGCCGGCGACCAGCACCTCCATCCCGGAGTGCAAGTCCCCAGAATCCCCGTCGAATATGCGACAGGAACGAAACACGATCTGGTTTGCCATGTCCGTCATCCCCGAATGAAGGGCATCAATCTTCGTCGACTTCCACCCGCTGCTCTTCATCCTTTCCCATGGGCTCGATGTGACCGTCCCGCATATGGATGATGCGATCGGCGTAAGCGGCGGCCTCGGGATTGTGGGTGATCATCAACACCGTCTGACCTAGCTCGATGTTCGACTGGCGGAGCATCCGGAGCACAGTCTCCGAGTTCTGCGTGTCGAGATTGCCTGTTGGCTCGTCGGCCAGCACAATGGCGGGCTTGTTGATCAGCGCGCGCGCCAGCGCCACGCGCTGCTGCTCGCCGCCGCTCATCTCCGCGGGATGGTGATTGAGGCGCTGGTCGATGCCCAGCAGTCGGGCGATGCGTGCGATGTAATCATGATCGGCCGAGCTTGCGTGCCCGGAGATATCGAGCGCAATATCGATGTTCCCTTCCGCCGTCAATGTCGGAAGCAGGTTGAACTTCTGGAACACGAAACCGATCTTCGTCTTGCGCATACGAGTGCGCGCCGCGTCAGAGAGCTCGGTGAAGTTGACTCCGTCGATAATTACCCGTCCCGAATCGGCATGGGTGAGGCCGCCTAAAATATAGAAAAGCGTGGATTTACCACTGCCCGACGGACCGACAATAGTGACGAACTCTCCTCTCTCGACCCGCAGCGACACTCCTCGCAACGCTGGAACATCGACCTTGCCTACGCGGTATGTCTTGCGAACGTCGTCCACCTGGATCATCATCGGCCTGCGGAATCTTTGATCTTACACGAGGGGAAGCGGTCGCCTTGGGTGTGAAGCGCGCTGCAGGCTCCGCCGCATTGCCAATATCAAACGGCGGCGCAGCATGCATCTCAGCGGTTCTGAACGCGCGCACCCACTGGTAAAATGTTGGCGTCCACCATCCTGCTGATACTATTTCTTGGGCTCAGCCAACCTTATTTTGCACTGAATATTAGGTCTCTATCTGCGTGCGGTACTAGTAGAGATCCGGCGACCCCCGAGTTATCTGGTTTCGGACTTCAAACCGGGATGGCTGGCTGCAGGAGGGTCCATAGCAGAATCCCCCCACACAAATGAAAAGAGGGTAGACACGATCAAAATCAATGTTATTGTCATGAAGAAGTGTTTGCCTGTTGCGCACGATACATGACCGCGCTGTGACGCGAAGCTGCGGCTCTGCTGTCTTCCGTTGAGGAGAATAACCTGCCCGAACATGAAAACTGCAGTGGAACTACCCCCACAGTCTGCGATTGCTGATAAATCCGGAGTCCGCGCCCCCGCCAGCAGCGCCAGTCTCTGGGTCCTTTTGGCAGGAATGGCAATCATTCTATTTTATCTTTCATATAGGAGCCTCGGCCTATTTCCCATAGTGATGGCTGATGAGTGGAATTACAGCCTATATTCACGGCTGATGCCATTCGCAAAGTC
>DATKAF010000222.1:0-22797 GCA_035498395.1 Anaerolineales bacterium
CCGGCCTTCGTCACCGTGTAGTAGACCGGCTTGTAGGCTACGCGCTTGCCTTCCCTGATGTAGATGCGCTGGTCGGGGCCGTTGAGGCCGTACGTCGAGCAGATGTTGATGATGCTGCCCTTCTTGCCCTGATCCAGCATCGGCTTCACGCACGCCTGCGTGATCAGGAACAAACCCGTCAGGTTCACATTCACCGCCGCGTTCCACTGCTCGACCGGGTAATCTTCAAAGCTGCCCGGCGCGATCCCCTTCTCGGACGCAGCCGCATCGAATTTCGGGTCGAGCGCCGCGGAATTGACGAGGATATCCAGCCTGCCGAACTCCTTGACGACCGAATCAGCCAATCCGCGTACATCGTCCCGGCGCGTGATGTCCACCCCGTAACCCTTGGCCCGGTATCCATCGCCGCACAGCGCGGCCGCCAGCTTCTGCGCGGCAGCCGCGTTCAGATCCACCACGGCAACGGATGCGCCGCCCTCCGCCAAGGTCTTGCAAAACTCCGCCCCCAGCAATCCCGCCCCGCCCGTGACGACCGCCACGCGTCCCCCAAGATCGAACTTCTCCTGGATCTTCATTTCACCTCGTGCGCAGCCCCCGCTAAGGCTCGGCCGTGTAGACTTCGTCGCCCGCCGACTTGTGCGCAAGATATAGGCCATTGCTCAATGCCTGCGCATCCGCGGTGGAGATATTGTCCCCTCCGAACAGGGCCAGCGCCGCCCGCCCTGCCTTGATCTCCGCTTGCATCTCTGCCACGCCCCGGTCAAAGCCCGGCCGCGGCTCCGCGGTTACGGGGTCTACACGGTCCGGCAGCACATACGCGCCGCGCCTGACGTAGAGATACACTGCCCCAGGTTCATTGGTATAGATCTGGACTGATGGCGGCAGCGCACGCAGGAACGCCATGGTTTTGGAATCATACCATTGGAAGGAAGCGTAACCTTGTCCCCCTTTGCGCAGCTCGCTCAACGCGGACGCTTCTCCATACGCGAAGAGCGCGAATATGATGACCGCCAGCGCGATGACCGCCTCGCGCCGCCTTCCCCACAGCCATTGGGCGAACAGCACGAACAGGATCAACAGCGATACATAGATTGGCGCCAGGATGCGCACTTTGAACTTGGTCGAGGCGTCAAAGTACGACATCGACGCGAAGATCGCTGCCAGGTATCCGAAGACGTACAGCCCGTTCGTGAACGCGATGCCGGTCCGCAGCGGCTTTGCATCGGCCGTCTCCGGCGGACGCCGCAGGAGGCGGCGCACCAGCGTGAGCGTCCAGGCCAGCGCCGCGCCGAGGGCCACCAGCATCAGTACGACGAAGATGGCAGGCGTCTTGAACAGCTCGCGCCGCCACACCTCGACGGGCATGAGAAATGTCGATACGTTGTACAGCGCCGTCTCGAAATTCGCAGCCGTAATCGGGTGCCAGATCAGAATGCGGTTGGTCGCGCTCCCGCCCACCGCCTCATTCCGGAGCGCCCAGCCGATCGCCCATGGCGCGGCACCCAGCAGGAGGATGCCCACGCTTGTCAGCTGCCTGCGCCACGTCTTGTGCAGGAACAGCAGCGCCACCAGGAACGTTGCCAGGAGCGCCAACCCGGCATAGCGCGTCAGGTAGGCCATGCCGGTTGCGATACCGCACGCCAGCAGCCACAGCCAGTGCTCATCGCGCTCGACAAACAGGTCGAACATCCAGAACGCCAGCAGGCTCAAGAAGATGAACAGCGGCTCGCTCATAGCAACCGCATGCACTCGCAGCAATTGGTTACTTAGCAGAAAGAGCGCCGCGAGCCCCAGCCCGGCGGCGAGCGACTTCGTCATCCGCCAGCCGAGGATGCCCATAAGCGCGATGTTCAGCCCGAACAAGGAAGCATTGAGGAACCGCGCGCCGCGCAGCGGGTCCAGCCCGAACAGTCCGACGAAAGCCAGCACCGAGGAAAATGCCGGAGGGAAATGCGTGACCGGCCCGTTGCTTGCCAGCCACGCCTCACGATACCCTTGCCCTGCCAGCATGCTCCTTGCGCCCGCGATATACCCGATGGAGTCGTCCGAGAGCCCCAGGCCCTCAGGCGTCGCCCTGAGCACCAGCGTGATCCCGAAGGCTGCCAGCGCTGCCAGCAGCAGGATGGAAATGAATCGGGGGCTCAGCCGGATCGTCATACCAGCGGCGTCTCGTTCGGCGGCTAGCACTGGAGAAAGCCCTGCTCCTCCAGGTACTTGACGATCTTGCGCGCGTTCTCTTCCGGCGTCGCGCCGTAACCTTGCAGCGTGATCTCCGGATCGACCGGCGGCTCATATGGATCATCAACTCCCGTGAATCCCATCGGGTGCCCTTCCGCCATGGCCTGCCGCGCCTTGATGTACAAGCCCTTCACATCACGCTGCTCACAGACCTCGACGGGCGTATCCATGTAGGCCGTGATGAAGTTGTCGCCGACCATCTTGCGGGCCTCGTTGCGCGCCGCCCGGTACGGGCTGATCGCGGCGCAGATCACAGCGCCTCCAGCGTGCACGATCTCTCCCGCCACAAAGCCGATGCGCAGGATGTTGGTGTCGCGGTCTTCCTTGCTGAAGCCCAACCCCTTCGAAAGGTGCGTCCGCACCACATCGCCGTCCAGGATGGCGACCTCGCGCCCGCGCTCCAGCAACAGCGACGTCAGCACCTGCGTCGTCGCCGACTTCCCAGAGCCGCTCAGCCCGGTGAACCAGATGCAGAATCCCTGCTTGTGCCGCGGCGGGTACATCTCGCGCAGGATCTCCGCCGTCTCCGGCCGCGTGAACCACTCGGGCAGCAGCTTGCCTTTCGCCAGGTAATCGTCGCGCACCTGCGTCCCGGAGATGTTCAGCGTCTTCGCCCCGGCGGGCACATCCTTGCCCTCCACGTACCGGCCTTCGTCAGGCAGATAGACGAGTTCTTCGAACGGGATCATCTTCACGCCCAGTTCCTGCTCGTACTTCTTCATCTGCTCCTGCGCGTCGTACGGCCCGTAGAATGGCTTCCCGGTCGAGTCCTTGCCCGGCCCGGCGTGATCGCGCCCGACGATAAAGTGGTTGGCGCCGTGGTTGCGCCGGATGAGGGCGTGCAGCAGCACTTCCTTCGGCCCCGCCATGCGCATCGCCAGCGGCAGCAGGCTCAACAGCGTGCTGTTATTGTCATAGTAATTGTCCACCAGCGCCTTGTAGATGCGCACACGCGTGTAGTGGTCCACATCCCCCGGCTTCGTCATGCCGACCACCGGGTGGATGATGAGCGAGCCGCCTACCTGCGCGGCCGCGCGCTTGGTCAGCTCCTCGTGGATGCGGTGCAGCGGGTTGCGGGTCTGGAACGCCACCACGTTGTCGTGTCCCATCTCGTTCAGCATCTCGCGCACCTGCGCCGGCGTGCGGCGCAGCTCGACGAAATCATGGTACTTGGGCAGGTTGACCACCTGGATGGGTCCGCTGATGCACACCTTGTTCCAGCGCGCCATCTCGGAGACCATCGGGTGCTTCGAATCCGTCGAGCCGTAAGCCAGCGCCGCTTCGGTCCCGGCATCCCAGTGGAAGACCTCGTCCAGGGTCATGATCGCGATGACGTCGTTGTTGGCATTGCGCAGCACCAGCTCATCCCCGACGGTCGGCAGCTCCTTCGGGTCCACTGTCAGCGTGATGGGCAGAGGGAACAGCGTGCCATCGCTCAGCCGCATCTCGTGCAATACGCGCTCGTAGTCGGCCTTGCCCATGAAGCGGTCCAGGGGCGAGAAGCCGCCCGTGGCGAGCAGTTCCAGGTCGCACAAGTTGCGCATGGTGATCTTGATGGAAGCCAGCTTCGGGGCACGGGCCAGGAGTTCATCCCGGGTCTTGCCGGTCGTGACGAGGTTGACGAGTTTTCCCCCGTATGGGGCGATCAGGTTTGTTTTGGTCATGGAGTTCTCCAGCAGAAGATATGGATTGCAGAAGCCGGGCGCGCCTCATAGTGCCGGCAGGCTCACAGGCTTCAGAAGGCTTCCCTTTTTATAACACGCGGGTTCGAATTATACTGTAAAATTCATCGGCTGAATTTTAGAATCGGCAGTCCCAGCCAACCCCGCTGATATAATCCCCCGCGTATGAACCTCCGTCTCCTGCGCAACGTGCTCTTCGGCCTGCTCCTCGCAGGCTTTTTCTATTACGCATGGCAGTACATCCTCGCAAGCAGCTTTGTGATCAATGGTACGCGCTACTACGTCCTGTTCGACGACGCCATGATCTCCATGCGCTACGCCTACAACCTGGCGCACGGCAACGGTCTGGTCTGGAATATCGGCGAGCGTGTCGAGGGATTCACCAACCCGTTGTGGGTCGGCTACATGGCGCTGCTGCACCTTCTCCCGATTCCCTTGGCGCAGATGAGCCTGCCAGTGCAGATCACGGGCGCCATCCTCCTCGCCGCCAACCTGTTCTTCGTCCGGGGCATCGTCGAGCACTTCACAGGCAGCCTCCTGGCGATGCTGGCAGCCGTCGCGTTTACGGCATTCTACGCTCCTCTTCTCTCCTGGGGACTCCTTGGCATGGAGGTCAGTCTTTTGGCCCTCATGCTCACTGCCGCCATCTGGCTGATCCTTCGAACTGGGCTCGAGCGTTTTTCGCGCTGGCCTTATATCATCCTCGCGGTCTCCACCCTCGTCCGCTTTGATATGGCTGTCCCCTATCTGGTGATCCTCGCCGTGATGTGGCTCGTCCAGAAGCAGTACCGCCGCCAGCACCTGCTCTGGGGCCTGGGCCTGCTCCTGCTCTTCCTGGGCCTGCAGACCATCGCCCGCTATCTGTACTACGGTCAGTTGCTTCCCAACACCTACTATTTGAAGGTGGAAGGCTGGCCGTTCTCCCTGCGTATCTTGCGAGGTTTGTATGCCCTCGTCTGGTTCATCTACTACACCGGCTGGCCGCTCGTACTCCTGCCCCTGACCATCTACTTCTTCCGGCGCGACTGGAAGATAACCCTTATCCTGGCTGTCATCGCCGGGCAATTGGCTTATAGCGTCTACGTCGGCGGCGACGCCTGGGAGGAGCACGGCGGCGCGAACCGCTACATCGCCATCGCCATGCCTCTCTTCTTCGCCATGATCGCCCTGTCCTTCGAGCTGCTGCGCGATAAAGCCGCATCTCTCTTTCGGGAAAGCTGGATCACGAAAGCCGCGTCCAGCCTTGCCTGGGCTGCCCTGTTCGGCATCGCACTCCTGAATTTCAACCTGCTCCTCGGCGATTGGAAGTCCATCCAGCGTTGGGATCTCTCCCGCCGCCCCGATTACGTCGCTGGCAGCGACCACAACTTGCAAATCGCTCTCGCCCTTCAGAACTCGACTAAACCGGGAGCTTCTGTTGCCGTGGTGGGCGCAGGCACGATCCCATATCTGCTGCCCGACCGCTACGCCATCGACATCCTCGGCAAGGCCGACCCGGTGATCGCGCACGAGAAGGTGCGCGCCCCCATGAGCATCGAGGATGTGCCGGATATGCGTCCCGGACACATGAAGTGGGACTATGCTCACACCTTTGGCGAGCTAAAGCCCGATGTGATCGTCTCGTTGTGGGAAGGCACGACCCAGCAAGCCGCCCCGTATCTCCAAGATTACGCCTACGCCGCCATTGGCGACGGCATCAAGGTCTACCTGCGCAAGAACTCTCCTAACATCCTCTGGAACCAGGTGAGGATTCAGGACTGAAGACGATGCCCTCGTAGATGTGGTATCCGCTTGGGGAGAACCGAAATGTAAGGAGGGCTACGGTGGCGGTGCCGAAATGTGGTACTTCGACGCGGTCGGCTATCCCATCGTATTCTTCGAAAAGCTGGTGCTGGACACCGTGGATGTTTATTTGAAGGACTGCACACTTGGTGAGATTGTTCTACGACTGGGACCGACAGAGAAGGTCATACTAACGATCGTAGTCAGCAACGTGTACCTCGATCTTGCTTGGCCTAGTCAGAAGTTTTACTTCTCATCACCGGGGCTTTCATATTTCCGAGAATGTGAGAAGGCGCAGGATTGTCTCATCGTCCATTCGGGCGACTTGTTTCAAGGCGAAGAATTCTACCGTGCCGACACGACTGTCACCGATCACACAGGATTCAATACGGACACCTACGTTTACAAACGCCATTGCTTTGATGTGAACATGGCACAAGCCGAGAATAAGATGCCGGACTCTCGGCCATAGGGCCGCTCCTCTCCCCGTGGGAGATCGCGAAACACTCTGGAGAACGGCTCGGGAGTGAGGATAACCCGCCAGGCTGAGCCTGCCAGACCTCTCTATCCGGCCCTAATTGTGCGCGTCCTCCGCGTCTATCGGCGTCCCATTAATCTACACTAACCATCCTCCCCGTCCTCTGCGATTTCATCACCGCCTCGATCAACCGCATCACCCGTATCCCGTCCGCCAGCGTGCAGGCTGGTTCCGCCTCGCCGCGCGCCACCTCGAGGAAGTGCTTCATCTCCTCCATGAACATCAAATTGCGCTCCCAGCCGGGAGGCAGCGGGTAGCTCTCCCACGCTGTGCTGTCCGCTCGATAAAGATTTACCGTCCCGTCCGCCATATCGCATTTCAGCGAGCCTTGGGTTCCAACCACCATCAACGAGTGGGATGGCGGCTGCTGGTTGTAATCGAGGTGCAGGCTGCCGAGCGCTCCGCTCGCAAAGCGCAGCCCGATCTTGGCAGTATCGTCTACATCCACTTCCAGGTCGCTCAGCTTTCCGACCAGACCCCATGCTGATTCCACCGGGCCGGCGAGCCACGGCAGGTAATCGAGCGAGTGGCATTGCGTGAGCACCACGCCGCCGCCCAGGTCGGCCCGCGCCGCGTACCCGTTGCGGTAATCTTCCCATGGATGCCAGCCCGGCAGGTATTCGCCATAGTGGACCTCGGCGGAGATGATGCGGCCGATGGCCCCATCGGCGATCAGCTTGCGCGCAGCCAGCAGGCTCGGATGGAACCGGAACTGGAATGCCACCAGCACGTTCGCGCCGCACTTCCCAACCGCCGCCTCGAGCCGCCGCAACCCCTTCATGGAATTCGAGATCGGCTTCTCGAGCAGAATGGCGCAGCCGGCGCGTGCGGCGGGGATCGCAACATCCAGGTGCAGGGCGGTGGGGTTCGCCACGATGACCGCCTCGGGGCTGTGCCTCCTCAAAGCCGCGCGCAGGTCGGTCTCCACCGGGTAGCCTGCCAGGTCGTCCTCCGGCAGCGTGGAACGGTGGGTGCGCAGCAATACGATATCCGTTTCGCCGAGCGCAACCAGGTTGCGCAGGTGGCGCCGGCCGATCGAACCCAGTCCTGCGATCAGAGTCTTTGTCATGTTGGCCTCGAACCGCATGCATTATATCGTGCCGATTCCGGCGAAAGTGCCGCCTGTGCGTTGTATAGTAGAATGTCCCAGGCAGCACCCACTGCTGCGCCTCCCTGCGAAATGAGCAAAGCCAAAGAAGCGGTTCTCATCCTCGTTCTGATCGCCCTCTCCGCGATCCCGCGTTTCGCGGGCCTGGGCGCGTTCACTTCGATCGACGAGCCCTTTTGGTTGCGCGTGAGCGGCAACTTCTACTATGCCCTCGGGCAGCACCAGTTTCAGAACACCCTCTACGAGTATCATCCCGCGGTCACCACGATGTGGCTCATCGCTGCGGGCCTCCTGGCCTACTTCCCCGCCTATCGAGCGCTGGGACAGGGCTATCTTCGCCCCGGCAAGTTCGACGAGTTCATGCTGGCTCAGGGCAAGAGCCTGCTTCAATTATTGGTCGTCAGCCGCGCCATACAAGTAATTGTCATCATCGGCCTGCTGCTCGCCCTCTACTGGCTGCTGCGCCGCCTGTTCGGCATCCGGACCGCGTTCCTGACCACGGGCTTGGTCTCCATCTCGCCGTTCTTCCTCGGTCACTCGCGTCTGCTCAACCATGAGGCAATGCTCGCCCTGTTCCTGGTGATCTCGCTGGTAGCGCTCGTCACGTATCTTCACGTGCAGAAGAGCTGGTGGATCCTGGCGGTCTCCGCGATCGCGGCTGCACTCGGGCAGTTGACCAAGTCCTCCGGCATCGTCCTGTTCCCGGTCATTGGCCTGGTGATCCTCGTGGCTGCGCTTCAATCGAGGGACCGCGGCCTTGGCCGCTCGCTGCTCGACGCGCTCCGCACGCTCGCTGTCTGGCTGGTCATCATGGCGGCGGCATACGTGCTGTTCTGGCCCGGAATGTGGGTCGCGCCGGGGAAGATGCTGTACGAGGTCTACGGCAATGCCCTGACGTATATGTTCCAGGGGGCGCGGCTCTCGGTGACATCCAACGTGGAGGGCGGCAGCCTGCGCGCAGCCAGCCTGCTGAACGGCCTGCGCATCTATTGGGCTGACCTGCTGTGGCGCCTCACGCCGTTGAGCTGGATCGGCTATCTGCTGGGCATCGTCTTCTCCTTGCCTCGTTTCAAGCAACCGGAGCAGCGCAGCATCGCGCACCTAGTGATCTATGCCGCGATTCTTGGCCTGCTGCCGGTGCTGATGTTCAGCGCGCAGCGCGGCCCGAAGCCGCCCCACTATGCGTTGACGACCTTTGTCGCCATCGATCTGGTCGCAGGTCTCGGCTGGTCGCGCCTGGTTGACCTCCTCGCCCGGCGGGTTCCGCAGTTTCAAAGTTCCTGGCTGACCGGCGGGGCGGTCGGCGCGATCCTTGCGTTGCAGTTGGTCCTTGCCATCGGCTTCTATCCTTACTACATCACGTACTATGACCCGCTGGTGCAGGTTCTCCGCCCCGGCTCGCCGAATCCGATCCTGCGTGACACCGGTTACGGCGTCGGCCTCGACCGCGCCGCCTTCTACCTCGCCGCCAAGCCGGGCGCGCAGGATATGACCGTGCTCTCCGCCAACGGGCTCGGCTCCTTCTCCTACTACTTCCCCGGCAAGACCATCGCCATGAACGACCTGGTGCTCTCTGATCCTCTCGTCCTCGCCGCGCTAAAGGATTCGCAATATGTGGTCGTCGACTATTACAACCAGAGGCGCCATCATCTGCTTGCCGATTTGCAGGGCATACGCCCCGAGCGGTCGATCCGCATTGACGGCATCGACTTCCTGCACATCTACCGGGCGGCCGATATCCTCGCCCGCTTCCAGGCCAGCCAGCCATGACCCAGCCTGACGCCCCGCTCACTGTGCCTGTATCGCCGGAGGGTTGGCCGAAGGACTGCCGTCTTTTGGAGTTCCCCTCATTCCCCGACGAGCGCGGCACGCTCAGCTTCCTGGAGGGCAGCCGCCATATCCCCTTCGATATCCGCCGCATCTTCTATCTTTACGATGTCCCTGCCGGGAAGACGCGTGCCGCCCATGCCCTGATCAAATGCCAACAATGCCTGATCCCCATCTCGGGTAGCTTCGAGGTGACACTCGACGATGGATCCAAGAAGCTGACCTGCCGCCTCGACCGCCCGAACCTTGGCCTCTACGTACCGCCGATCGTCTGGCGCGAGGTGCATGGCTTCTCGCGCGGCGCGGTGTGCCTGGTGCTGGCATCGGAGCCTTTCGATGCGGCGGACTATTACGACACCTACGCGGATTTTTTGCGAGCCGTTGGAGGAAACCGCGCATGAACGTCCCGTTTCTGGACCTCAAAACACCCTACCAGGAATTGCAGGACGAGCTGGATGCTGCCTACCTGCGCGTCATGGAATCAGGCTGGTACATCCTCGGCGAAGAAGTGGAAGCGTTCGAGCGTGAGTTTGCCGCGTATTGCGGCGTGAAGCACTGCATTGGCGTGGGCAACGGCCTGGAGGCGCTGCACCTGATCCTGCGGGCATATGGCATCGGCCTCGGCGACGAGGTCATCGTCCCCGCCAACACCTACATCGCCACCTGGCTGGCGGTCTCCTATGCGCGCGCCGTGCCCATCCCGGTCGAGCCGGACCCCCGCACCTACAACCTAGACCCGGAGCGCATCGAGGCTGCCATCACCTCGCGCACCCGGGCCATCCTCCCCGTTCATCTCTATGGTCAGCCCGCCGACATGGACGCCATCAACGATGTGGCCCACTGGCACGGACTGAAGGTCATCGAGGATGCCGCGCAGGCACACGGGGCGACCTACAAAGGCCGGCAGGCCGGTTCCCTCGGCGACGCCGCGGGCTGGAGCTTCTACCCCGGCAAGAACCTCGGCGCCCTCGGCGATGCGGGCGGCGTGACCACCGACGACGATGCGCTGGCGGACCGCCTGCGCATCCTGCGCAATTACGGCTCGCGCGTCAAATACTACAATGAGATCAAGGGATATAACTCCCGCCTCGATCCTCTCCAGGCGGCCTTCCTGCGTGCCAAGATGCCGCACCTCGACGAGTGGAACCGGCGGCGCAAATCCATTGTCTCGGTGTATCGCCAGAAGCTGGCGGGCATACCCGACCTGGTAGTTCCATTCGTCCCGGATTACGCCGAGCCATCGTGGCATCTCTTCGTCGTGCGCCACCCGCAGCGCGACGCCCTTCAGAAGCATCTCTCGGGTAGCGGCGTGGGGACGCTCATACACTATCCCGTGCCGCCGCATCTTTCCGATGCATACACAGAGATGGCCTGCAAGCCGGGCGACTTTCCCATCACCGAGCAGATCGCTCACACGGCGCTGAGCCTGCCCATCGGGCCTCACCTGCCCGCCGAGCACATGCAGCACGTAATAGATTCGGTCGAGTCTTTCAGGGGGTAACGCGTGCGGCGGTCTTTAGGTGCTCCTTGCGCACCACAAGCCGCCACCACCAGTGGATCAGGTCGAACAGCGTCCGCACCACACGCGGGATATTGAAGAACTGTGAGATGCCGTACTGCCGGTAGTAGTGGTGTACCGGGGCCTCGCCGATGCAGATGCCCGCATCCTGTATCTTCTTGACCATCTCGAACGTAATCGTGCCGCTCCGGGATTCGAGCTGCACCGCGTCGAAGATCGACCGCCGGATCAGCCGGAAGTCGCAATCAACGTCCCGGATCGTCAGCCCGAACAGGAATTTGACGAAGTATTGGTAAGCCAGCCCGATCCAGATGCGGATCAGCGGGTCGTGCCGCTTGATCTTGTAACCGTTCACCATGCCGATCGTGCCATCCAGCCCGTCCGCCAGCACGCTCATCTCGCGCGGGTCGTATTGCGCGTCCCCGTCGGTATAGAAGATCCAGTCCTTTTCGGCGCACGCAAAGCCCTTGCGCAGCACTCCCCCGTAGCCGCTGGGGCGCGGCTCGTGGATCACCCGCACGGAGCCGGGATACAGCCGCTTCATCTCCTCCAGCACCAGCGCTGAATCGTCCTGGCTGCCGTCATTGATGACGATGATTTCGAAGTCATCCGTGACCGTCGGCGCGGCTTGCATGGCGCGGATGATCATGGTCGCGATCGTACCGCCATCGTTGTAGCACGGGAAGAAGATTGTCAGGCTGGATAATCTCATGGGATCTTTGCAGCGAGCAGCGGCTCATTATACCGTGCCGCGCTTCGCGTGAATCCTCACAGGTGACCAATTGGGCCTTGAATCTCCCATACACTTACTGTATAGTGATTGCTACAATCTGATGGCCAAGGAGATGACATGCCGCTGGTCATGGACCCCGCCGAGCATGAGATTATTACGCTGTTGAAAGCCGCCCAATGGGATGGCCGGCGCGTCATCGAGATCGGCTGCGGCGACGGCCGCCTGACGCTGCGCATTGCCGCTCTCGCTCCGAAACTTATCGAGGCTCTCGATCCGGATGCCGCACGCGTGCGGCTGGCGCGCAAGAACCTCCCCGCTCGTTACAGGAAGCGTGTTTCGTACCATGTCGGGCACAGCAACAAGCTGCGTTATCCCGGCGGAGTATTCGACATCGCCATTTTTGCCTGGTCCCTCTGATGAATTGCGCAGGAGGGCATGGTTCATGCCCTGTCGGAGGCACATCGTGTCCTCAAGCCGGACGGCCTCTTGATCGATCTGCGCCCGGCGCCCGCACATCGGCGCCTGGGCATCGGACAGGGCCGGAGCTGGCAGCTCGTTGGGCCGCTGCATGAGGTGCTGGATGATGATCACGCCGCGGATGCCGCCGTGGCACGCGTTGTTCGCGACGGGCTCTTCCGCCTGGAGAAGCGATTCCAGTTCACGCTCGACCGCGTAATGGACAATCCCGACGAAGTCCGCGACTTCATTGCAGATTTCGATCAGCGCCGGTCACTGCCGCCGCACACAGACTTGCTGGAGCGCCTGGAGCGGAAGTACGCGCGGCTGCGAAAACCGTCCAAGATATCGGTCCGCGGGCCGATGCACCTGGCAGTGCTGAGGAAGCTGTAGCACCCTCAGCGCAGCCGGAGGCCGACTCCGACTGCATCATTTTCGTGTTCGGTCCGGTCATTAGAGGTGAATCATGAAAAGGCGTGTTGTTGTCATAAGTGCTGTGCTCGTCGTCGTTTTGCTGGCAGGCTACCTCGGGATCAGTTACGTGGTGTACGACAAACTTTCCAGGGTTACGTACGGTGGGGGCGATGACGCAAAGAACACGCCGGCATCCTTCGTGAATACCTATGAGGAATTTGCGGGTTTCAATGAGACGCCCTATCTTATGCCGCAATACGAGACCGTGCGCATACCCAGCCGGCAGCCGGGCATCGGGCTGGCAGGTTGGTACATTCCCGGAAAGGCCGGGGCCCCGGCGGTCGTCTTTACACACGGGATCAACGGCTGCAAATGCGCGCCGAACGTTCTGACCGCCGCCGGGATGCTGCATCGGAACGGGTTGAACGTGCTGCTGTTCGACCTTCGGAATCACGGACAGTCTGATATCGATAATGGCCGGACCGCCATCGGCAACAAGGAGTACCTGGACACTCTCGGCGCCTGGGACTGGTTGATCGCGCAGAAGGGCTTCGAACCTGCGCAGATCGGCCTGTACGGGCAATCGCTAGGCGCGGGCACCACGCTGATCGCGTTTGGCGAGGAGCCGCGTGTCGCCGCGACGTTCGTCGATTCGCCATATGCCGATCTAAAGGAGATCATGGATGAAGAACTGGCGCGCAACCACTACCCCACCATCCTGGCAGATGGCAGCGTCGTGGCTGCAAAGGTCGTGTCGGGCGATGATCTCCTGGCTCACAGCCCTCAGGAAGCTATCGACAACGACGCGGGGCGTCCCATTTTCATTGTGCATGGCACGGGGGACCAGCGCATCAACGTGCACCACACGCAGCAACTGATGTCCCTGGCATTGCAGGATGACGCGAACCTCACGACCTGGATGCCGCACGGCGTTGGACATGTATCGGCTGAATTCGACCTGCCGCAGGAATACGAGAGGCGGCTGGTGGCATTTTTCAACCAGGCGCTGGCATCACAGGACCCTTAGACACACTTCAATTCCCGGCATACGGTTTCCAGTGTTCAACTCGCAACGGGATGCCGCCAGCCATCGCGGATACACGACACTTTTCATCCTTTTTCGGGTAAATGCTCACTGTGCGATCGATGACACATGGGACATAATCCTGCGGTATATATGAAGCGCAAGAAGAGCCTTGCCGAAAAATATCCGCCATCGAAGCCCTGCTCGTGCAGCATCTGCGTGAGCTATTGCCGCCGTCCCGGCTGGTGGACGGTGGAGGAGGCGGCTCGCGCCATCGACGCGGGGTACGCGGGCCGGATGATGCTTGAAATGTCACCCGACCGTTCCTTCGGCGTCCTTTCGCCGGCTTTCCGCGGCTGCGAGCAGCAGTTCGCCACGAACAAGTACGCCGCGCAGGGCTGCACGTTTCTGAAAGATGGCCTTTGCGAGCTGCACGCCCCCGACCTCACCCCGCTGGAATGCAGGTACTGTCACCATGACCGGCCGGGCCAGGGGACGCTGTGCCACGCGGATATCGAGCGGGATTGGAATACGGTTGCCGGCCGCGCCCTGGTGGTGCGCTGGAGCAATATGACTGATTTTTGGAAGCGGCTTCAGAACAGCTAGGCTTGGAGGATCATCAACACCTTCCGCGAGCCTCGGCTGAACGAGGCCTTGACAATGTGGCAGGTTATACTTCGGCACTATGGAGAGGCCGCGCACATGTGACCTATCGGGGCAGGGCCTGACCGCCCTGCCCTTTGCGTTCGATGAACTTGGTGCATGCTCCGCCCTAGACCTGGACCGCAATAAGCTGACGTCTCTTCCAGGCGAGATCGGAACCCTGCGCCAGCTGCGCACCCTCAGCCTTTACCACAACAGGCTAGCCTCGCTGCCTGATTCCCTCGGTGATTTGACGGCGCTCCGGCATCTAAACGTCAGCGAAAACCAGCTCGACCGCCTGCCGGAATCGCTTGGACGCCTGCAAAACCTGCGCATGCTCGATGCCGGGCATAACCATCTGAGCGTGGTGCCCGATTCGCTGGGGCAACTCCGGAAGCTTCGCTTCCTCTACTTGAGCAACAATCAACTTGCGGAACTGCCCGATTCGTTTTCCCGGCTGCGACCGTTGATCTACCTCAACGTGACCGACAACGGCCTGCGCCGCTTTCCGGAAGTGATCGGCACGCTGCGCAAATTGATCGAGCTGCGGTTGTACAACAACCAGCTTGAATCGCTGCCGCCGTCCATCGGGAGCTTATCCAGCCTCCAGGAGCTGCACCTGATGAACAATTGGCTCGTCGAGCTGCCTGACGCCCTAGGCAAGCTCCATTTCCTCCGCAAGCTCGACCTGCAAGACAACCACCTCACATCGCTGCCGGATGGTGTCGCGGGCCTGAAAGACCTGACCGAGTTAAACCTGCGCAACAACGCCCTCACGTCTCTGCCGATGTCCATGGGCAAGCTGCGGAAGCTCCGCTTCCTCGACCTGCGGGCAAACCGGCTGACCTCCCTGCCGGCTGGAATCGGCGACCTGCCTCGCCTCGAGAAGCTGGACCTGCGCTGGAACAAGATGCCCGCTCCGAAGTGGGCGCGCACGCTGGAGAACCGCGGATGCATCGTTTACCTGTGAGCGAGACGCCATGATAACCATTGTGCCGTACCGGCCCGAGTGGCCCGCTGAATTCCTGGTGCTGGGAACGGAGATGCGACAGGCCCTGGGTGAGCTCGCCGCACGCATCGATCATATCGGGTCGACATCGGTCTCGGGCCTGGCAGCCAAGGACATCATCGACGTGCAGATCACCGTGCAAGACCTCGACCACCCGATCGAGCGCGCATTAGGGCGCATCGGGTACCGCCGCCTCGAGGGGATCTGGCGCGATCACGTGCCGCCGGGCGCGCCTGCCACCGAAAGCGAGTGGATCAAGTGGATATTCAGGCCACCGGAGGGAGGGCGTCTCGCCAATGTGCACGTCCGCCTTTCGGGGCGGCTGAACCAGCGCTACCCGCTGCTCTTCCGCGACTACCTGCGGTCGCATCCGGCCTCCGCGGAGGCGTATGCCAGCGTCAAACGCGCCCTTGCCGGCTATCATCCGGACAACGTGGATGCCTATTATGACGTCAAAGATCCGGTCTGCGATATCATTATGGTCGGCGCCGAAGAATGGGCCTCCGTGGTGGGGTGGCAGCCAGGCGCCTCCGACTGCTAGTCTTTGGATGGGAGATGCCGCGGCGTTTAGCCGGGGCCGTTAAGCAACGCAGACACATGACCGACACGGAGGCTCGATGAAGGATATCCTCGCCTTTTTGCACAACCATACGAACGATATGGTCGGCGACGTGGAATCGCTGGTCCGTCTCGAATCGCCTTCGCGCTACATGGAGGGCATCAACCGCATCCAGGACCTGGCCGAGGAGTGGCTCAGCCCATTTGGGAGCGTGAGCCGCCACCCGAGCGAGTTCGGAGACGTGCTGCATGCCCACATCGAGGGCGAGAGCCGCGACCGCCTGGTGCTGCTCGCTCACATGGATACGGTCTATCCCATCGGCTCGTGGAAGGAGCTTTGGCGGATCGAGGGCGAGCATGCCTTCGGCCCGGGAACCTACGATATGAAGGCGGGAGCCGTGCAGGCCCTCTGGGCGCTGCGCGCACTGCGTTCCACGGGGGCGCAACCGGCGTTGTCCATTGACCTGCTTCTAACGCCTGATGAAGAGATCGGCTCGGATGCCGGCCGCCCGCACATCGAGGGCCTTGCACGCGGCGCGAAAGCCGTGCTCGTGTTGGAGGCGCCCTTCATGAACGGCGACTTGAAGGTCGCGCGCAAAGGCGTGGGTGACTATCGGATCGAGGTGTTCGGCAAGGCGGCTCACCAGGGCCTCGAGCCCGAGCGGGGCCGCAATGCGGTCGTGAGCGCCGCGCATTTCATCACCCAGCTGATGAAGCTCGAGGACCGACCCAAGGGCACGACCCTGGGGCCCAACGTCATTCATGGCGGCACCGTGTCGAACGTGGTCGCGGACCATGTGATTGTGGACGTCGACATGCGCGTCTGGAACCTGCCGGAGGCGGAGCGCGTCGACGCAGCCATCCGCGGTATCGCACCCCTGGAGGGGACGCGCTACGAGGTCACGGGCGGCTTGAACCGCCCGCCGATGGAGCCATCCGAGGGCAGCATGAAGCTGTTCGAGCGCGCCCGCGGCCTGGCGAATGAGATCGGCTTCCAAGTCGGCGCTGCGCGCGTCGGCGGCGGCTCCGATGGCAACTTCACCTCGCAGCTTGCTCCCACGCTGGACGGCTTTGGCGCGCTGGGGGCGCATGCCCACCAAAAAGACCTTGAGCACATCCATATCCCCAGCCTGGCGCCTCGTACCGCGCTGCTGGCGGGCATGCTCCTGGGCTAGGAAAAGATGACCACGCGTCTCTATCTCGTCCGGCACGGCGCCACGCCGCTCACGATGGAGGACAAGTTCTCCGGCGAGGCCGGGGTGCACCTGTCTGATGAGGGCCGCGCGCAGGCTACCCGCCTTGCAGAAAGGCTGCGGGTGCACGAGATCGCTGCCGCCTACTCCAGCCCTCTGGAGCGCGCAGTGGAAACGGCGGAGATCCTTATGAAGCCGCACGGACTACCGGTGACGCCCGTAGACGGCCTGCGCGAGATCACGCACGGGCATTGGGAGGGACTCACCCGCCGCGAGGTGGAGAAGCGCTTCGCCGAGGAATATGCAGCTTGGGAGGAAGACCCGTTCACGTTCGCCCCCGAGGGCGCAGAATCGGGCCTGAGCGTGCTGGCGCGCGCCTTACCCGCCATCCGGCAGATCGTCGTGCAGCACCGGGACCAGACCGTGCTCGTCGTTTCACACAAGGCTACGCTGCGCCTGCTGCTTAGCAGCCTGCTCGGCTTTGACGCACGAGGCTACAGGGACCGGCTCGACCAAGCCCCCGCCTGCCTGAACATCGTGGACTTCAGCGACCCCGTGCGGGCACGCCTGATGCTCTTCAACGACATCTCGCACTATACCGAGCAGCCTCAGCGGCCCGAGCGTCACCTCTCCAAGTGGTGGGACCCCGGTGATCCAACCGGCGGGTAATAATCGGCCTTTACGTCTGTTCTAAGTCATGGCAATTTTCCGCGCATCGGCGCGGAGTTCCCAATCCGGGGATAAAGCTTTAGAATCTGCAAACGGTTTCAGAGTTCACCCGGCCATACACAGGCAAATTCCCTTCCCAAGCGTCGGCAGGCAGACATCCTCTTCGTGATGTGCGTTCTGCCCGGTCGACCTATTTGTAGCACCCACTTAGAGGTTCCATGAACACTGTACGTCAGATCCAAACCCTGATCGAGCCGCAATATGTGATCGAAGGCGCCGGCGTCCTGCTGCGGCGTTCCATCGCGCCGCGGGTCAGCAACGAGTTCGATCCGTTCCTGCTGTTTGATCATTTCGCATTCAACGATCCCATCGAAGGGCCGATCCGGGGTTTCCCCATGCACCCGCACCGCGGCATCGAGACCGTCACCTACATGCTCGACGGCGCGACCCACCATCGCGACAGCCTGGGCAATGCGGGGCTGATCGGGCCGGGCGATGTACAATGGATGACAAGCGGCAGCGGCATCCTGCACGAGGAAATGCCTCGACGGGGCCCCAGCGGCAATATCTACGGCTTTCAGCTGTGGGTAAACCTACCGGCTGCTCTGAAGATGACGGACCCGCGCTACCAGGAAGTGAGCGCGGCTACCATCCCGGCTTACGAGGGCCAGGGGCTGCGCGTGCGCGCTGTCGCCGGTTCGTATGCGGATGTTACCGGGCCCGTCACCGAGATCGCCGCCTCGCCGCTTTACCTCGACGTGCAGATGGCGCCCGATTCGGAGTTCGTCGAGCCCATCCCCGCGGGTCACACGGCGCTGGCGTATCTTTTTGAGGGCGAGGCTCTGTTCGGCGGGCAGACGGTCTCCGCAGTCCACATGATCAGATTTGATGACGGCGATCAGCTGCGCGTGAAGACCGAGAACAGCCCGGCCCGCTTCATGCTGATGGCCGGCATGCCGTTCCGCGAGCCGATCGCGCCGTACGGGCCGTTCGTGATGAACACCCGCGAGGAGATCCAGCAGGCCCTCCTGGACCTGCGCAACGGAACCTTCATCAAGGCCGAGCAGGCATAATCACACTATCCGCTGTTGCTTTTCAAGCACTACCGACCAAGGCTATCATCCTGCTCTCACCGCAAAGGTCCCCATGACACACGTCCTCTATGGCGAACGGATCGGCCAGGAAGGCGAGCTCCGCATCGGGAGCTGCGCCATCATCTTCGACGACACGCGCCAGAAGGTGCTGCTGACCCGGCGCGCGGATAACGGGCTGTGGTGCCTGCCGGGCGGGAAGATGGAGCCGGGAGAATCGATCGAAGAGTGCTGCCGGCGCGAGGTCCTGGAAGAGACCGGGCTGGACGTGGAGCTCACGCGCCTCGTGGCAGTCTACAGCAACCGCGACCAATTGGTCGTATATCAGGATGGCGTGAAGGTGCAGTTCGTCATCCTGAGTTTCGAGGCGCAGATCGCGGGGGGCATGCTGGCACTTAGCAACGAGACCACCGATGCGGGCTTCTTTCCGTTCGCAGAGATGGAACAGATGGAAATGCACGACCGCCACAAAGACCGCGTGCTCGACGCGCTACAGAACAGCCCTATCCCGCTCGTCCGATAGCTCTCGCCCTCCGCGTTTGCCAGTCTCTTCGATGAGGATCGCTGCGATCTCGTCAGCCGATTCCAGCGGCGCGGCATGCCGCCCATGGATCAGCCGGTCGTGGCTCTCCTGCGCGCGCGGTCTGTCCACTACCAGGTCGTGGTCCGCCCAGATCAGCGTGTAAGGTACTGGCACCGAGAAGAGCTGCATCGCAACCGGCGCGATCGCGCGCAGCGTCAGCCGCAGCATTTCGGTCGGCACGGCGCTGATGTCCCTGTACCACTCCGCCTCGCGAGGGTGCGCACGCAAATTGAAGCCCAGCAATGAAATTAGAAATCTGAGACGCCCGCCGCTCAACAGCCAATCCCCGAGCCCCGGCGCCGATCGATCGAGCCGCAGGCCGAAACGAAGGGCGCGCGCCTTGTGGTCGCTGATCCTCAGCGGGCACAGGAAGTAGGCGCAGCGCACGTTGTCCGGATACTGCCGGGCATACGCCTCGGCGATGCGCGAGCCGGAGGAATACCCGAGCACGCTCCATTGCTCGATACCGAGCGCCCGGCGCACTGCGTCGATGCCATCCACAGCCGCCTGCATATAGTCCTGGGCGGCACCCGGCGCTGGGGAAACTCCGATTCCCGGCAACTCCAGGCTCACGAGCCGGAAGTGCGGACGGAGAAGCGGCGCCAGGTCCTGCCAAATATTAAAGGAAATGCCGAATCCATGCACTAGCACCAGCGGCGATCCTTCGCCATCGACGCGATAACTCAGCGTTTGCTCAACCATGCAGCCACCATACGCCGGTGCATTCAGGCAGGATGGTGAGCCGTTCCGTGCCGATGCGCTCCTTCATCCCATCTCCAAAGAAGAAACCGGCGATCTCCGCCGCGCTCTCCGGAGAGTCGAACTGGTAATCCGTGCGGATCCATTTGTTCTGAAAGCCCTGCTCATCAAGCCAGGTATAGAAATTCACGAGATGAGCCAGCCGCTGTGGTGTCTCGTTCCCTGTCCCCAACGATTCGAGCAGGATGATGTGCCCGCCGTGCCGCAGCACACGGCGCGCTTCGGCGAGCCAGGCGTCGGCCTCCTCGCGCCAATGGTCGGGCGCCCACACTGTCACGTAGCTCACACTCCAGCCGGAGACCAGCAGGTCCGCGCTGCCCGGCGGCACCGGTAGTCGCCGGTGGTCTGCGACAGCCGCAAGTGAATTGACCCCGCCGGAGGCAAACCGGTCGCGCGCCACGCGCAGCATGTGCTGCGACAGATCAAAGGCCATCACGCGTCGCGCGCCTGGTTGCAGCAGGCATGCCAGCCTTCCGGTGCCCGCGCCGAGGTCCAGCACATCCAGGCCCTGGATCGGGACGATCTCCTCGATGGCCTTCAGGATGTTGTGCTGGAAATCTTCGTGCGAGACCAGAGCTTCATATTCGGCAGCGTGCTCTGCGTATATTTCCCGTTCCGTTGGCAATTTGCCTCTTCATTCCTTGCTCAGAGGACGTCAGGCATCGACCGGCTGCCCGGTTCACGCCTCACGATTGCTGTCTCTCGAATCTCGCCTCTCCAGTACAATAAGCAAACCGCGATTCTATCACCCGCACGCATTTCACCTGGACAGTCCAAAGCCATCCAGCTATTAGACTATCTGACGATTAGACTAGAAGACGATTTGATGATTAGACTAGTAATCGATTAGACTATTCGCTATCCAACTATCCAACTCCGCCCCTATGCCTCTCTCTTCGACCGCCCAAAAAGTCCAGGACCTGCTCGCCCAGCGTGGTTTCAACTGCACCGTGATCGAGCATGCCGAAAGCACGCGCACCGCGCAGGAAGCTGCGGATCGCGCCGGCTGTTCTCTTGGTCAGATCACCAAGTCGCTGATCTTCAGGGGTGCGCACAGCGGCAAGCCCATCCTCGTGCTGACCAGCGGCGCGAACCGGGTCGATGAGAAGCTGATCAGCTCCTACGCGGGCGAGAAGATCGGGCGCGCGGATGCCGATTTTGTCCGCGCGGTTACAGGCTTCGCCATCGGCGGTGTGCCGCCCATCGGTCACCTGCAGCCCATGGAGACCTATCTGGATGAGGACCTGTTGCAGTATCCGACCATCTGGGCTGCCGCGGGGACGCCCAATGCCATCTTCGAGCTGAGGCCCGCCGATCTCCGCGAGATGACCTCCGGAAGCGTGGTGAGGGTCAAGTGACCTTCCACGATATCTATCACTTCCTGCCGCTGAGCGATCATTTATACACCAGCGGCATGCCGACCGCAGACCAGTTTGCCGACGCAGCCGGGACAGGGATCCAGCTCGTGATCAACCTTGCCATGCCCGATTCCGAGCGAGCCCTGCCTGATGAGCCGTCGGTCGTGCGGTCGTTGGGCATGGAATACATCGGCATACCGGTCGTCTGGGATCATCCCACCCGGAAGAACCTCGACGATTTCATGGACGCCATGGATGCGCACAAGGACTCCACGCTGCTCGTGCATTGTCAGGCCAATTACCGGGTCACCGGCTTCATCACCCTCTACCGCGTCCTCCGCCTGGGCTGGAAGCCGGAGGAAGCCTTCCAGGACCTGTTCCGCATCTGGAATCCGGATGAGTACCCGGTATGGAAGCAATTTATCGAGGAGAATCTCGAGGGATAAGTGGTCTCCAGCCAATGGTGGTCGAGTAGGCAGCGCTTTATGCTGAGGTACCGAGACCACCCGAACTGCAGGCCAGACTCGACCAACACACTGGCGATCAACCGTGAGGAGACACCTTCGGTCGCATCTCGGAGGGGTCGTAGACCCACGTCGAGCAGTACTACACCGCTTGCTCGACCAACGGGCGTACTGGATGGTGTAGTGGGGGCACGGCGGGACGAACGGAAATCATGTCGGGCCGCTGTTTTCCCGTGCCCCTATTGAGCAAGTTGTTCGCGTGGTCTCGATACGTGGCGCGAGGCGCCACTGCTCGACTGGCGAGCCTCGCCAGCCATCCGCTTGTCTCCCTTCGCTCTTACCCTGCTATTATTTGCAATGAGATAGTCTTTGTCGTAGAATCGTTCTACCAACTGGAGAGCGAGCGCCCGGCAGGGCGTCGTATTGTGTAAAAGGAGAGAGTCATGTCTGCTTTAGCGGCAAAATCCACGTCCAAAGCTGAAACGCGCCCGATGACCGAGGAAGCGGATTTCCTCCAGATCAAGGCCATCGATCATCTGCATTTCTACGTCGGCAATGCGCTGCAAGCCATGTACTGGTGGTGGAAGGCGTTCGGCTTCAAGCCCGTTGCCTATTCCGGCCTCCAGACGGGCAACCGCGAGTTCGCCTCGTACGTCCTTCAATCGGGACAGGCGCGCTTCGTCATCTCGGCTCCCTACGGCCCCAGCAGCGCCATCGCCGCGCACCACCTCGTCCACGGCGATGGCGTCAAGGTGATCGCCCTCGAAGTGGATGACGTGGAGAAGGCATGGAAGGAGACGACCTCGCGCGGCGGCAGGTCGGCCTGGGCTCCGCGCGAAGAGAAGGACGACTTCGGGCACTTCCGCACCTCCGCCATCCAGGCCTACGGCGAGACCATCCACATGTTCGTCGACCGCGGCGATTACAAAGGCGCGTTTGCGCCGACCTACCGCGCCATCAACGACAAGGAGGCGCAGTCCGTAGGCCTTGCCGCCATCGACCACATCGTAGGGAATGTGGCGCTTGGCAAGATGAACGAATGGGTCAACTTCTACCACGAGGTGATGGGCTTCCGCCAGCTCCTGCACTTCGACGACAAGGACATCTCGACCGAGTACTCGGCGTTGATGTCGAAGGTGATGGCGAACGG
>DATKAF010000223.1:0-3540 GCA_035498395.1 Anaerolineales bacterium
CATAGCCATCTGCCGAGCGAAAGATAGACCCGACGTTCAGCCCGGACCGTACGTTGTCAATAAGCGCACATAACTCAGGCTGGCTTGCGGTCCCAGGCTCTGCCGTCGGTGTCTCCTGTCCAGCGTGGATCACCCCAACGATCATCGTCTGACCCAGGCAGATAGGGCAGCGTTGCCCCGCGGTGTTGTCCCTCTGGACGGGATACCGCAGGCCGCATGTCGGGTTCTGGCACTGACGGAACTCAAAGACTACCGGATGCATCGCTGCGCATTATACGCCGCGGGGCACGTTGCCAAACGGTTATAATCTTGCCCGCATGAGAATGCGATCCACTTTGGCACTTTTGGGGGCCATCCTATCCCTGTCGGCTGCTGTGTCTCCGTCAGCTCCGGTCACCGCGCGGCCCGCCATGCGGCCTTTCTCAGACAGTCCATCCGATGTTATTGAAGCCGTGAATGCGCTACGTGCCTCGCACGGGCTGCCGCCGTACTCGGTCAGTTCCATCTTGATGGGAACCGCCCAGGGGCAGGCCGATTACATGGCGTCCATTGGCAGTGTAACTCACACCGGACCTGGCGGCGCGAGCGTCACCCAGCGGCTGCTTGCTGCCGGTTATCCGCTGGCAGGTGACCTTTCGTTAGGAGGCTTCCGGTCTGAGAATATCGTTGGCAGCCCGGGGATGACGGCCGAAGGGGCTGTGTCATCGTGGACGGGCGATGATATCCACCTTCACACTATGCTTTCTGCTGATCTGCAGGAGATTGGCGCCGGTGTGGCCGAGCAGGACGGCGTCACCTACTTCGTGATCGACTGTGCAAGGCCCACGGGCAGCGGCGTGCCGGTGGCCTATACCCCCGGGGCGGAGGCGGCTCTCAACGGTGGCGATGACATCATCGTGCCGGTGGCGATCAGCACTCCGAATCAGGCAGGGGATCTCTACCACGAGGTTGAGGCAGGCCAGAGCCTGTGGGCGATTGCGATTGCATACGGCGTGAAGATCAACGATATCAGGCAACTGAACAGGCTAGATCCGGCCACGACCATCATTCAACGGGGCGTGAAGCTCCTGGTCAAACGGGTCGGCACACCGACTCCGGCGTCGCCAACGCAGAACTCAACACCCGAGCCGGATACCGCTGTACCATCTGCGACCGCCCTGCCGCCCTCGGCGACAGCGGTCGTCACCCCGACGCCCACTGTCGCCGCCATGACGAGCGCCATGACTGGCGGGGGAGCCGTAGCCGCCATCATTCTTACGGCGCTGGTTGCCGCGGCGTTGGTGGCTTGGTTCGGCCGCAGCAAGCCTGTGTGACAGGGATGCGGGCCTGACCGCGCAAAGGCGGCTCGAGAAAACAAAGGACAGCCGTGCACGGCTGTCCTTTTGCTAGCGGAGATGCAGGCGAATTAAAGGTGCAGATTCCTAGCAGCCACGAAACTGAGACCGTGCTTGGTCAGCTCACACGCCGTATTGTTGGCAGCCTCGACCTTGTCCAGGAAGTTCTGCTGCATGGCGTTCCAGTCGCCGGCCGCGATGACCTCGTCCTTCTTGCGGAAGTAGTCGAGGATGTCTGACTGATGTGCGCGGCTCTGCTCTACGGCCACATCACCACCCTCGTGCTTGGCAGAGATATTGGCAACATGTCCCGCCACATCCATCAGTTCGGCCCGCCGATCGTAAGGTTGCTTGACAATGGACTTCCACGTCTCTGTGATGTGGTGCTCGAAGCGGACGACATCCTCAAAGCCCAGTGCTTTGCGGAAGTCTGCAGTGAGTTCCATCGTCTCGTTGTTGATGGAGTTCGACCAGTTGAAGCCGATCAGCGGCGAGGTGCCGTCGTCCCGGCTGAACAGTTTCGCAGCCGTCATGATCCAGAGGGCGTGATAAGGATTGTCCGAGCCAAAGAAGACCGATATCTTGAACTCGATGTCCACGCCGAGGCGGTAGAGCAGGAAGCCGAGCAGGATCGTCCCCGCATTGAAGTTCAGCGCGGACTTGATGCCGTAGTTGGTGTAGTAGTACAGGAACTCATCCAGCCACAGCAGGGCGTGCTCATTAGGCTGGCCGATGCCGCCGAAGTAGCCGGTGATCGTCTCGGGGCCGCCCAGGTGAGGGTTGGAGCCGTCTGTCCCCTTGGTATCCAACGTCTCTACGAAGGAGGAGCCCATAATATCCAGTGCGGCGACGATGGCAGGCAGGTCGCCATCGGCCTCGGATTCCTTCATGTTCCGGACGGCGATGAAGCGGCCCGGGATGAGAGACTGGTCTGCGGCCGCCTGCTCGACCATGAGGCGGATCCATGGGAAGTATTGCAGCGCAGAGACTTCGAGAGTCACGGCGGAGGTATCAGCGAACCGGGTCTCTGAGGCGGCCGTTCCGAGCACCTTCCGGCGGTAGTCCGAGATCGAGATGAACCGCTTTGCGTCACGCTGTTCCGTTAGCCACCGCAGATCCTTTATGTAATCAGCATTCCTGGCCTCGACCAGCTTGAAGAGGTTACCTAGCTTGCGCGACTCGAAATGCTTTCGGTTGATCTCCTCGGGCGTGCCATATCTGGCAACCACGTCCAGGAACTCGTTCATCACCCTAGAGTTCGGGTCGATCAGAACGCGGTTGATGGCGTCCAGCCGGTCATACGGGATTGCGAGAAGCTGACGGTACTTGTCGTCCATGGTCACTCCTATTCGAGCTTCTTGAGGAGCTCGTCGTACTCCTCATCCTTCATCCCGAACCAGTTTTCCGGCTGCGGGAATTGCCTGCCGACCACCTCGTCGTGATAGGCCTTTAGCCCGTTCAAGATCACCTCTCCGGCGTTTCCGAAGACCTTGGCCATCTTGGGCTTGAATTTCGGGTATAAGCCAAACATGTCATGGTAGATCAGCAACTGCCCATGTGCGTCGGGTCCGGAGCCGAGCGACATGATGATACAGCCCTCGGCCCGCTCCGTGATGAGCTTGCACAGTCGGTCGGGGACCATCTCGAGCAGGATCATGAACGCCCCGGCCTTCTCCAGCGCCTTGGCGTCGTCGACGATCTTCCTGGCCAATCCGGCCGACTTGCCCTGTAAGCGGAAGCCGCCCAGCGCCGACACCGACTGCGGGGTCAGCCCGAGGTGGCCGATGGCTGGAATGCCGGCATCGACAATGCCCCGGATGCGGTCTGCCATGGCGGTTCCGCCCTCCAGCTTGATGGCATCGCAGCCCGCCTCCGCCATGAAGCGCCCGGCACTTCGGATGGCGGTCTCCACGCTGGGCTGATAGGTCATGTACGGCATGTCGCCTACGAGGAAGGCGGTCGGCGCTCCCCTGCGAACCGCCTGCGTATGGCGGATCATGTCGTCCATGGTGACAGGAAGCGTGGAATCGTAGCCGAGCATGGTCATCCCGAGGCTGTCGCCAACCAAGATCATCTCAATGCCGGCTTGTTCCTGCAAATAGGCAGTGGGGAAGTCGTAGCAGGTCAGCCAAGTGATAGGCTCGCCCTTGGATACTTTCTCGAACAAGTAGGGAAGCGTGATCTTCTTTCGAGATTCGGACATGGC
>DATKAF010000224.1:0-3871 GCA_035498395.1 Anaerolineales bacterium
CCTATGGCCGCGAGTTGGCGAGCGCGGTCGCCTGCTTCCAGGACGACTTCGAGGCCTGCATCGCGCACCTCAAGTTCCCGCTGGCGCACCGCCGCGCGATCCGCACCACCAACCTGCTCGAGCGCTTGTTCGGCGAGGAGCGCCGGCGCACCAAGGTGATCCCGCACGCCTTCGGCGAGCGCGCCGTCCTGATGCTGATGTACGCCGCCCTCATCCGCGCTGCAGAACGCTGGCGCGGCCTGCGCGTCACAGAGTTCGAGTTGCGGCAACTGAAGGTGATCCGCGAAGAGCTCGATCGCCTGCTTACCGAGGCGAACAGCGCAGGCTGTTCGCCCAGCATCCCCAACCAAATTATCCAGCAAGGCAGAGACTTGACCGTCAATTGGCGATCGGTGCGACCTAATCTGAAGCAGTTTGGCGCAGATCAGCTCGCGAGGTAGCGGCGGATCAACGCGGCCGTGTCCGGGGAGTCCCACTGCCTGGGGCCGATCAGGGAGCCCACGACGTTGCCAGCGCGGTCGATGATGAGTGTGGTCGGGATCCGGCGCGCGCCGAACGCCCGCACCGTGGCACCGTTGGCGTCGAGGTACGGCGTGAGGTTGCGGAGGCCCCTCTGTTCGAAGAAATGTTGCACGGCGGCGCCGCCGCCCTTGTCGACGGATACCGTGATCACAACCAAGCCATCACCCTGGTGCATCGCCTGCAGGCGATCGAGCGCTGGCATTTCAGAGCGGCACGGGCCGCACCAGGTGGCCCAGAGGTTCAGCAGCACGACGCGGCCGCGAAAATCGGCGAGCGTCAGATGCTCACCGCTGGCGCTCCGGAACTCTGCATCTGAGACCGCCTCGGATGCAGCCTTGGCTGTCCCTGCGCCCTCAGAGATCAGCAGCAGCCAGAAGCTGGCGGCCGCGCCGAGCACCAGCACCGCCAACCCGCGCTTCAACGTCAGCAGGCGACTAAGGCCTGTGAGCGCTTCCAGCAATGGAACCATCGGGATACCTCACCAAGGTGGGCGACTCTGCCGGTTAACCATGAAGATTGGCTTAATCGGCTGTGCACCTGGCTGGCTCAGTGCATTGCAACCCCCTTATGCTGTGATCCTTGCGGCTGTCCTGGATCGGCGTATGCTTTGACCTTGGCGGACCAATGCGGACCGTCGCGACATGGTTCCCCAAATCTTGTCGCACTTTCCACCAAACACGCTGACTTAGCCCCGCCCTCCGGCGGGGCTATCTTTCTTGTCAGCGTGCTTGCTGCGGTCATCCCCTCGCGATCGCTCCAGCGGCGTCACGTGCCCCCGGAAGAAAATCCGGCGCGTCAGGCTGCTGAAAGGCCTGTCTGGCAGCCGGCCTCGTGATCCAACACGCCAACTTATTGGAATGAGCGGGATTTCGAGCCGCGCGCCGGATAAACTCCGAGCGCTCCTGGTCTGCAACCAAGACGGTACGGGCACGAGTTTGCTTGTCTACGCCGACGCCTGCGCCACCTGGTTTGCTGGTCTCACGGAAGCGGAGCGCAGGATAGCCGATCAAGCGATCAGGACGAGTTCCGGGCTCCCAATAGAGCGGGTGGAAGGAATCGAACCCCCACCTGGAGCTTCGAAAGCCCCCACTCTGCCATTGAGCTACACCCCGCGCCTGCCTGGGTATATAGCGGCCGCCCGACTTAAGGCGCAGTTAGCCGCTTTCTGCCCCACCGAGGCAAGTATTCAGCGACCGACCGGCTTCGGAGTTCCTTGCGGGAAACTGGCGCCGGCTTGATCTCCGATCCAACACACTTGGCACGCCGCGCTGGCGCCAACGCCACGGGGCCTCATGCCTTGATTGACGCAAGGTTACGGGCATATACTCGGTAAGATTAAATGCATACTGGGTCGGGGTCGGCCACGGGGGAGAAGCCGCATGCCAACCAAGGCGTTAGCGATTGTGGCCGCTGCAGTGAGCGCGATGCTCCTGTTCACTTCTGCTAGGGGGGCGTCTGATGATGAATTCAAAACGGACCACCTCGTAGTGCCGGATCAGCCGGCCGCCGATGAAGTGCTGGTGAATGAGTCAGGGTCAGGGGCTGCCCCTGTGATCATGAACACCAACAACATCGAGCAGGAGCAGCGCAACACGATCACAATATTGCCGACGACGATGACCACGTCGATCATCAAGTCCAGCGGCACCGAAACCATCAACGACGACTCGATCGCGACCGTCACCTCGACGGCATCGGCGACCGTTATCCGGGGCGGGCAACAGGCACCATAGGTCGGCGGACGGCAAGGCGGCGCGCTGCTGCCGGGATAGTGTTCCACGGCATCGCGTTCATAGGCCCGTCTGGCTCGGGCCAAAGCCGTGAATTTTCTTATTGCCGCAACGGGAATCGGCATAAGATGGCGCACCGGCTTTTCGTGCCCAACGAATTGTCCGGGCTCACGCGCGCAGAAAGCCCCGCCAACCCCTGGTGGGGCTTTCCATATGTCGACCGCGTTGCCTGCGACGATTTGTCACGCGGGCACTCTGTAACAGCAACCATGCACAGATCGTAAGGCTCGGACTCACCCGGCCCGAGCCGCCGCAACTCTTAAGCCCACCTCCGTCGGCGGGGCTTTTCTTGGTCTGTCGGTGCCCGGCATAGCGCGAAAGCTTTCTCGTCATGTCGGCACCGTCCGACGGAATCGTCCGTTCGCACTGATCGCGGTCAACCGTGAAAACTACCTCAATGGCCCATTTTTTAGTTTTTTAGGGCTTAGGCAGTCGAATATCTTGCGTGCTCCACTGGCGGCGAGGCCCGTCGGCGGCAGCTGCGTAGGCGCCGCGCGCGCTTCCGATCGAAGATCTTTTCAAGCAGAGCCGGCGTGCCATTGCGGGGCGCGGCATCTTGATGCCGCTACCGGTGGGCGCTCAGGTCGGGCTCGCTTGGCGAAGTCTTGCGATTGCCCTACTCAGGTCGGCAATCTGGCGCTCCAGTCGACGAATTGTGGCGGCCATGCCCGTTCTGCCAGCGTCGGACTTCCCTGCCTTGAGCGAGGTGATCTGGGCTCGAAGCTTTATCTGCTGACGCTCATACCCTTTGATCATCTGAGTGTAGCGTTCCACCGAAGCCTCCACGCTTCTAGGCTGCGCTTGCAGCTATCTTGCCACTTCAACGGCTGACGGCAAGCGGTGCCGTGATCTAGGATCGACCAGGCACGCGGTGGGAAGCGCCTGCTCTGTCCGCCGGCGAAGGGATGGTGGATAACAGCGCTGTCGACGCTGATGAGGTCTAAGACGATGCCGACCCTGAACCGAGCATCGCCTCCGGCGCCGCGGCAGAACGGGGAGCCCCACCTCGCCTGGCGGGGCTTCTTCTTTGGAACATTTACGGCCGGGACGTGGTTCTGTGAGCGCGAGCAAGAGCCGGCGGCGCGCTCTCAGCTTCGCGCCGTCGGCTCCCACCCTTACCAGGAGGAGAACCCATCTCATCCAAATGGCAAAGGCGCATAAAGCTTAGCATAAATAAGATGGGGGGAAGTATCCCGGCTCGCCCTTATCCGGCCGGGTTTTTCTTTGCCGCTATCTAGACTCGGCGGCGCCTGACTGGTCAAGTCCGGTTCTTGCTGGATAAACGGGTTGGGGATGCGGTGACGGTTGCGCTCAGGGCCGGTGCGGTTCGCTCGGCGTGAGCGCGGTCGAGTTCGTCGCGGGTCGCCTTCAACTGACGCTGCTCGAACTCGCTGATCCTGAGCCCGCGCCAGCGCTCAGCAGCGCGGATCAGCGCAGCATACATCAGCTTGAGCACGGCGCGCTCGCCGAAGGCATGCGGGATCACCTTGGTGCGCCGCCGCTCTTCGCCGAACAGCCGTTCGAGCAGGTTGGTCGTCCGGATCGCGCGGCGGTGCGCC
>DATKAF010000225.1:0-9396 GCA_035498395.1 Anaerolineales bacterium
GCGTCATCCAAATCCTGGCGCGGCGCACGAAGAACAACCCGGCGCTGATCGGCGAGCCGGGCGTCGGCAAGACGGCGATTGTGGAAGGTCTGGCGCAGCGCATCGTGGAAGGAGACGTCCCGGCGCCGCTGATGAACAAGCGCGTGCTGCAACTGGACGTCGGGTCGCTGGTGGCGGGCACCATGTATCGCGGCCAGTTCGAAGAGCGGCTCAAGCGCGTCATCGACGAGCTGAAGCAGTCGGGCGCGATCCTGTTCATTGACGAAGTACATATGCTGGTCGGCGCGGGAGCGGCGGGCTCCTCGGTGGACGCGGCCAACATCCTGAAACCGGCGCTTTCGCGCGGCGAGCTGCAAGTCATCGGCGCGACGACGCTGGACGAATACCGCAAGCACATCGAATCGGATGCGGCATTGGAGCGGCGCTTCCAGCCGGTGCAGGTGGACGAGCCTTCCGAAGCCGAGACGATCGAGATCCTGAAGGGCGTCCGGTCTGCCTACGAGGAGCACCATCACCTGGTGATCTCGGATGAGGCGTTGGAGGCTGCGGCGCACCTTTCCTCCCGATATGTGACAGAGCGCTTCCTGCCGGACAAGGCGATCGACCTGATCGATGAGTCGGCTTCGCGGGTGCGCATGTACAAGAGCCCGGCTGCCAAGCAGGCCAAGGACCTGTACGGGCAACTGCGTGAGGCCCGCCAGAACCGGGCGCTGGCGCAGGAAGAGGGCAACGGCGAAGACATCAAGGAATGGGAAGACAAGGAACTGGACCTGGGCGAGCAGATCGAGCGCTTACGCTCGGGATGGGACCGCGCCAGCAGCCCCGTCGTATCGGCGGAGGATATCGCCGAGCTGGTATCGATGTGGACCGGCGTCCCGCTGATGCAACTGGCGGAGGCGGAGTCGCAGCGGCTGCTCAAGATGGAAGAAGAGCTGCGCAAGTCGATCATCGGGCAGGAAGATGCCATCGTGGCGATCTCCCGCGCGGTGCGGCGGGCGCGTGCGGGCCTGAAGGACCCGAAGCGGCCCATCGGCTCGTTCATATTCCTGGGCCCGACGGGCGTCGGCAAGACCGAGCTGACTAAGGCACTGGCGAAATTCATGTTCGGCAGCGAGGACGCGGCGATCCAGTTGGATATGTCGGAGTTCATGGAACGGCATACCGCTTCGCGGCTGGTCGGCGCGCCGCCTGGATACATCGGCTACGAAGATGCAGGGCAGCTCACCGAGGCGCTGCGGCGGCGACCCTATTCGATCATCGTGTTCGACGAGGTCGAGAAGGCGCACCCGGAAGTGCACAACATGCTTCTGCAGATCATGGAAGAAGGGCACCTCTCGGACGCCAAGGGACACAAGGTGGACTTCCGCAACGCGATAATCGTGATGACCTCGAACATCGGCGCGGAGATGATCAAGCGGCAGACGTCGCTGGGCTTCCAGCTAAAGCGTGATGAGCTCGTCGAGGAAAAGCTCTCCTACGAGGAGATGCGCAAGAAGTTGAACGACTCGCTCAAGCATGCCTTCCGGCCGGAGTTCATCAACCGCCTTGACAGCGTGATCATCTTCCGGTCGCTGAACCGGGAAGACATCGAAAAGATCGTGGCGCTCGAGATCGACAAGGTGGCCCAGCGGCTGAAGGAGCACAACCTGACGCTGAAGAGCACGCCCGCGGCGCTGGGCGCGCTGGCGGACATGGGCTACGACGCTGAGTTCGGGGCGCGGCCGCTGCGCCGGGTGATCCAGCAGAAAGTGGAAGACCCGCTGTCGGACCGACTGCTCTCGGGCGAGTTCGTGGACGGCGATACGATCGAGGTCGATGTGAACGCCGAGAACGACGTGGAATTGAAGCGAGCGGAACTGGCGCAACCGGAACCGACGCTGTAACCCAGTCGTACCTGACCATTCACGTCCGGCAGCCATTTCTCAGGCTGCCGGACTTTCTTTTTTGCCAGCCAACTGCAAGCGTGATGTAATCTGCAATCCACTGTTTTCGATTTACGATTGGCGGCACACGCAACGAACCAGCGGCGCGCCCAACACGCCGATGGGAGGAACATGACGCTCGATCAATTTATCAATTTACCAACGACAGAATACAGCTACCTGTGGGGCGGGCTGCTTCTTCTATTGCTGGCGCTCTTGATCGTCCGGGCGCGCGGGAGCCGCTTCCGAAAGACCTGGCAGCCGCTGATGCGCCTCGTAAAGGGCAAAGCGAGCAGGCGGCGAGGCCAGGTCACCCTGAGCGGCAAGTATCACGACCACGAGGTAGTGGCGAGCCTGGTGGCTGGCGACGGCGCAGCGCCCATTTTCTCGGTGCACATACCGGCTGAGACGGGCGGACGAAACTGGGAGATCTCCCGCCGGAGCGAAAGGCTTCTCGGGCCGGAGAGATGGCGAGCGTCCAGCAAAGACCCGGCGATCCAGATGCGGCTGGAGGAGGCGAACGTCGCCGGCTGGCTGCAAAACTGGCCGCCACAGACCGTCGTCTGCTACGACGCGGCCAGGGGGATGTTGATGCTAAGCCAGAACGGCCCCGCGCCCTCGGCGGAAGGTTTCCGGGCGCAACTGGAACTGCTGGAGGCGCTGGCCGACGTAAACCGCCAGATCAACCGCTGAACGGGCAATAGACATGGGGGATAGGAGGATAAAGTACCAGGGCAGGTCCATGGCCGCATTTTTCTTCGTAATACTTTCTTAATAAGATTCCGTGGCGAGGGGTCGTCTAGGGGAGCGAAACGGGAAGTCATTCTTAGGGCAAGAAGGAGAACTCGTCATGAAGGATAATTTGCAGACTGCTACGCTGGCTGGCGGCTGTTTCTGGTGCCTGGAAGCTGTGTACGATGAGATCCGGGGAGTGAAATCCGTAGAGTCGGGCTACTCCGGCGGGAGTGTGCCGAACCCGAGTTACCGGGACGTGTGCACCGGCATGACCGGGCATGCGGAGGCGGTGCAGGTCACGTTCGATCCGTCGGTGGTTTCGTACCGCGACCTGCTGAACGTCTTCTTCGGCATCCACGATCCGACCACGCTGAACCGGCAAGGCGCCGACACAGGGACGCAGTACCGCTCGGCGATCTTCTATCACGATGAAGAGCAGAAGAAGGCCGCAGAGGAACTGATCGCGGAGCTGAACGGGCAGCATATCTGGGACAAGCCGATCGTGACCGAGGTGAAGCCATTCGATAAGTTCTACATGGCGGAAGGCTACCACCAGGAGTATTACGCTCACAACCGCTATCAGCCGTACTGCATGGCAGTCGTGGCGCCCAAGGTCTCAAAGTTCCGCAAGCACTTCATGGACATGCTGAAGAAACCACAGGCAGCCTAGCGCAGCCGGGCGCAGGTGGCGCCGGAATCGGAAGGGCGATCCCTACTGGGGTCGCCCTTCTTGTGTTCACTAAAGCTGGGAGAGTCCGGCGAACAGGCGCTGATGCGTCTTCATCATGCAGCGGTCCATGACGACCTTCAGGCCGGCCTTCTCGGCGAGGGCGGCGGCGTCCGTGTTGACGATGCCCTCCTGCATCCAGACGACGGAGGCGCCGGCCTGGATGGCCTGCACCACCACCGGCGGCACGTCCTCCGGCTTGCGGAAAACCTGTACCACATCGATCTTGCCGGGGACGGACTTCAGATCGGGGTAGGTCCGCACCCCCCGTATCTCGGGGGTCGTCGGGTTGACCGGGATCATGCGATAACCGGCCTCGGACAGGTACTGGAAGATGCCGTAGCTGGGCTTATCGGGGTTGGACGATACGCCCACGCTGGCGACCGTGGTGGCCGCCGACAGGATCTGCCGAAGCTCGGCGTCGTTTTCAATGGTCATGCTGTTCTCCTCGGATGCGATGTGTTCATGCGGGCCGCCTAATGGGGCAATTGAACTGGAAGAGTGATTTGAAAACAAGTATCCCCGGGCTGCGAGGTGAGCTGAATGCGGCCATAGTGATTGTTGACGATGTTGTAGGCGATGTGCAGTCCAAGCCCTGTGCCGATGCCGGGCGGCTTGGTCGTGAAGAACGGTTCGAAGATGCGCTGCTGGATCTCCGGAGGAATGCCGGGACCGCTATCCTGGATATCGATCTCGACCTGCCCATCCTGCGCGGCGGTACGCAGCTTGAGCCGGCCGCTGCCGCCCATCGCATAGGCGGCATTGTCGATGATGTTCGTCCAGGCCTGGTTCAGCTCGCTGCCGTGCGCCTCGATGTGCGGCAGGTCCGGATCGTATTCGCGGACGATCTCGATGCCGGTAAGCTTGTGCTTGAGGATGACCAGCGTGTTGTCCAGGCCCTCATGAACATCCACGTTCTGGATGGGCGCCTGGTCGAGATAGGAGTAGGCCTTGACGGCCTTGACGATTTCGGAGACACGCTCCATACCGACCTTCACATCATCCAACAGCGAGTAAACGGACAGGCCGGCTGCCAGCCAGCGAAGGATGGGGCCCAGTGCAGCGGCGGGGAACCTCGTTTCAAGGTCTGAGACGGCGCGCACGTCCCAGCCGTTCGAGACCAACACCGGCGTGAATTGCCAGGCGTTGGGGATATTGCGCTGCTCGAGCCAGGCCTGCATCTCGTCGGTCAGATCGCTCTGGACGAGCGCGTCGGGGGCGGAGGCGGGGGTGCGATGATCCTCGATGCGGGCCCGGAGACCCTCCAGCGCCTGCAACTGCCCGGCATCCATCGATAGGCTCGGGAGGGCGGTCATCTCCGTGACCCAGTCCGCCAGCGCGGTCATGAGCTGGTTGGCGCTGCGCCGGACGGCGGCCGCAGGATTGTTCAGCTCATGCGCCAGCCCGGCGGCCAGGGTGCCCAGGGCGGCCATTTTCTCGTTCTGACGCACCAGCCCTTCGTTCTGGCGGAGGCGGCGGCTGACGGTCTGAAGTATCGCAAGGCTCGCAGATGGACTCTGGCCCAGGAGCTGCTTGAACGTGTCTTCACTGATGCGCAGTACGCTGCTCTCACGGACTGCGCGGACGGTCGCGTTGCGCGGCGCCTGGTCGATCAAAGCCATCTCGCCGAATACCTCTCCGGCTTCACGGACGGCGACGACAATATCCTGTCGCTCCGCCTTCTTGACAACCTCGAACTCACCGTCGAGGACGACAAAGGCGGAATCGCCAGGCTCGCCTTCCCGGATCAAAGGAGCACCGGCGGCGATCGTCAGCGGCTCGGCGTGCGAGGAGAGCCAGTCGAGATCGGCATCCGACAGGTCTGCAAACAAGGCAAGGCGGCGGAGCGCCTCGTTGTTCATAAGGTCTTCAGATAGGATTCGATGGCGGCGATGGCTATGCCGCCTTCGCCGGTGGCAGAGGCGACACGGTGGTTGGTGCCGAGGCGGACATCTCCGGCTGCGAAGATGCCCGGGACGCTGGTCTCCAGCATGAACGGATCGCGCTCCAGCGGCCACTCCCTGGGGGGCTTGCCATCTTTCATCAGATCGTGCCCGGTCAGGACGAAACCCTTGGGATCGAGCAGGACCAGTTCTTTGACAATATCGTTCTGCGGGATGGCGCCGATGAAGACGAACATGGCCGCGCCGGGGAGCGTGGTCTTTTCACCGGTCACGATATCCTGGATGACGATGTCATCCAGCCTGCCGGGCTTGCCGTGGATCTCCACGATCTCCACATTGAAGCGCCGCTCGATCTTCGGGTTGGCGGCCTCCGCCTCTCTCAGGTAGTGCGAAGACTGCTGAACCTCGCGCCGGATGAGCATGGTGACCTTGCTGGCGAAGCGGCTCAGGAACAAGGCGCCCTGACCGGCCGAGTTCGCGCCGCCGACGACGAAGACCGGCTCATCCTTATAGTAGGCTGCTTCGGTATAGGCCGCGCCGTAAAAGACACCGGCACCGAGGAACTGATCGATGCCGGGCACCTCGAGCTTGCGGAAGGCGGCGCCTGTGGCGAGCAACACGGCCTTGCTGACGATCTCCATCCCGTTGTCGAGCGTGATGACACGGTACATATCCTGCGTACGGATCCCGGTGACGCACTGGGTGGAGATGATCTCCGCGCCAAAGCGCCGGGCCTGCGTGACAGCGCGCCGGGTGAGGTCCATGCCGGCGATGCCGGTGGGGAAGCCGAGGTAGTTTTCGATGCGGGGGCTGTTGCCTGCCTGGCCGCCGGGGACCTGCTTTTCAATGACCAGGCACTGGAGGCCGCTGGACGCGCCGTACACGGCCGCCGAAAGGCCGGCAGGACCCGCGCCGATGATGACGACATCATAGAAGGGCATTGAGGCGGTGGTCTGGATGCCGAGCTTTTCCGCCAGCGCATGTATCTCTGGAGCGACGAGCGTGCTGCCATCGGGAAAGAAGAGGACCGGCAGCTTGAGAGAGCCATCGGCGGAGGTTTCCACCAGGGCGCGGGCTTTTTCGTCCGCATCCACATCCAGCCACTGGTAGGCGATCTGGTGACGGGCGAGGAAGTCCTTGACGTCGTGCGACCCCGGCGACCACAGCGTGCCCGCCACGCGGATGCCCTCGAACGGCAGACGCACGTTGGAGCGCCAGTCGTCGAGCAGGTCGGTAAGGACAGGGTACAGGTGATCTTCGGGCGGATCCCAGGGCTTCAGAAGGTAGTAATCGAGCTGGAGCTTGTTGATGGAGGCGATGGCTGCCTCCGTATCGGCATAGGCCGTGAGCAGCACGCGCTTGGCCTCCGGGAAGGCCTGGATGGCCTGTTCCAGGAACTCCAGGCCGGTCATGTTGGGCATGCGCTGGTCCGTCAGGAACAGGGCGATGGCCTCGTTGCGCTGCTGGAGCTTTGCGACGAGGTCGAGCGCTGCAGCGCCCGAGGCAGCTTTTACGATGCGATAGTCATGACCGAATTTCGGACGGAGGTCCCTCTCGACCGCGCTCAGAACGCCCTGGTCGTCGTCTACTACCAGGATCACAGGGTTGGCCATTCGACCCTCCCGGCAGTGGGACAACCAGCAAGCTGCAAGATCGCAGACATATCTCTACCTCACCTCTATACTGTGCCCGGAATTCCGGGTAAACCAGAATAGGACCTCTACGACACGGCTTCAATAGCGGCGTAGTATAGCATATCAGTGGCCAGCAGTGATCAGTGATCAGTTGACAGTTGGCGGTTGACGGTGGTCACTAACCATTTCCGTTAAAGCGCCCGTCGCTTCGCTGTGGGTGCTTCGCGAGGATCCCGCCCTGCTGAAGCAGGGTCTTCGCTTCGCTACGAGTTCGCTTCGATAACCAGTAACGAGTAACCAGTAACCAGTGAGCCGTGCGTGATTGTATAATTCCCCTTTGAGCAGCATGTCGAACCAGCCCCGCTTCTTCGTCCGTGATATTCCCGTCTATGGTGATGCGATCCTGGCGCCCATGGACGGCTATTCGGATTGGCCGTTCCGGTCGACCTGCCGCGAGCTCGGCTCGGCGATGAGTTACAGCGAGTTCGTCAAGGTCGAGTACATACTGCACAGCCCGCGGCGCACGCGGGCGAAGCTGTATTACGAGGAGCCCGAGCGGCCCGTGGTATTCCAAATCTACGGGGATGACCCGGACCTCATCGTGCGGGCGGCGCTCGTCGTGCAGGAAATGGGGCCGGATATCATAGATATCAACATGGGCTGCCCGGCAAAGAGCGTGGCTTCGCGCGGAGCAGGCGTGGGGTTGATGCGCACGCCACTCAAGATCGCGCGGCTGTTCCGCAAGCTGAACGCGGCGCTGCGCGTGCCGGTCACCGGCAAGATCCGGCTCGGATGGGAAGACCACCGGACATACAAGCTGGTGGCGCGCATCGTCGAGGAGAACGGCGGCTCGCTGATCGCCATGCACGCGCGCACCAAGGAGCAAAGTTACGGGGGACAAGCCGATTGGGATGCGATCGCGGAGGTGAAGGCGGCAGTCAAGATCCCCGTGATCGGGAACGGCGACGTGAAGACCGCGGCGGACATCGATCGGCTGAAGCAATATACCGGTTGCGATGCGGTGATGATCGGCCGGGCGGCGATCGCCAACCCGTGGATCTTCTCACGGCTCGACCGCGACCAGGTTTCGCCTGCACAGGTGCATGAGACGATGCGGAAGCACCTGGAGCGAAACGTCAAGTTCTATGGGCCGGAAGACGGGCAACGGCTGTTCCGCAAGCATGCGGTGCAATACCTGTTGATGCGGCAGTTATCGCGTGAAGACCGGAAAAGGATATTGCAGGCGCGGCCACCGGCAGAATTCATGAAGCTGTTGGAACAGATCTATATTCCGGCTGCGGCCTGACATGCGTTAAACCAACAGCGTGGGAGTTTATAGCACTGCTATAGAACATAAATTCTGATATACTTGCAGCCTGAACACCAAATCTTGGGAGCGCCCGAAAAAACGAGATGGGCAGGACGTTATCCCCTGTCCATCTCGTTTTTTCGGATATTCGCTTCCATTCCAAAGATAGTAGTTTGGTCTTTGGAATGGAAGCAGGTAGCCTATCATGCCAAAAACCCATACCCGTTACGTTTGCCAGGAATGCGGGCGCGTGTCCGCCTCCTACATGGGCAAATGCCCCCAGTGCGGCGCATTCAGCAGCATGGTCGAAGAGGTGGTGCGCGACGAACCGATTACGAAAAGCCCCGCGGCGGTGCGCGGGCTGAGCGGGCGGTCGCAGCCGCGGCCCATCGGGCAGGTGGATGGCGAGCAGGAAGACCGCATCGATCTCCCGATGCAGGAATTCGCGCGCGTGCTGGGCGGGGGAATCGTGCCCGGCTCGATCGTGCTGGTAGGTGGCGACCCCGGTATCGGGAAATCGACGCTGATGCTGCAAATGGCGGTCGAGATGGCCGCGAAATTGCGGGTGCTGTATGTGTCGGGGGAGGAGTCGGAACGGCAGATCAAGATGCGGGCGGCACGGTTGGGGGAGGGGACCAGGGAGTTCCCCGAGAACCTGCTGCTCGTTACCGAGACCAACCTGGAGATCATTTTCAACCACATTCATGAAGTCAAACCCGAGCTCGTGATCGTCGATTCGATCCAGACCGTTTATCTCTCCGAGCTGGAGTCGTCGGCAGGGTCGGTGTCGCAGGTGCGCGAGTGCGCCTCGCAACTGCGCGAGCTGGCGAAGTCCAGCGGCATCTCGGTGTTCATGATCGGGCACGTGACGAAGGAGGGCGCCATTGCGGGCCCGCGCGTGCTCGAGCACATCGTGGATACGGTGCTGTATCTCGAAGGCGACCGCTTCCAGGCGTACCGGCTGCTGCGGTCGGTGAAGAACCGCTTTGGGGCCACCTCGGAGGTGGGTGTGTTCGAGATGCGGGAGAGGGGCTTGCAGGAGGTCGCGAACCCTTCAGAGGCGTTCTTGGCGGAGCGGATGATCAACGCGCCGGGCTCCTCCATTGCGGTGACGATGGAAGGCACGCGGCCGATCCTGGTCGAGATCCAGGGGCTGACCTCGGCG
>DATKAF010000226.1:0-41155 GCA_035498395.1 Anaerolineales bacterium
GCGCGTCGTCCCCATACACGACGATATCCCGGACGATGGAGCGCGACGTCTCGTTGAGCAGCTGGATGTCGCCTACCGACCCGCCCATCTCCGCGATGGTTGTCACCAGGTTCGCCAGGACGCCCAGCTTGTGCTCATTGCGGACACGCAGCGTCCGGCTTACTTTTCGTTCCCAGGCCATGGCATGCCGCCTTTCCAGGTTTTCATAAAAACAAAACCACAGATGAACGCAGACGAGCTCTCATCTGTCTTCATCTGTGGTCATCCTGGATGATAGTCCACCGGGCGGCGATGTTCAATCCCCATGCTCGCTTCAAACCTCCGCTCACGAGCTGCCGATCACGGCCGGCAGCTCGTCAAAGGAAGCGATGGTGGGACAGCCGGGGTCCATGAAGATGCCGCGCGGGTCATACAGGACCGGCCTCAAACCGGCGCGGCGCGCGCCGACGACATCTGCGAAGTAATTATCGCCCACGTAGGCAGCTTCGACCGGGTCGAGCTTGAGGCGCGCACAGGCGTGCACAAAGATGTGCGGCTCCGGCTTCCACATCTGTACTTCGCCGCCCGCCAGCACGAGCTGGAAATACGGCGCCAGTCCCAGCGACTCGATTACTTCCGCATAGGACTTCTCGCGGTTGGAGACAAGTCCCAACACGTAGCCGCCCTGCTGCAGGGCCGGCAGCACGCGTAAGGCATCCTCCGGCACAACGCTCTCCGGCTTATATGTTTCCGCCATGTAGGCGCTGACCTGCGGGGCCATCGCCTCCGCCTGGCCGTTCCATGCGCCGAGCGCCGTGAGTGCCCTCACCGCGTACAGATTCCAGAAATCGCGCTCGTCCGGATGCGCAAGACGGTCGGCCTTGAGCTCCGCGGAGTTGGCCCAGTAGAAGTGCTCCCAGCGCATGGCGCGCAGCCGATCGTCCGCCGTGATCCTCAGCCCCAGCTCTGCAGCATGATCGGCAAAGAATACGCTGCCCGAGGGCAGGTTATGCCGGAGTGTTCCGTCCAGATCGAAAAGAATGGCTTTGAGCATGCCGGTGAATGTGCGAAAAAAAGCGAAGATCCAATGTTGAAGAAACGCTTGCCCCGCGACCGGGCGACCGAGCCTCAGCCGCCGATCTGATTCATGACACGGTTCAGCGGGATGACGCCTTCCGCAAGGCCGTGACCCCATGGCTTCAGCCAGATGCCATCCAGGAGGAGCCGCCTCAATTCATCCAGCGACGCGCCGGCGCGCAATGGCGTCAGCAGGTCCACCTCATTCTCACGCAGGAGACAGAGCCGCAGCCTGCCGTCTGCGGTCAGCCGCGCCCGCGAGCAGGACTCGCAAAACGGGTGAGTCACAGACGATATGAAGCCCAGGCTGCCGCATGCGCCCGGCAGCTGGAAGATACGGGCCTCGCCATCCAGCTTGCCATCGTTGGCGGGCTGCAGCGCGCCAAGCTTTGACTCGATCCTCGCCTGGATCTGCGCCGCCGTGATCACCTGGCTGGTCTGGACATCCGTCACACCCGCGAACGGCATCATTTCGATGAAGCGCACCTGCCAGGCATGCTCGTAGGTCAATTGGGCCAGCTCAACCACATCCTCTTCGTTGTAGCCCTTGACGACCACGGCATTAAGCTTGAGAGGGACGAGGCCTGCCGCCTCCGCGGCAAGGATGCCGTCCCACACATCCTCGAGCTTGCCCCAGCGGGTGAGCCGACGGAACTTCTCAGGATCCAGGGTATCAACACTAACGTTCACGCGATCCAGGCCGGCTTCTGCAAGCGGCGCGGCAAGCTTCTTGAGCAGCACGCCGTTGGTGGTCATGGAGACGGAGCGGATGCCCTCCGTGGAAGCGATAGCGCGGACGATGTCGACAATATGTGCGCGCACGGTCGGCTCGCCGCCTGTCAGCCGGATCTTGTCGAACCCCAGGCTGGCAAAGAGCTGCGTGAGCAGCGCGATCTCTCCGTCCTGCATCAGTTCCGGGTTGGGCCGGAACGTCTGATCCTCCGGCATGCAATAGACGCAGCGCAGGTTGCAGTGGTCGGTCAGGCTGATCCGCAAGTAGTGAATATTGCGACCAAATTGGTCAATTGCCATAGGGTTTCGATTATACTGTGGGTCTCCACACGCCTGTCGACGTCATGAAAGCCCATTAATATCGTTCTTATGTAGTAGCGCCTTTGGGGTATCTGGCCGTACGTTTGACCTGCCCCAACCGGCTCCTGCTGAATACTTCAGCCTGGTTCATTCCACAAAACGATAGCGGTCCCCGGATGCGATCACCGGCTACTCCGGGTACGGTGCAGCGCCGCTGATTGACGGGATACAACAGCCATGCTATTATCCATCTGTCATCCCGCACCTTACAAAATAAAGGAGCTTGAAAGCAATTATGAGCGCGGAGTTTTTCCTTCGCATTATTTTCATGGTCATTCTTGGCATTGCCGGCGGGATTTGGGGTCATGACCTCGCCAGATTCAACCCGGCGGAAGTCGTCCGGTATACCATTGGGATCGCCCTGGTAGGTGCGCTGACCGGGTTGATCCTAACGCCCTATTTCACAACACGTCCTGCCCGGGCTGTGCGCCGGCTGTTGGGCCGCGTCGCGGCGGAAACGCTCTTCGCGGGGCTCACCGGCCTCGTGATCGGCCTGCTGACGGCGGCGCTGTTGGCCTTTCCGCTTTCCCTGCTGCCTGATCCCTTCGGAAGCATACTGCCCTTCGTCGGGGTGCTCGTGTTCTCCTACTTTGGCGTATCCCTATTTGTGATGCGCCAGGGAGACCTGATGAGCCTCGTGAGCAGTCTTGCTGGTCACGGCAGTGGAGGCGGCTCCGGCTCTTCCTGGACGAACCTCAACCGGACCATCTTACTTGACACGAGCGTCATCATCGACGGGCGCGTCGCCGATATCGCCAAGACGGGCTTCCTGCCCGGTACCCTCCTCATCCCGCGCTTTGTGCTTAACGAGCTGCAGTACATTGCCGACTCACCGGATGGCTTGCGGCGCCAACGCGGCCGGCGCGGTATGGAAGTGCTGGCCGAGCTGCAGAAACTGCCGAACATCCTCGTCCGCGTCAGCGACATTGACGTCGAGGGGATGCGCGAGGTGGACGACAAGCTGGTGGTGCTGGGCAAGCAACTCAAGAGCCCGGTGCTGACCAATGACTACAACCTGAACCGCATCGCCGAGCTGCAAGGCGTCACGGTTCTGAACATCAACGAGCTGGCGAACGCCGTCAAATCGGTGGTGCTGCCCGGCGAGGTCATGAACATCAACATCTTCCAGGAAGGCAAGGAGGTCGGCCAGGGGGTGGGCTATATGGATGACGGCACCATGGTGGTCGTCGAGAACGGCAAGGAGTATATCGGGGAGTACATGAACGTGCACGTGACCAAGGTGCTGCAGACCGCCGCCGGAAGGATGATCTTCGGCCGCGTTGAAGAGAACAACAACGGGAACAAGCGGAGAAAGTAGTTCAGGGCTCCCGGTCTCCTCCTCATTGGCAAACGTACGCACGGCTGCGGGACAAGGACCGCAGCCGTGCTCTTTTGGAATGACCGTGCAATGAGCGCCTGTTCATCCGCGGATATAATCAGGGACAAAGGTGGCACCATGCTGCGCGTCTACAATACCCTCACACGCAAGAAAGACGATTTTGAAACCATCGAGCCGGGCGTCGTCAGGATGTATGTCTGCGGCGTCACCGTGTACAGCGACGCGCACGTCGGGCATGCCATGTCGGCGCTGGTCTTCGACATCATCCGTCGCTATCTCGAATACCGCGGCTACGAAGTCCGCCACGTGATGAACTATACGGACGTCGACGATAAGATCATCGCCCGGGCCAACCAGCTCAAAGAGGACCCGATCCAGCTCGCCCAGCGCTATATCAGCGACTACGCCCGCAACCTGCAGGACCTCAACATCCTGCCGGCCACCCGGAACCCGCGCGCCACGCAGACCATGAAAGAGATCCAGGCGATGGTCCAGGGCCTGATCGAGAAGGGTTTCGCCTACGCCGCCTCCAATGGCGATGTGTACTTCCGCGTCACGAAGGACAAGGACTACGGCAAGCTCTCGGGCCGCAAGCTCGAAGAAATGCAGGCTGGCGCGCGTATCGAGATCGGCGAAGCCAAGGAGAACCCGATGGACTTCGCGCTCTGGAAGGCCTCCAAGCCCGGCGAGCCCGCCTGGGATTCGCCGTGGGGCAAAGGCCGCCCCGGCTGGCACATCGAATGCTCCGCGATGAACCTGGCCGAGCTTGGCGAGCAGATCGACATTCACGGCGGCGGGAATGACCTGATCTTCCCGCACCATGAGAACGAGATCGCGCAGAGCGAGTCGTTCACGGGCAAGCAGTTTGCCAGATACTGGATCCATAATGGCATGCTGCAGCTCGCCGGCGAGAAGATGTCCAAGTCGCTCGGTAACATCGTCAGCATCCAGGAGTTCCTGAGCAAGCGCGATGCGGATGTCATGCGCATGTTGGTTCTGAACGGTTCCTACCGCGCGCCGCTCATGTTCAATGAGGGCACGCTGGACGCCGCCGAGAAGAGCCTTAGCCGGCTCAAGTCCGGGCTCCGCCCCGCCCCACCCTCCGCCAGCGGCCTTCCCGCCGAGGCAGCCAGCGGCTTCGCGGCGCAGGGCGAGGCCACGCGCAAGTCCTTCGTTGACGCCATGGACGACGACTTTAACACGCCGCTGGCCATCGCCGCGCTGTTCGAACTTGTGAAGGCCATCAACACCGCGCGCGACCAGGGCGCCACGACCGAGCAGTTGAAGCCCGCCCAGGATGTCCTGCGCGAGCTGACAGGCGTGTTGGGCCTGCGGCTGTCCGACAAGACTGGGACCGGCGACGCCGACAAGTTCGTGAACCTTCTGGTGGAAGTACGCGGCGAAGTCAGAAAGCAGAAGCTGTGGCAGCTCTCGGACCAGATACGAGACAGGCTCAAAGAGCTCGGCATTGCGCTGGAGGATACAAAAGAAGGCACCACCTGGAGATGGGGATAAGAAAGCCCAGGCATGGCGTTTTAGCGACGAAAGGCCGCAGGTCGGACCAGTGGTCCGACCTGCACTTTATAGTATGACAGATACTGATCCTTTTTCCCCCGCCGAATTCGATCCCTGGGCCGCGACCTACGACGACGATGTGGCCGCCGAACGGCAGTTCCCCTTTGAGGGCTACCGTCAGGTGCTCGCCGCCGTGCTCCGAAGCGCATCACTCAGGCCGGGTATGACCGTCCTCGATGTAGGGACCGGCACGGGCAACCTGGCAGCGTTGTTCGCGCAGCAAGGCTGCGAGCTGTGGTGCACCGATTTCTCGGAGGCCATGCTTGCGGAGGCGCGCCGCAAGCTGCCCCGCGCGCGTTTTGTGCTTCACGACCTGCGTGCTCCACTGCCCGCCGAGCTGGCCCGGCGTTTTGACCGGATCGTCTCTGGCTACGTGTTCCACCATTTCGAGCTGGCGAAGAAGGTCCACATAGCCAGAGAGCTTGCGACCGGGCATCTGGCCCCGGATGGCAGGCTGATCATTGCAGACCTATCTTTTCCAAGCCGTTTGAAAATGGAAGAATACGCCACCGCAGCCGGCGCCCTGTGGGAAGAGGAGCCCTACTGGCTGGCAGATGAATCCCTGCCCGCGCTCACGGGGGCAGGCTTGAATGCGCAATATGAGCAGGTGTCGCCCTGTGCAGGGGTTTATGTGATCACAGCCGGCGGTTGAGGCTCAGCTTTCGCGGCCTCACTTCAGCCGGGCAAGCGCGGTCCCGATGCATCCGAGCCCGGCGCTGATCGTATCCTGAGAAGTGGAATAGGAGAGGCGTAGATAGCCCTCTCCATAATCTCCGAACGCCGTGCCAGGCAGGACGGCGACGCCTGCTTCATCCAGCAGGTAGTCCGAGAGCTGGTTGCTACTCATCCCAAGTGAGCGGACATTTGGAAAGACGTAGAAGGCTCCCTCCGGCGTCTGGCAGGTGATGCCCGGCATGCTGTTCAGCAGGCGCACCATCAGGTCCCGGCGCGCCTGGTACTCTACCACCATCTCTGCTACCCGATCTTGGGGACCGCGGATGGCCTCCAGGGCGGCGATCTGGGTGAAGTGCGCCGAGCAGCCGACGGAGTGGGTCAGGAGCAGATCCATCTTCGCCGCCAGGTGCGCAGGCATGATGCCGTAACCCAACCGCCAGCCGGTCATGGCATACGTCTTCGAGAAGCCGTCCACCAGCACGGTCCGTTCCATCATGCCGGGAATTTCAACGATGGAGGATGCATGTCGACCATCGTAAACAAGCCGCAAATAGATCTCGTCCGAGAGCACCCAGCAGTCGTAGCGCTGCGCAGCCTCGGCAATGTGCTCGAGGTCGGAGAGCGGCATCACCCCGCCTGTCGGGTTGCTGGGGGAATTCAAGATGATCACGCGCGTCCGCTCGTTGATCAGCCGGTCGAATGCATCCAGGTCGAACGAGAAGCTGTTCTCTTCCTTCAGCGGGACCGGCACGGGCACTCCTCCCGCTACCTGTACCATCGCCTTGTACGTCGGAAAACCGGGGTCGGGATACAGCACCTCATCGTCGGGTCCTACCAGCGCCAGTGTGCTGTAGAAGAGGTTCGGCTTGGTGCCGGGAGCCACGACCACCTGCTCCGGCTCGAAATGCACGCCCCGCTGTGCGCCCGCGGATTCCGCAATGGCCTGGCGGAGAGCCAGCATGCCCGAGGGAGGCGTATAACGGGTCTTCCCTTCCGCGATGGCGCGGCGGCCTGCCTCACGCACGTTCTCGAACGTCTCGAAATCAGGCTGCCCAAGCTCAAAATGGATAATGCTGCGCCCGGCGGCCTCCAGGGCCTGCGCCCTGCCCAGGACCTCGTAGGCCCCTTCCGGTTTTAGCTCCGCTGTTCGACCCGTGTACGGTTTCATATGCCTCTATCCAGGATAAGGATATCCGCCCGGCGGGAGCAATACAGCCTGCTCCTGCGGATCATTGTTGCGAGTGTAACATGGAAGGCCGCACTCTCCGCTCTGCTGCCCTGCACATCCGAAGGATCATTTGCGACCATCCGGACTAGTGTACACATAATTGTCGAGAGTCTTTTACTGTATAATATCAGCCGCGCCGTGAATCTGAAAACTGCATGACTTGGGGTAAGCACCTCCCAGAAGTGTGTCTGAGCACTCATGACTAAGGACGATGAAAGACTCGAGGTCTTGAATCAGGCCCGCAGCCTCTTAGCGGAACTGCCCAACCTTTCACCCGCACAGTCAGACGAGCTGCTCAAGCTTCTGAGAGTGCTGATCGAGGCCATCGAGCGCAACCAGGGCCGTGAGGAAGCCGACCGGCTGGCCCGGCCCCTTGCCGACAGCCTGATCCAGAATCGCAATCTGGTCTTCACGCTCAAACAACAAGCGGACGAACTGGATGCGCTCAAAAAACTGAGCCTCAATCTCACCTCCAGCCTGGACCTGCAGACGGTGCTGGACGCGGTCGTAACCGAGGCGATGCGGCTCGTCAAGAATGCCCGCAGCGCCCACATCTTCCTGTACGAGAACGCAAAACTGGAATTTGGCGCGTCGCTCAACGACGACGGGCTTCGCAACACACCGCTGGCGCTGCCGCGCCCGCATGGCCTCACCTACATGGTGGCCCGCGGCGGCGAACAGGTCATCATTGAGGATATGCAGAAACATCCTCTGTATGTCAACACCCCGGGCGACTGGCTTGGTTCCATCATCGGCATACCGCTGAAGTTCAATGACAACATTGTGGGGGTCATGAACCTTTCACGCACGAATCGGGGCGGCTTCAACTCCTCGGAGCTGCGCTTGCTCGGCTTGCTCGCGGACCAGGCGGCGGTCGCCATCTCCAATGCCAGCTTGCACCAGACGGTCAGCCGGCAGGCCTATAGCGACATGGTCACCGGGCTGCCCAACCGCCGGGCTCTCGATGAGCGGCTGGATGAGGAAGTCATCAAGGCCCGCCGCACGGGAAGCACATTTGCCGTCATCATGCTCGACGTGGACGGCTTCAAATCGGTGAACGATAATTACGGTCATGCGATCGGAGATCAAGTGCTCCGGTCGATCTTCAACTTCCTTGCCACCGGGCTGCGCTCCACCGACTTCCTGGCGCGCTACGGCGGCGACGAGCTCACGCTCATCCTGAGCCAGAGCGACCCGCCGTCTGCGATCGTCGTGGTCCAGAAGGTCCTCGAGCTCGTGCAGCAATATTCGTTTGCGATACCGGGCGGCGATGTCATTCACCTCGGTTTGTCCTGCGGGATCGCCATGTTCCCCGCCCACGCCAACACGGCTGCGAACCTGCTCCGTGCAGCCGATGAGGCGCTGTACCGCGCCAAGAAGCAGCAACGCGGCTCGTACCTGACCGCCCGGGGATTCACCGGCGAGCTGCACTCGCAATAGGCTCCACCAGCTCCATACTTCAGTTAAATACGTGCCCTTCGAATCCCGGGATTAGGAGATTTCGGATGCCCCCCAAGATCAAGATCATTCTCAATCCGGTGGCGGATATGGGGAATTCCTGGAAGGTGGCGAACGACCTGCGGCCGATGATCACGGCGCACGGAAACGCGGACTGGAGCGGCACCGTCTACCCGACGCACGCCACCGAGCTGGCGAAGCAGGCCGCCGAGCAGGGCTATGAGCGCATCATCGCCATGGGAGGAGATGGCACCGTGCACGAGGTGGTCAACGGCATCATGCAGGCGCCGGAAGGACACAGGCCGGTGCTGGGCGTCGTCCCGGTCGGCTCGGGCAACGATTTTGCTCACGCCCTCGGCATCCCGCTGGAGTCGGACCGCGCCCTGGCGTGCGCGCTGGATGGAAAGCCGTCGTCCATTGACCTCGGCATGATGACCGACGAGCAAGGCAGGCGGGAGTTCTTTGATAACACCCTGGGCATTGGTTTTGATACCGTTGTCACCATCCGTTCGCACAAGCTGCCCATCGTGCGCGGCTTTCTTATGTATTTCACAGCCGTGATCCAGACCATCCTCTTGAATCACGACCCGTCCCTCATGCAAATGGATATCGACGGGCAGCAGTGGGAGCAGAGCAACCTGATGCTCACGGTCTGCAACGGTCCTCGGGAAGGCGGCGGCTTCCTCGTGGCTCCCGAGGCAAAGATCGATGACGGCTTGCTGCACTACGCCGTGATCCGGAAGGTCAGCCGGCCCATGATGTTCCGGCTCCTGCCCGAGGTCATGAAAGGCACGCACGGGAAGTTCGAGCCTGTCCGCCTGGGCACCTGCAAGACAATGAAGGTCACCGCCGACCGCCCGATGTATATCCACGCCGATGGCGAGATCTACACCGGCTTCGGAAGCAATATCCGCGGCGTGTCGTTCGACGTGTTGCCGGGCGCACTGCAAGTCGTCCGTGCCTGACCGTTTGCCGCTTTCACGGTTCCACCGTAGAATGTAGAACCGCAAGCAGGCATGCCTACACTCACCCAATCCCTTCAAAACTACGATCTTGCGTTTCTGCGGATCATTGCCGGGCTGTGGGGCGTGGAATTGGAAACGCAGGAGCCGGGCGGTGCGATGCAGGAGCTGGCCGCCTCCCTGCTGGACACGGAACTGGCTGCCGAGGTGCTGGGATCCCTGGCTCCGCCGGCCGTCTCCGCGTTGGCGGCGCTGGCTGCCGCAGGCGGGCGCATTCCGTGGGCCTCGTTCACGCGGCAGTTCGGCGCGGTGCGCGAAATGGGCGCCGCCAAGCGAGACCGGGAGAAGCCCTATCTGGAACCTGCCTCCGCCTCCGAAATGCTGTGGTACCGGGGATTGCTCTTCCGGGCATTCTTCAACGCCGATCGTGGTCCGCAGGAATTTGCGTATATTCCCGAGGACTTGCTGCAAGTCGTGCGCCATTGGGAAGCCGAGGCTGAACCGGCCGCGTCCTCCGTGACCGCCGCGGATCTTGAGCCGCCGGAGCCCCCGGGCCGAGGCGCGACACCCGGCGAGAGGAAGTTCATCCAGCCTGCGACAGACGGGATTCTGGATGACGCCACCACGCTGCTAGCAGCCATCCGCCTGAGCCGCGACGCCGAGCCGGATTCCAAACTGCACGCGTTATTGAGCATCGCCGGGCTGCTGCACGGCCGAACGAAATCAGGCGCCGCCGGCAAGGCGAAGCCCGGCCTCGAGATCGACGCCGAGAAGGTCAGGGCTTTCCTGGAGGCATCGCGGCCCGAGGCGCTCAAGATGTTGATCGCTGCCTGGGAGAAAAGCGACTCCTTCAACGAGCTGCGCTTGATGCCCGGCTGCATCTTCGAAGGCGAGTGGGAGAACCAGCCGCTGGTGACGCGTGAATTCCTGTTGGATCTGCTGCATGGCATCCCGAGCAGTTCCTGGTGGAGTCTGAACGCGTTCGTCAGCGGCATCAAGAAGACCTATCCCGACTTCCAGCGTCCAGCCGGGGATTATGATTCCTGGTTCGTCAAGCGCGCCGCCGATGGCGTGTACCTGCGAGGCTTTGCCTACTGGGACCAGGTAGATGGCGCGCTGATCCGTTTCTTCATCACAGATGTCCTCTACTGGCTCGGCATGCTGGAACTTGCCCACGCCGATGAGGCAGGTCCGGTAACGGCGTTCCGGCGCCTGGACACGCCCGTCAGCAACGCGGAGGAGGCAGGCAGGATCACGGTGGCTTCCAACGGCAGGATCGGCGTGCCGCGAGCTGTACCGAGATCCATCCGATATCAGCTCTCGCGCTTCTGCGAGTGGGACGACGGGAAAGGCGATCTCTATCACTACCATGTAACGCCGCAGTCCCTGACCAAAGCCCGCGAGCAGGGGCTCAAAGTCGATCACTTGCTGGCACTGCTGGCCCGGCACGTGGAGGCTGGCGTGCCTCCTGTTCTCGTAAAAGCCCTCAAGCGCTGGGACGCCAATGGCACCGAGGCCAAGGCGGAGACGCAGGTGATACTCAGGGTCAGCCGCCCGGAAGTCTTGGAGGAATTGCGCAACTCCAAGGCCGCGCGGTTCCTCGGAGAGCCGCTCGGGCCAACCTCCGTGGTCATCAAGGCCGGCGCGCAGCCCAAAGTCATGGCGGCTCTGGCGGAACTGGGCCTGCTGGCAGAGGACAATACCGGAGACGGAGTGTGAACATGTAGGTCGGGCTTCAGCCCGACTCGCCCCGTAGGGGTCAGCCTGACCCATAGATCAGCATTCGACATACCCTCGCACGACTCGCTATAATGAGCAGGCGGCAATGCCTCAGAATACTTCAGGCAGGAATGTGAGTAGCTTCCTTGCCATTCAAATTGGAATAAAAGAGAATTTCGCATACCTGGCGTAAGAAGGAGAGCACATGTCCAAGACAGATTGGCTCGCGGAAGAGATCGGCAGCTTGAAAGAGCAGGGCCTCTACAACCGCATCCGCACGATCGGGTCGGCGCAGGGCGCACGCCTCATGGTGGATGGTAAAGATGTGCTCAACTTCTGCTCAAACAACTATCTCGGGCTCGCCAACCATCCGAAGATCGTGGAGGCCGCCCGGGAAGCCACGCGCAAGTACGGCGTGGGGCCGGCGGCGGTGCGGACCATCGCGGGGACAACCGACCTGCACCTTGAATTGGAGAAGCGCCTGGCGAAATTCAAGGGTGCCGGGGATGTCATCACTTTCCAATCCGGTTTCACGGCGAACCTGGGCACCATCGCCGCACTGGTAGGCAAGGAGGATGTGATCTTCTCCGACAGGCTGAACCACGCATCGATCATCGATGGCTGCCGGCTCTCCGGCGCCCGGATCGTAGCCTATGAACATAATGATCCGGCGGCGCTGGAGGCGGCGATCAAGGAGAACGAAGGCACATACCGCCGCGCCCTGATCGTGACAGACGGCGTATTCAGCATGGATGGGGATATCGCGCCGCTGCCCGCGCTCTACGAGGTCGCCAGCAAACACGATATCCTGTTCATGGTCGACGACGCACATGGCGAAGGCGTCCTGGGTAAGGGCGGGCGCGGCATCGTGGACCACTTCCACCTGCACGGGAAGGTGGATATCGAGATCGGGACACTATCGAAGGCCTTCGGTGTCGTCGGCGGGCTGGTCGCGGGCGACAAGGTGATCGTGGAGTGGCTGCGCCAGCGCGGGCGGCCCTTCCTGTTCTCCTCCGCGGTGACCGCTCCGGACGCCGCTGCCTGTATTGCAGCCATCGACCTGCTCGAGGCCTCCACCGACCTGGTGGACCGGCTGTGGGACAATGCCCGCTACTTCAAGACCGAGATGAAGAAGCTGGGGTTTGATACGGGAGTGAGCGAAACACCCATCACCCCCGTGATGCTCGGCGAGGCGCCACTGGCGCAGCAGTTCAGCCGCGAGCTCTTCGAGAACGGCGTGTTCGCCATGGCCCTCGGCTTCCCGACGGTTCCCAAGGGCAAGGCGCGCATCCGCGTGATGATCTCCGCCGCGCATGACCGCGATGACCTAGGCCAGGGACTGGAGGCCTTTTCCAAAGTCGGCAGGAAGCTCGGAGTAATCCACTAGGGACGCCTGAAAAAACCGCCGCCGGATATCAGCCCTGCATCTGACCAGCCGGCGCGATAGGCAAACACGCATCGCGCGGTACAGATAAGACATCAAGCGGCAGGGGATAATACACCCGGCCGCTTCGTCTGTATCTCCAGCCTTTGTCCCTACTTGGGAAACGAAGCCAGCGCGGACTGCAAATCGGGATAGATCGGGATGTTCTGCAAGAATCCGGCGATGTTCAGCACATAATAAACGGATGGAGAAGCCATCGCCAGCTTCATGTACGGCGACTTGAACGGCTCGCCGTGCTTCTCATTGCGCCATGCGTCCACTTCTTCCTCAGGTGTGAACAGTTTGTAGATGTTGTGCAAGGCTCCCAGGCCCGCGCTGGCAATGAAATCCACGTTCTGGAGGTCGATCAGCAGGAAACGGACACCATTGTCGTGCAGCTTTCTGGCTGCATCCATCAACTGCCCCTGGCTTTCTGCGTCGAGCCTGCCCGAGAGGTGCAGGATGGTGATCCGGCCTTCTTCCGTTGCTGTGATCGTCAATGTAGCGGCCATGGGTGCCTCCGGTAAACGAGCAATGGCACGATTATAAGCGGCGTGGCTGCGCCCTCAGCCGGTCAGCCGTTCCCACTCCGCCAGTTGCGCATCCATATCCTTCTGCACGCGCGCGTATTCCCGGCCAAGCTTCGTGACCTCGGACGGGTCGGGCGGCGGATTTTCCAGCGCGGAGGTGAGCTCCGCCAGCTTTGATTCCAGCGCCGCGATCCGGTTTTCCAATTCCTGCATCTGCGCGACCTTCCGCCGCTCGTCCCTAGTCTGCGCGTTGCGAGCTCGGCGGGCATCGTCCTGGGCGGAGGGAGCGCGGCTGGCAACCGCGGCCGCGCTTTCCTGCGCGGCGAGACGAGCCGCATCTTTCTCCCTCTCCTCTTTCATCTGCGAATAGGTGCCCCGGAACACCGTCAGGTGGGATTCCTGCGGATCGATCTCCCAGATCTGTGTGGCGAGTGCATCCACCAGGTAGCGGTCGTGCGTCACCAGCAGGATCGTGCCCTGGTAGTTGTCCAGCACGGACTGGAGCACTTCCTGCGAAGGGATATCGAGATGGTTGGTCGGCTCGTCGAGCAGCAGGAGGTTCGTATCCTGCAAGGCCAGTTTTGCCAGCGCCAACCGACCGCGTTCGCCGCCGGAGAGCATGGAAACGGTCTTGAACACGTCATCGCCCGAGAACAGGTATCTGCCGAGATAGTCGCGCGCTTGATACGGGAGCATGCCGGGTGAGGCGGCCAGGATCTCATCCAGCACGGTATGCTGCGGGTCCAGGCCTTCATGTGCCTGCGCAAAATAACCGATGTGCAGGCTTGCGCCGAGCAGCACTTCGCCTTGCCGCGGCTCCAGCTGGCCGAGGATCGTCTTCAGGAACGTGGACTTGCCGGCGCCGTTCGGCCCGATCAACGCCGCGCAGTCCGTGCGGCGCAGTTCGATATCTTCCGCGCGGAAGAGCATCCGGTCCGGGTAGCCCACTTCGAGCTCTCGCGTGCGGATCACCAGCTCACCCGAGCGGCCGGCCGTATGCAGGTGAAGATGCAGGTCCGGTGTGCTGCGCTGAGGCGGGCGCAGCGCCCTGACCCGCCGTTCCGCCTCCTCGACGCTGAACGGGCTGGTGGTCGTTTCGACGTCCAACTGTGACCAGTTCAGACTTAGGACTGCCTCCATCCCCACCTGCTCAATCGCCTGCACGACGCGCGTCAACCGCCGCAGTTTGCCCTTCGCCTGCTGCACATTCTGTCCCGAGATGTTCCGCTTGATGTAGTCCACGTCCTTGAGGAGCTTCTCGCGCTCGCCCTCAAAGACCTCCACGCGGTGGTTCCAGCGGTTCTCCCTCTCTTGCAGGTAAGTGCTGTAATTGCCGCGATAAAGCTCCGTGCCGCTGATCGCCATTTCCAGCAGCGCGTTGCAGGAGTGGTCAAGGAAATATCGATCGTGCGAGACGATGACTGCCGCGCCCTCCCACTGGCTTAGGTAGCCTTCCAGCCACTCCACTGCCGCGATGTCCAGGTGATTGGTCGGCTCGTCGAGCAGCAAAAGGTCCGGGTTCGAGAGCAGCAGGCGCGCCAGGTAGGCGCGGGTGCGCTGACCGCCGGAGAGGTGGTCAAGCGAGAGGGTGAAGTCGGAGGGGTCGAAGCCCAAGCCGGTGAGGACCTGCTTGATGCGGACCGGGTAGGTATAGCCGCCGCGGCGTTCGAATTCCTCCTGCAGCCGTCCGTAGCGGCCCATGGCCTCATCGCGCCGGAGCGGGTCGGACATTTCGGCCTCGAGCCTGGCGAGTTCGCCCTGTTGCCGGATCAGGTCCGAGAACACCGCCATGCACGCATCCCAGACGGTACCTTGCAGTTGGAAGTCCGCCTCTTGCGGCAGGTAGCCGGTGCGGAGTGCCTTGGCGCGCGTGACCTTTCCCGACGACGGCTCCTCCGTTCCCGTGAGGATTCGCAGGAGCGTCGTCTTGCCGATGCCGTTCGGCCCGACGAGCGCGAAACGCGCCCCTTTGGCAATGGAGAAAGATACGTCGCGGAAAAGATCTTCCGCGCCGAAAGATTTGGAAAGGGAATTCGCCGTGATCAGGGACATCGAACGTTACCCGCGAAAATTATAAACGAACGAACGTAGGGGCACGGCGTGGTGTTTGAACGATCTTGACAGAGTTTTTCCGTCGTGCCCTTACCGATGACGGAATGGATTCTCCTCATCCTCCGCCCACATGGCAGTATTGGACTCAATATAGCGGTGGATGCGCTCCCAATCCTCATGGTTACGAATGATGTGTTCGTAGTAGTCGCGCTGCCAGATGGGAAGGCCATGCATGCGTGGCAATTTCCAAATTCGTTTCGTAACGCGCGGCTTGAATTGAGCGATGATCGCGCCTAATGTTTTACCTCGCAACCGCGGCGGTAGGGGGACCCTTCAGCGCTTGCAACGTCGATTGCAGGCACGGAGCTACTGCCATTGAGCGCCAATTCAGGAGCCGGGCGGGTCGCCCCTACGGACAGACGAATAATGAGGATGCCGTGGATGTGGTTCGGCATGACTACAAAGGCGCCAAGCTCTAGAAATGAGAAACACCGCGGAAGGTTTCCCCATTCGTCCTGAACAATCATGCCCGCGGCGCTCAAGGGAATCTTGCGATCAACAACCCGTCCAAACAAACATTCCCTTCCCGCGCTCACGATCGTCACGAAATATGCGCCCGGTTGGGAGTAATCGTATCCCGGCAGGCGCACCGACCAGCGATGGAGGACGGATCCTTAAGCCGTCATTGCTCTTCATCGCTGTCCTTCTGCTCATGCAGGTGACCCGGCTTCTCCTTGCCCAATTCGACCGACCGCTGGTATGCCGCCCACACCGCCCGCGAGATCGCGGTGCGGAAACCCGCCTTCTCCAGGTAATACAGCGCCTCGGCCGACGTGCCGCCCGGCGACGTGACCTGGTTGCGCAGCGCCGCGGGATGCCGCTCCGCCTGCTCGTAAAAATCTGCCGAACCCTTGATCGTCTGCAAGACCAGTTGCTCGGCGATCCGGCGCGGGAAACCCATGTGGACACCCGCGTCGATGAGGGCCTCCGTGAAGAGGAATACATACGCGGGGCCCGTCCCCGACAGGGCCGTCGCCATGTCGAGATAGCCCTCGTCCTCCACGAACACCTGCGCCCCCATCGCGCCCAGGATCTGCTCGGCCATCCTGCGCTGCTCCGGGGAGACCTCCGCCGAGGCTGTCCATACCGTAATGCCTTCGCCGATCTGCCCGGGCGTGTTCGGCATGGACCGCACGATCGCCTTGTGCTTCAGGCCGGCGCCGATCTTTTGGATCGATGCCCCGGCGACGATCGAAAGCACCAGCGCCCCTGCCGGAATGTTCCGCAGTCCTTTCATGACCTCGCTGAGGCGCTGCGGCTTGACGGAGAGAACCACAACATCTGCCGATGAAGCAGCCGCCCCGTTGTCCGCGGTGCATCGGATCCCGTATTTGTCGTGAAGCTCCTGCCCTCGTTCGGCGCGCGGACCGGCGGCCGTGATGTTCTGCGGCTTTGACAGCTTCTGTCCTAATAGTCCGGCGATCATGGCCTCAGCCATGACTCCCGGGCCGATGAATGCGATCTTCTTCTCCAACATGGTATCCTCCGAGTGCGCCTGATTATAACGAAACGAGCGGACTCGCGTCCGCCCGTGGAAAGCTCTTTGTGGAACACAGAGCATCGGTTAGCGGAAATAGGTGAGAGCCAAGCGCAGGCGTTCTTCCACATCTGCCGGCGCGTCCTTCGGCAGCGACTGGATGGCCGTTTGCGCCTCCACGACCGAGTATCCGAGCGCGGTCAGCGCCGCCAGCACCTCGCTGTCCCGGTCCGACATGGCAGCGACCTGTGCCAGTGCATCTTCCGGCTTGATCTTGCCGTGCAGGTGCAGGATGATCTTCTGTGCTGTCCGCCGCCCCACTCCCGGCACGCGGCTCAGGATCTCGCTCTCCTCGGAAAGCACCGCGCGCTGCACCGTCTCGACCGTGAGCGTGGAGAGCACCGCCAGCGAGACCTTGGGCCCCACGCCGTCCACTCCCAGCAGTAGATGAAAGAGCTCACGGTCGGCCTGTGTCTCAAAGCCATAGAGAGTTAGGGCATCCTCGCGAACGATAAGATGGGTGTAGAACAAAGCCGTCTCACCCACTTTCAGACGGCTCCGCAGGGGCGCCGGCACAAAGACGCGCAGGCCCACGCCGCCGACTTCCACCGTGACGGCGCTTTCCTCGATCTGGGTCACTTCCCCGCGCAGGGTTGCGATCATGAGCTTAGTTTTACCACATCGTGCAGAGCCATCGTGCAGCGCCGCACAGGCAGGCTATTCATAGCGCTGCGTGCTCAGATGCGTGATGGCGATGGCTAACGCGTCCGCCGCGTCGTCCGGCTTCGGGATTTCCGGCAAGCCCAGCAGAGTTCGGACCATTTCCTGCACCTGCCGTTTTTCTGCCGACCCATAACCGGCCACTGCCTGCTTTACCTCGTTCGGCGTGTACTCGGCCACCTCCAGGTTCATCTCGGCGATGGTCAGCATGACGATGCCGCGCGCCTCTCCCACCGCAATGGCGGTGGAGACATTCTTCTGAAAGAACAGCTTCTCGACCGCGCACGTATCCGGGTGGTGCTTCGCGAACAGCTCCTGCAAATCGCCGTGCAGTAGCAGCAGGCGCCGGTGCACAGGCAGATCGGGCGGCGTCACGATCACGCCAAAATCGACGGCTTCCATCCCGCCGTCATCCAGAAGACGGATCACGCCGTATCCTGTGGTCGCAATACCCGGATCGATTCCCAGCGCGAGTTTCAAGGAGGCTGCCTCGAAACACAAAAGGCACGAAGGTGTCTGCCGGATCCGCCTTCGTGCCTTCCGTGTTCAGGGAAGTGACGTTATGCAGCTTCGAGGGCTGCCAGCGCCTCTTCCGACACCTTCAGGTTCGAGAAAACGTTCTGCACGTCATCCAGCTCTTCGATGTTCTCCAGCGCCTTCATCACGTGCACCGTCTGATCCACCCCGAGTTCCAGCTCCTGCTTGGGTATCATCCGCAGACCCGCCTCGTCAGGCTGGACTCCGGCCGCGTGCAGCCGGTCGGCAATATCCTTGAACGTGTCGACCGGCCCCACGATCTCCACCGTTCCATTGTCCTCCAGCACATCGTTGGCCCCCGCCTCGATGCCCAGTTCAAACGCCTTGTCGTAGTTCATGGCGCTCGCCGGGAAGGAGAAATACGCGACACGGTCGAACTGCCATGCCACAGAGCCGAGCTCGCCCATCGTACCGCCGGAATGCGTCAGCGCATGCCGCAGCTCGGCAACCGTGCGGTTGCGGTTGTCCGTCACGCATTCCACCATGACCGCCACCCCGTGCGGAGCGTAGCCCTCGTACGTGACCTGCTCGAAGGCTGCCGCATCCTTGTCTTCGCCGGTGCCCCGGCGGATGGCGCGCTCGATATTGTCCTTGGGCATGTTCTCGGCGCGGGCCTTGTCCACCGCCAGGCGCAACCGGAAATTGCCATTCACATCGCCGCCGCCCTCACGCGCCGACATCACAATTTCGCGGGTCAGACGCGTGAATACTGCGCCTCGCTTGGCGTCTGCCGCTCCTTTTTTGCGCTTGATGGTGGACCACTTGGAATGACCGGACATGGAAGCTCCTTACAAGACCACTTGCGTGGATAAATGCATCGCAGGCGGCAATTATACCATCCGTCACGAAGCGGCCAATTCGGCGCCCGCGCCGCTCGCTGCCTCCACGAAGAATCCAACGCCCATCGCTCCCGGGCCGCCGTGGACGACAATCGCGGGCGGTAGTTGATAGATCGGCACTTCCGGGAGGCCCATCCGGGATTTCAAAGTATCGGCCAGCGCGGCCGCCTCGTCCTCCGCCGCAACCTGTATCACCGCCAGATGCGACGCCTCCGATTTCTGACACTGCGTTTCGACGATCTCGATCAGCCGAGACAGGGAATGTTTCCGGGTCCGCTGCTGCTCATAAGCCTCCGCCTGCCCCTCACGTATCGTCAGGATGGGCTTGATCTGGATCAGCTCCCCCAGCAGCGCCCGCGCTCCGCCGATCCGGCCGCCCTTCGCCAGGTACTCCAGAGTATCGACGACGAAGTACAGCCGGCCGCGTGGGATCATTTCCTGGATGGCACGTTCGATTTCGCTGGCAGTGCTGCCGCTCTTTGCCATATCATCCGCCACGAGGACTAACGAACCGAGATTGCAGGAGACCGTGAGCGTATCCACGACCCGGATATCCATGCCGGGGAACTCCTCCGCGGCCGTGAGGGCCGAGCGGACGGTCCCGCTGATCTTCGCGGACGGCGCGATCACCACCACGCTCTCGCCTCGGTCCCGCGCGCGCTCGAAGATTGGAAAATACAGGGCCGGTTCCGGGGCTGCCGTCTTCGGCAGGCTCCGTGAAGCCTTCAGCTTCTTTAGAAATTCCGCGGTATCCAGTTCTCCGTCGTCATGGTAGGACTGGTCGCCGAAGATGACGACCTGCGGAACAACGGGAATCCCCCGCTGCTCGAGCACTTGTCTGGATAGCCCGCATGTGGTGTCGGCTGCGATGATGGTCATAGGGCCTCCGCCTCGATCATAAGGTCTGCCTGGCCCGCAGCCAGGTTACATATGTTTCCGGTTGTTCATGCCTTTTGCTGGGCGGCCCGCTCCGCCATTTGCGCACGCAGCACCCCGATGTCGCCTTCGATCGTCAGCAATGCGCCCAGGTAGAAGAAGAAGCACAACACCCATGCGACGATGCAGATCCACAGAATGGCCTCTCCCTTGCCATAGGCCACCGACATCACCCCCGCCAGGATCGGAGCGAAGGCCGCCCCGATGTTCTCTACGAAGTACTCCACCGCCTGCGCCGTGGAACGCACTTCGGGCACGGTAATATCATATACGGTCGCCACCACATTCGGAGACGAGAGCGGCATGAAGATGGCCGTCAAAGACATCCATAGGAAGAAGGCTGCCGGCTGGTCCACGGGCGTAGTCATCGCCATGTAGAGGAAGACGGCTCCAAGCAGCACGCCCAGGCTGGAGATGATGATCCGGCCTTTGTGGGTCCGCTTGAACAGCCAGTCGCCCAGGTAACCGCCGACGAAATATCCGGCCGCCAGGATGATGATCACCGGCGCCATCGTCGCCAAAACAGCGTTGTTGTCGTAGCCGCGGTCGGTCATCAGGTAGCCGAAGAAAAAGAAGGTGATGACGTTCCACGGAAAGACGCCGACAAAGCCCTGCAGGAAGACGAACCACATCGTCTTCTTCCTGAAGATTTGTGCAGCCTCTCTCCACGAGAATCGGAACTGTCCGATCTCCTCCATGCCTTCGAACTCCGGTTCCGCCTTGCCGCGCGGCATCTCCTTCACGCCAAAGTAGATGAAAGCCGCCACCACCAGGCCCAGGGTCCCGGTGATGTAGAATGCCTGCCGCCAGCCGCCGATCAGGGGCGCCACGATGAGCGCCATGACCATGCCGATCAGGTAGCCCATAGGCTGCGCCAATTGCAGCAGGCCGTAGATCTTGCCCCGCAGCGTCGGACCAAAGTAATCTGCCACCAGCGAGTACAGGCCAGGGTATGCGGAATCGTCTATGCCGGTCGTCGCGCGCGTGAGCAGGAAGGCGCGGTAATTCGGAGCGATCGCGCTGATCCATGTCGTCGCCCCCCAGATGAAAGACGCCAGCGCCAGCAGTTTGGCGCGCGCATAGCGGTCATAAAGATATCCCCACACCGGGTAGAGGATGGTCCCGACCAGTAAAGCGCCGGAGTTGATAAAGCCCCACTGCTGGTCGTTGATGCTGAATTGCTTTTCGATCGTATCCTGCATCGGGCCGATCATCAGGCGGTCCGTCTGGTGCAGCAGCATGAACGCGAAGAACACGGCAACCACAAACCAGCGGTAACGCGATGCACGCTCCGGCATATTCTCCTCTACGGTACGGACAGATTGAGTAAGCGCCGCAGGCTATCTGGAAACAGGGATCTCCTGCCCTCGATGCTCGTGCGGCGCCGACATATCCATACGCTAGTTTATGACAGAATTTGCAGAGCGTCAAATAGAACAAAAACAGCCTCCGTTTGGGGAGGCTGTTCCTGGCATACGGCCCGTAGTCGCTGTCACCACGTGCGATTGATCAGCAGGAGCACGCCTGCTGCCAGTGCCGCCAGCGCCATCAGTATCGTGAGGATGCGGCCGCCATCGACGCCCAGCGATACCAGGCCAAACAGGATGAGGAACACGGCCAGCAGGATTATGCCGAGGTTGCCATACCGAAAGGTGCCTCTCATGGGGATCTCCTTTCTCTTAACGCATGCAATAGGAAGACGTGGCCCGGCTGCGCACCGGGTGCCGTGTTCTATAACGATTCCCCCGTATATTCATTATTGTTGCGAGATCAGCCGCCGGCCGCCTCGGGTCCGTCCTCGGCGGCGATGATGTCGCGGGCGAGTCTCTTCAGCGCTTCCGTCTGAGCGGGGTCGGCGTGACCTGCCTTCCAGTATTGCTCGAGCAGCTCCAGCGGAGAAAGGCTGCTGATGGTCTGGTCGGCTGGCAGCCGGATGCGTGTATCGTTCTGCGGCCGCTTGACGAGGTGAAACTCGAAAGCCTTCGCAGCGTGCTTGCGCAGCGCGGCTTCGTCGATCAGCGCGTTATATTCCCGCGGATACTCGACGGTCAGCTTGATGATCGCGCCGTCCAGTTGTCGCTCATCGCCAAGCGCATCCATCAGCGTGCCCATCACATCCTGGTCCGCTTTAAGCTCGGCCCGCAGGTCGATGAACCGGCGCACCTCGTCCAGTTTCCTCCACTCCACCTCGGTGTGCCCTTTCGACACGTCGGCAATGACGAAGTAACGGTCCTCGTCCGCCTCGCCGAAGTCGACCCGCTCGATCGAGCCCGGATACACGACGGGCGGCTGGGATCCCTCGTTCACGTCCTGCGGTTTGTGGATGTGGCCCAAAGCAACATAATCCAACCGCGGGTCACGGACGAGCGACGTCGGCAGCACAAGATCCGAGCCGAGCATGACCATGCGCTCCGAGCCGAAAGTTGCGCCCTGCACCGAAGCATGTGCCGTCAGGATGGTGGGTAGATGATGGTCGGCTTTCTCGAGCATGTCCTCCACCAGATCACGGATGCGTTCTTCGATCTGGAGGAATACGTCAGCCTGGTCGCCGCCGCTGGAGTCCAGCGCTGCCATCAGCCCCGACCGCGAGATCCAGGGCAGCGCAATGACCTGCACACCCAGCCCCCACAGCTCCTCCGGGCCATAAAGATGCGGCTCTGGCAGCACCTTGATGTATGGGACCTGCAGCGTATCGAACTCATGGATGGCGTGTGCGCGCCCCGCGGCCGGCGACAAGTCGTGGTTGCCGACGAGCAGAAGCGTCGGGATGTGCGCCTGCGACAGGCGGATGATCCGCCTCCCCCACTCCCGCTGGAAGGTGGGCGCAGGCGAGCGGTCCTTGTACGCGTCCCCGGCGAAGATCACCATGTCGACGTGTTCGTCGACAGCCGTATCCACGATCGTATCCAGGGATTTGAGAAAGTCCAGGACGCGCAGCGGCAGCCCGGACTCCGGGTCGTGGCGGCCGTAGTTCGCCATGTCGATATGTGCGTCAGCGAAATGCAGTAGTCTCATAGTCGAGTAGTCAAGTAGACGAATAGTCGGAAGTCAAGAAGTCTGGCAGCGGCAACGCGATTATAAGCGCAAGCAGACTATCAGACCATGAGACCGACGACTACTCGACTACTGTCCCCACTCCTGCAGCTTCGCAATAGCCGCCTGGAAATATTTGTTGTAATAGGCCGCCCTCTGGACATCTCCGAGCCCTGCCGAAGTATTGCCGATGGCATACTCCGCCAGCCCGCGCCAGTACAGGCTCTCTTCAAGGGTCGGCGTGCCGGTCGTCTTGTCCAGTGTGTAGTTCGCCAGATCGATCACGTCTTGATAGCGACCGCTGTAGTAGTATGCCCAATAGGGGCCGGTTTGGTACCACATCATGCGCCACGGCCGCGTACTGTAATTGGGATCGAGGGTGGCGTAGACCGAAAAGGCCTTGTCGTAAGCGTTGGCCGCGTCCACGTACTGCTGCAAGGCCACCAGGCTTGTGCCTTTTGCAAACCATGCAAAGAAGAGCGGTGCCGCGCTCAGCCCCTTGATCTCCTGGTCGGTTACATCCAGGGCATGCTGCGCCGACCACTTGGGGTCCGTATAGGAACCGAGCAGGCTCATAACTTCATCCTGGCGGTCGGCCGGGTAGACCACGATGAAGACCCGGTCAAAGGCCCGCCATCCTTCGACAAAATCACTGTACGGAACGTGGTAGTTCGGACCCTTGAGGTACGTGTCCTGCACCAGGAAGGTCTGCGACACATCATCGTAACCGGTGACGAACTGGTAATGGCCCATCCAGCTTTGTCGGTTGGTGGTGTCGTTCTCGTAGATTCCTTTTTCAGCCATCATCGGGAAGCCATTCGCCAGCATGGTCTTAAAGAGTTGGGCATCCCCGCCGTAGCGGTACAAGGCCTGGTACTCGGTCTCGTTGTTGACGAAATCTACCAGCTCGTACGGCATGACGTTCTTGTCGCTCTTGCCGCGATCGATGAAGTTCTTCGAGGCGTCATTCTCGCCCGGCTTGACGATCTTGGCGACGTCGTCGCGGTTGCCCTTCCAGCCCCAGAAGTTCAGGGCCATGGTCAGGTTCGAAGGCGCGCAGTAGTTCCACCGGTCGAATTGGTCGACGTACTTGACGCCCGGAAGAGTGACCGTGGCGGGCAGGGCCGTTGGCTTCGGCGCCGGCGTCGACTTGGGGCTGCTGGCGCTGCCAGTGGAAGGCGCGTTGGGCGTTGCGGAGGGGGTCTGCGCCAGTGCATGAGCCTGCATCGTCGCGCTGACGATCGCGTCGATGGCAGCCTGCTGTGTTGGAAGAAAGACGGCGTTCTGCGGGGGATTAACAGCGTACTTTACCTGTTGGCGGAAGTCGTCCAATCGATTGTTGATGCGATCATGAGCACCGGGGAAGAAGTAGACGGCAATGATAAGCGCAAGGACCGCGAGGGGTTTCCACGCACCGATGGCTTTCTTTAACATAGCGAGCATTATACTGCCCGGTCCTTAAGGGAAATTAATGATGGGCGTAGGTCGGGCTTCAGCCCAACTGAGAGCGCAAACAAAACAGGGTGACCTCTTTCAAGGTCACCCTGTTCTCTACTCTCTGTTCTCTATTCCTTCACTTCCCCTTCGATCACATCGCCTTCATCCCCGCCGCCGCGCGGCCCGGAACCCCCCATATTGCCCTGCCCCTGGGCCTCAGGCTGAGGCTGGCCCTGCGCATAGAGCTGCTGGCTCAGCGCGTGGAATGCGTTCTGTGCTTCATCGGTTGCGCGCTGGATGCGGTTGATATCGTCGCCCTGCGCAGCCTGCTTGAGGTCGTTGATCTTGCTCTCGATGTTCGAGCGCTCGTTCGAAGGCACCTTGTCGCCCAGGTCACGGAGCGTCTTCTCGAGCTGGTACGACAGGTTGTCCGCTGTATTGCGCGCGTCGATCAGCTCGCGGCGCTTCTTGTCCTCCGCCTCGTGGTCGCGGCCTTCGCGGACCATGCGGTCGATGTCGCCCTTGTTCAGGTTGGTCGAGGCCGTGATGGTCACCTTCTGCTCCTTGCCGCTGGCCTTGTCCTTCGCCGTGACGTGCAGGATGCCGTTGGCGTCGATGTCGAACGTCACTTCGACCTGCGGGATGCCGCGCGGCGCCGGTGGAATGCCGTCCAGCCGGAACCGGCCGAGCGACATATTATCGGCCGCCAGCGGACGCTCGCCTTGCAGGACGTGAATGTCCACCGCCGTCTGGTTGTCGGCCGCGGTCGAATACGTCTCGGCCTTGCGGATGGGGATGGTCGTGTTGCGCTCGATCATCTTCGTCATCACGCCGCCCAGCGTCTCGACGCCCAGTGAAAGCGGGGTCACGTCGAGCAGCAGGATGTCTTTTACCTCGCCGCCCAGCACGCCGCCCTGGATCGCCGCGCCGACCGAAACCACCTCATCCGGGTTGACGCCTTTGTTCGGCTCCTTGCCGTTCGTCAGCTTGCGGACTAGCTCCTGGACCATCGGCATGCGCGTCGCGCCGCCTACCAGCACCACCTCGTTGAGGTTGGCAGCCGTCATCTTGGCATCGCTCAGCGCCGCTTCGAACGGGCGTCGGCAGCGGTTCAGCAGGTCTTCGGTCATCTGGTCGAACTTGGCGCGCGACAGCTTGAGCTGCAGGTGCTTCGGGCCCGAGGCGTCCGCCGTGATGTACGGCAGGTTGATTTCGGTCTCCATGACCGTCGACAGCTCGATCTTGGCCTTCTCGGCGGCTTCGCGCAGTCGCTGGAGCGCCTGCCGGTCGTTGCGCACGTCGATGCCCTGGTCCTTCTTGAACTCATCGGCTGCCCAGTTGACGATGCGCTGGTCCCAGTCATCGCCGCCCAGGTGCGTATCGCCGTTTGTAGCCTTGACCTCAATCACGCCCTCGCCAACCGCCAGGATCGACACATCGAACGTACCGCCACCGAGGTCGAACACCAGGATGGTCTCATCCTTCTTTTTGTCCAGGCCGTAGGCGAGCGCCGAGGCTGTCGGCTCGTTGATGATGCGCATCACTTCGAGCCCCGCGATCTTGCCGGCATCCTTCGTAGCCTGCCGCTGGCTGTCGTTGAAGTACGCGGGGACCGTGATCACCGCCTGCGTGACCGGCCCGCCCAGGTATGCTTCCGCATCCGCCTTGAGCTTGCCCAGGATCATCGCGGAGATCTCCTGCGGGCTGTACTCGCGTCCCGTGATCGGGATCTTGACCCGCACATCGTCCGCCGGCCCCTTGACGACCTCGTAGGAAACCATCTTCCGCTCCATATCGGTCTCGTCGTACCGGCGACCGATGAAGCGCTTGATGGAATACACGGTATTCTCAGAGTTCACAACGGCCTGCCGCTTGGCGGTCTGCCCCACCAGGCGCTCACCGTTCTTGTTGAACGCGACGACGGACGGGCAAAGCCGGCCGCCCTCCGCGGTCGAAATCACAGTCGCCGACCCGCCTTCCATGACGGAGACGACGCTGTTGGTCGTACCCAGGTCAATTCCAATGATCTTTCCCATGGCTCATACTCCTTATCGGCTCTGTCATTGCTTTTCGCACATGCGCGCCTCCCCACCGTAGCGAAACAGCAGGGAATGCAACGACTTCGCTGGTCTCCGCATAGGATACACATCCTACACAAGAAAAACGTTAACAACGTGTAGAAATTCCATGAGAAGGGGCGAAGAGAGCTTTCAGCTATAAGCGGTCAGCTATCAGCCAAAAGGCCAATGCCCCGTACGAGGTACATCTAGCGAGCGGAATCGAACGGTTTCGTTCGGTTGCGGCAGGAAAAAAACGAATAGCACACGGATTTCACGGAAAAGACGGATCAGCACGGATTATTAACAACGTGCAATGCGCTGAATACGAGGCCGAGAGCTTCCAAGCTGAAAGCTGATAGCTGACTGCTGACAGCTATCTCACGGCCCGCTGACCTTCACCCAGTCGAAGGCAACGCTGAAGGGCGCCTCAGAGAACGAAGCGGCGGCGAGCCCGATCCGCCCCGATTCGAGGCCAAATCTTTGCTCCGGCCACTTCCGCAGCGCCACGCCATTGACGGACGGCGTCAGCATGCTCCCCTGGCACTCGAGCCCGATCACGTTGGCATCATCATGGATCGCATCCGATTCCCCTTGGTATAGCGGCGTGTAGCGCACAATGCCCTTCGCGAGCCATTGTCCGAAGAGCAACTGGTACGTCCGGTCCTGGAAGATGTTGAACTCATACCAACCGCTGCTTTCGTTGTAATCGCAGACCAGGCCCGCCGAGCCGTCACCCGCGGTGCGGTTCTGCGCCTGTGCCTCCACGAGCGCATTGCCATAGGAATGCAGGTCGTACAGTGCGTACCCCCAGTCATTCGGCGCAGCCAGATCGAATACCAGGAAGCCATCCCGAACGGACGGCGCCGCGATCGCCTGCCCGTTATCGGCCTGGACGAAGACCCAATGCGGCGGCGCGGAATCGAACGGCTCGGTGAAGTGGATCGGCGCGGGGGCAAGAGTTGCAGTTGAGTAGGCTGTGGCCGCAGGACTGGGCGGTGCCGTGGCCGGTGCTGTGCTTGCAGGTAGAGTCGAGGCTAGGGATGGGGAGGGCAGAGGTGGAGTGGCCGCCGGCGCGCAGGCAGCGCAACACAAGGCCAGCAGCAGCGTCGGGCAAAGGCGGATATGCATGGCTACATTGTAAGCGCAGCCCGCGGGGAAGCGCAGTACACCGATTTCACGGATTGCTGCAATTAGAAGAAGGGCGACCCCGCAGTGGGGTCGCCCAATCACTATTCACTACTCTCTTCTCACCACTCACTACTCACTGTTCCATCACGGCTCACTGATCTTTACTGAGTCGAAGGCCACCTTGACAGGCAGCGTATTGAAGGATGACACGGAAATGCCAACCTTGCCCTTGCGCAGCACATACTGGTTGTCGGTCAGGCGGCGCGTCTCATAGCCGTTGATGTACAGGACCAGCACGCGGTCCTTGCACGAGATGGCATAGGAATTCGTTTCCTTGCCCTGCTTGATCTTGTTGGAGCCGCCGTCCGCGATCTTGCCGTACGTGACCTTCCCGTCCTTCGTGAAGTTGCCGTGCAGGATATCGTACAGGCCGTTGTTGGCCACGTTGAACTCGTACCAGCCGTCCTCCTGGCTGAAGCGGCATATCAAGCTCACATTGTTGTCGTTCGTGCCGCGGTTCTCGGCCACCACGTCCACGCGCACATTGTCGTATTCGTAGGGATCATAGATGTCGTACACCCACAGTCCCTTGCTGCCGATATCGAAGACCAGGAACCCGTCGTTGACGCCCACCGACACGTTATCTGTCTGCCCCTGGATGACAGATGGCAGAGACTGTGGGCTGGTCAGCCGGATGGAGGCATCCACCGTTACCACGTGCCATTGACCCGAGTCCGTTTCGAACGGTTCGGTGAAATACTGCTCGCTGGCAGAGGCGGTTGGCGCGGCCTCTGTCGCAGACGCGCCCTCCGCGGGCTGTTCTGTTGGCTGCGGAGCCTGGCTGTCCTGGGCGATCTGCGTTAATTGGGCAGCCGCGGCCGTGGCTGCCTGCTCCAGCGCCGCCTTGGTCGAGTCGACGGCCGGAGCTCCCGCCGGGCCCGTGCTGCCCATGCAGGCCAGCATGGCGAACAGCAATACCCCCAACATCAAAAATGGACGGAATAAGGTGGATCGTTTCATTTGCGCACTCTCCTCGGTGGATCTGAAAGGTCAAAACCGGATGCAAGATGGCAAGTCCCCGGCTCGCCACGACGATGAACGAGCCTGAGCCGGTCAACAACTCCTTAATAACACAAAAATGCACGGCCTTACCGTGCATTTTCATTGTGGAGATGGCGGGAATCGAACCCGCGTCCGAAAGATTCGACCCTCGGAAATCTACGAGCGTAGCCTGCCGAAGGTGGTCACCGCAGGGATCTCGGCGGGCAGGTAACCCGGCGGCCATCTGCTGGTCTTAAGCGCATTTAGCAGAGTCATGCGCAGCACTCCACCTTTGTCTCGCCCAGTCCGTCTCCGGGTGAAGGTCGGAGCCGGTGGACGTCACGCCCGTAGGCATGAGCTGTTATGAGACTCGCTTATGCAGCGAGGGGCATAGCAGCGTAGGAAGTGCGATTGGCACTTGAATTTTTGCGCTGATTTTACGAGTTCGGCGCCGCTCGGCTCGCATTCCGGGACCAGCCTCTCCCGTCGAAGCCTGTCATCCCCAGGGCTTGGGAAAGCTCTCCCGATTGCAGGCAGGATTATAGCACGGCTGTGTTAGAAAACCGTTATCGCTCCGGCGCGGGAAGGGCCTGCAATTGCAACAATTTTGCGCTTCATTTGTACAGAACTTGCCTGAACCCCTGCTTTATGCTAGACTTCACTCGACGGCAGGACTTTAGTACTATGGAGGGCTAGGCAGGCATTCTGAATCGAGATCATCGTTTACCTGACCTTTTCCCTTGCGGTCCTGTCGGTGTGCGGACCCTAGGAGTTCTCGGCGCCCGTCACATCGCGCATCCGACGTAGGCAATTTGGTCGAGCAACCATGTCCGAGAAGATCCTGATCGTTGATGATGATGTTGACACCCTGAGGTTGGTCGGGCTCATGCTCCAGCGGCAGGGCTACCAGATCACCGCGGCCACGGGCGGCGAGCAGGGCCTGGAAAAGGCCTTCGAAGAACGGCCCGACGTGATCCTCCTGGATGTGATGATGCCTGAGATGGATGGCTACGAGGTCACGCGCCGGCTGCGGAAGAATCCCGTTACCGCTACCACTCCCATCCTGCTCTTCACAGCCAAGACCCAGCTCGACGACAAGGTATCGGGCTTTGAAGCGGGCGCAGACGATTATCTGACGAAGCCTACGCATCCGGCTGAGCTGCAAGCGCACATCCACGCCCTGCTGGCGCGCGCACAGCCGAGAAAGCCGGAGGAAGCGGGTGCGCCGACCGCCCCTCACATCGGCCGCGTGATCGGCGTCCTGGCCGCGCGCGGCGGGTTGGGCGCCTCCACACTGGCCTGCAACCTCGCTGCCGCTGTCTATGCCCGCAGGCAGGAGGATGTCATCCTCGCCGAGCTGACACCCGGGCAGGGAACGCTCGGCATGGAGCTCGGGATCCCGGACTCGGGCGGTCTGAACGAATTGCTGTGCGGCAGGCCCGTCGAGATCACGCGTGAGAAAGTGGAGTCGCTGCTGGTTGCACACGGCTCGGGGCTGCGGCTGCTCCTCGCCTCCGAGAACCCGCGCGATGTGCACCTGATCAACCAGGTGGACAATTATGTTGTGCTGGTGAGCAGCCTGGCCGCGCTGGCGCGCCATGTGGTGCTGGACCTCGGTGCCGGGCTACCGCCCTTCGTGGAGAAGCTTCTACCGCTCTGCGCAGAGCGGATCGTGGTGATGGATGGCTCCGAAAACGTCATCGCGCACACCAGGATACTGATCCACGAGCTGGCCGGCCTGCAGATCGACCCTGCCGCCGTGACCATCGTCCTGAACAACCGCATCCGCACCGAGACCCAGTTGCCATGGACCGAGGTGCAGCAGTTGCTGGGTCATCCCATTGCCGCCACGTTGACGCCCGCGCCGGAGATGTTCGTGTCGGCCAACCGCATGCACACCGCCGCAGTCCTGGCGCAGCCCGCCAACCTCACCTCCCAGCAGATCTTGAAGGTGGCAGACCTGATCCTGGAACGCGAAATGGCGAAATGAAGCCCTCCCCGGCGTCGGTTCCGGAAGATATCGCATTCGCCGGTGAACTTCTCCAGAGGGCTGAACGCGCCGTTGTCGTTACCGGTGCGGGCATTTCAACGCCGTCCGGCATCCCGGATTTCCGTTCGGAAGGGACCGGCCTGTGGGCGCATGATGAGCCGCTGGAGGCCGCCTCCCTCAACACGTTTCGCACCCACCCGGAGCGCTTCTACGCGTGGTTTCGTCCGCTGGCGAGCCAGATCTTCACCGCCAGGCCCAATGCCGCGCATCTGGCGCTGGCACGCCTGGAGCAGGAGCATCGCCTGCTCTGCACCATGACACAGAACATTGACCTGCTACACCAGAAAGCGGGCTCAGCGCACATTGTCGAGCTGCACGGAACGCTGGCGACGCTCTCCTGCACACAGTGTTTCCAACGGGTCGACTCGACCCCTTACCTGCAGCCCTTTGTCGACCAGGGTACGACGCCGCGCTGTCCGCGCTGCGGAGCCGTGCTCAAACCCGATGTCATTCTCTTCGGCGAGCAGTTGCCGCAAAAGGCCTGGCTCGAAGCCCAACGGTTGAGCCGCCAGTGCGACCTGATGATCGTTGCCGGCTCTTCGCTGGAGGTCCTGCCCGTCGCGGGCCTGCCCCTGCAGGCCATCGACCGCGGCGCGCATCTGCTGATCGTCAATAACACTCCCACGTATCTGGACGTACGAGCCGACGCGGTGCTGCGCGGCGACGTCGTCAACATCATCCCTGCGATGGTGGAACAGGCATTGAATGGCTGAAATCAAGACTCAACGTTTGGATGGATACCGCCGCTTGATCGAGATCGCCCGCGACCTCGCCTCGACCCTCGACCTCGACATGCTGTTGCAGCGTATCGTGCACGCCGCTGCGGAAGTCAGCGGCTCGGAGGCGGCTTCGATCCTGCTCTATGACAACCTCACCCGGCAGCTCAATTTCCAGGTTGCGACCAACCTCGACGAGCCGACCATGCGCGGCCTGGTCGTCCCGCTGGATAACAGCATAGCCGGCTGGATCGTCCTCAACCGCAAGTCGGTGCGGCTGGCGAACGTTCAGGACGACCCCCGCTTCTTCGGGCATGTGGATCGCATGAGCGGCCGCCCCACCGAGTCGCTGATCGGAGTCCCGCTCATCACCAAGAACAAGGTCGTCGGCGTGCTCGAGGCCCTGAACAAGGAGCACGGCAAGTTCACGGAAGGCGATGAATCCATGCTCGCCGTCCTGGGCTCCCAGGCGGCAGTCGCCATCGAGAATGCGCGCTTGTTCCAGCAGTCCGACCTGATCTCCGAATTTGTCCACGAGCTGCGCACACCGCTCGCCTCGCTCAGCACCGCTACCTACCTGCTGTTGCGGCCGGAGATGTCGCGAGAGCAGCAGGAGCAGATCATCCACAATATCCACAGCGAGACGCTCCGCCTAAACTCAATGGCCTCCTCGTTCCTCGATCTCGCCAGGCTCGAGTCCGGCCGGGTCCAGTTCCGAAAGACCAGTTTCAACGCGGCCGATCTGCTCTTCGAGTGCAAGGACATCATGAACTCGAAGGCCGAGGACGAAGATGTCCACATCCGCATCGAGGGCTCCGAAAGCATGCCACCGTGCGAGGCCGACCGCGACAAGCTCAAGCAGGTGATCCTGAACCTGTTAAGCAACGCCATCAAGTACAACCGTCCCAACGGCTCCGTCTTCATGAGCGCCTCTGCCACGGAGCCGAATGTCTGCATGACCGTGCAGGATACGGGCATCGGCATTCCCGAGGAGGCGATCCCCCACCTGTTCGAGAAGTTCTATCGCGTCCACGACGCGGAAGGCAACCCATCAGGCACCGGGCTTGGACTATCGATCTGCCGGCAGATCGTCCAGGGACACGGCGGCCGCATGGAGGTCAAGAGCAAGGTCGGCGTGGGCACGTCGTTCACCGTCATTATCCCCCGCTCCGGCAAAACCACCCCTGTGCGATAAGTTCCTCCCCCTGGCGATCAAAACAATGCGGCGGGCAAGTGCCCGCCGCATTTCTTCTCTCAATCTATTTGTGAGGCCGCTTCCTTTCTATTCGCCTCGCTTGCCGAGCCGGTGGTCCAGCATCAGCACCGCAGTGCCGTGCGCGTCGATCAGCTCAAGCTGCTGCACGATCTCGGCCGCGTTCTTTTCCTCTTCCACCTGCTCGGTGATGAACCAGTGCAGGGCCATCTGGGCGGCGTAGTCGTTCTCCTTGAGGGCCAGCGCGTAGAGCGCATTGATGGAAGCCGTCACCTTGGCCTCGTGCTCGGCGACCTGCTTGAACAGGTCGAGCGAGGACTTCCAGTCCACATCGGGGGCGGCGATTGCCGTGAGGGTGACACGGCCGCCACGATCGACGAGGAACTTGTACAGCTTCATGCCGTGTTCGCGCTCCTCGCCTTCCTGAATGTACATCCATTTGGCAAAGCCCGGCAGGTTCTGGTTCTCGAAGTAGGCTGCCATGGAAAGATACAGGTAGGACGAATAGAGCTCCTTGTTGATCTGGTCATTGATGGCGTCTTGCAGGTTCTTGCTGATCATACGTTCCTCCCGCGGAATTCAGATGATTTTGTCGGAATTTAAGCCCTCGTTCTAGCAACTGGCTTCATCGACAATTGTAACCTTATCCTCCTTGTTCGGGATGATGCAAAGGAATTCGAACGGCTCCTGCCCCGTGTTTTGGTACGAGTGGATCACGCCCTCGGGGATGAAGACCACATCCCCGGCTTTCACTTCATGGGTCTCATCGCCGATCGTGATCGTCGCGCGGCCCCGCAGCACGTACTGCTCGTGCTCCACCGTATTGGTGTGACGCGGCATCCCTCCGGCGGGCTGCATGGTAAAGCGCCGCAGCGCGAAGTTGGGCCCTTCCCTGGATGAGATCAGCACCTGGATGGTCGTGTCCTTGCCCGCCGCGACATCCATGGCTTGCACGTCGTTTGCGTGTTTGACGGTCATTGGAACCTCCATTCCTCGCTCGCTTGCTATTGCCTCGCGCTTAACCTTTTGATATGTTGCCGTTCTCGATCTTCCAGACTTCCGACTTATCCACAAATCTCTGCGGGAACATCCCTGCATCGGCAGCCGTGAAAAGCACCTGCTGGCCTTCGCCCGTGTAATTCAGCAGGTCCGCGCGGCGCTGCAGGTCCAGTTCAGCCATCACCTCGTCCAGCAGGATCACCGGCCACTCGCCGGTGCGGTCCTTCATCCAGCTTACTTCCGCCAGCTTGATGGCCAGGAGAGCGGTACGCACCTGCCCGCGCGACCCGTAATCCCCCAGGTCGATGCCGTTCGCCAGGAAGCGCAGTTCGTCCCGGTGAGGTCCCAGAGTCGTGATGCCGCGCCCGATGTCCTCCGTGCGCGCCTGCTTCAGCCGCGCCTGGAATCCTGTTCGGATCTCCTCGGCGCTCAGGCCGGAACGATCGATCTCGGTCGTGATCCTCATTCCGAGCTGGCCCTCCGGGCTCGGCAGCGGATCGTAGGCCGGCTGGTAGTTCATCCGCAGCACCTCGCCTCCGTGTGTCAGCTCGTGGTGGATGCGCGCCGCCGGGCGTTCGAGCTGCAGCACGGCTTCGATGCGCCATCCGAGGATCTGCGCGCCCAATCGCGCCAGGGTCTCATCCCAGACGTCCAACTGTCGCGCGTCGCCGCCGTTCTCGCCCAGCGCTTTCAGCAGCGCATTGCGCTGGCCCAGTGCCTGGTTGTAATCGTTCAGCACGCCAGCATAGGCCGGGATCGCTTGCGCCAGCGCCAGGTTCAGGTAATGCCGCCGGTCATGCGGCCCCCCTTCGATGATCTGCGACATCTGCGGCACGAAAATCACCGCGTTGAAATGTCCTACGATCTCGTGCAGCGGACGCTTGACGCCGTCCAGCAAGGCTTCCTTGCGAAGCCGCTGCCCAGTGATGCCGGTCGGCTCCAGGATCAGCCGCACCTCAAGGCGGTGCTTCCTCCCGTTCCGTTCGTAGTCGCCGACGAGCCGCGCCACCGCCAGGCTGTTGCGCGCCTCCACGAAGTTGATGAGCTGGCGGTCCGTGTGCGTCTGGAACGAGGTGAACGAGGCAAGATAATAGATCGCCTCCAGCAGGCTGGTCTTCCCCTGCGCATTGCTCCCCACCAGCAGGAGCACCCGCTGCGGCACGTCGATGTCGAGGCGGGCAAAGTTTCGGAAATTCGTGAGGGATAGGTGCTGGATGTGCATGCTTCGGCGTTGTCGGGTTGTGTGAGCGCAAGAGAATCTTACTGCGCAGGCAGCTCCAGGGCCATCTCCAGCTCGATCTCGTCCCGGAGCGGGATGCCGTGCATCCCGATTAACGGAATGCCCGGTTTGATCTTTCTGGATCGGTCCACCGCTCCGCGGTCCACTTCCACCAGCTCGAAACCGCGCTTCTGATAAAAACCCAGCGCCTCCAAATTGTCGTTCGTCGTGATCAGGAATACACGCTGGCAGCCGGCCTTTCTGGCCTCGCCCGCTACACTATCGATCAGGCGGCTGCCGATCCCCTGCCCCGCTTGCAGGCTGTCCAGCGATACGATCTCGCATTCGCCGCCTGCGAAGGTATACGTCACCAGCCCGACCCATTCCACCATATCGAGCGCAATAAAGCCCTGTAATTCCTCCGGCTTGTAGATCGTCCCGTGTACCACCACGAAATCCCCGCCCCAGTGCTCCTTCCAGAAGGCCCGCATTCGCTCCGCATCCTCCGGCATGCTGCGGCGGTAAGTGATTGTCACGCGGCCGCCCGGGGAGGCTTATGCCAGGTCTTGCGCTTCGTCGGGTTCCGGTTTCCAAACCCGCGTGGCACGGTCGGTGAATACCACGCCGTTGATGTGGTCGATCTCGTGCTGGAAGATGCGCGCCAGCCAACCCTCGGCCTTCACCTTCATCGGCTGTCCGCGCCGGTTCAGGCCCTTCACCTGCACCGTGGAGAAGCGCTCCACCTCGCCCACCAAGCCCGGTATGGACAGACAGCCTTCCACACCCAGCACCGTGTCTTCGGAGGTCTTGACGATCTGGGGGTTGGCCATCACGTACAGCTTTGGCTTGACCGGCTTCTCCTCGTCTTCGTCCTCGGGCGGCTCCGCATATTCGATGACGATCAGCCGCTCTGCGATCCCCACCTGGGGCGCAGCCAGTCCCACACCCGGCGCGTCTCGCATGGTGTCGACCATATCGTCGATCAGTGTCTGAAATTCCTTGCCAAATTCGGCCACGGGGCGCGCTTTTCGCCGCAGAACCGGGTCCGGTAGCGTTACGATCGTTCTAAGTCCCATGAATGCATACCTCAGAAATTGTCCGCCGATTGTATCGCGACGCCGCCTCGCGCGGCGGAAGCTTACCGGGCTTCGGGATGGTCTCCCTGTGCAGCCCTCTGCTGCCGGATCTCCGGCTCGTTCTCGTAATAAGCCAACAGCCAGTCGGACATGCGCTCCCGTTCTACAGCCGCCTCGGCCTCGCGCTTGCGCTCTTGCCGTGCCTCACGCCGCCGGTCGACATCGGCCTGGACGGCCGCGGGGTCGCGCACGTCGGTGAAATCGAAGTGCACGCTGCCCACCATGATATATACCGTCCCATAGTTGAGCAGGTAGCCAAGCAAGCCGAGCCGTTCGGCCTCCATGCTAAGGATGTTCTCCAGCGGCGCCGCCCGGCGCTGCTCGGTTCCGAGCGGTTTCTTATCGATGTCCACGATCTGGTCCGGTGTGACCTGGTAGATGTCGTTGCGCCAGTCCGCGAACTGGTAGATCCACCACAGGATCAGCGGCAGCAGCAGCACGGGCAATGCCAGCATGATCGTGTCGATCTTGAAGCCATTGCTCGTGTCTATAAAAGCTTCTGTCGGGCTGCGCGCGAGCGTGTACATTCTGGCAAACATGCCGAAGACGACCAGCAGGATCAGCACCGTCGGCTCCCAGCTCTGTCTCCAGAGCACGAACCAGTGCTTCCGGTAGGTGATGGTCCCGCTGTCCTCGGTGCGCAGGTTGAACCAGTCTCGCCCGATGATGCGCAGCACGGAGCGTCGATAGAAGGTCGGCGTGGCTTGTAGATCGGCTTTCTCCTGCTCGTTGATCTTCGTCTCGACGGTCAGTCCCATCTTCTGCCGCAGGATGTTCCGCATGGCCTCTTTTTGGGTCTGCGAGGCGGCATGCCGGGTGCGGCCCCATTGCTCCTCCACAAGGTGCGCGGCTTCGAACGGCCGCGGCACGTGGCTGAACGGGATCTTGCCCGTGAAGGTACGGACGCTTACCTCGCCGTAGTCGAGCATGCGGCCCAGTTGGTCCGTGTCCGTGCCGACCGATAGGATCGTGGTGAGCGGCGCCTCCTGGCGGCTGTCGTATAGCCCGATGACCTTCTCCAGCCAGACGACGCGCTGATTCGTCAGGATGTAATAGTCATTACCCCAGTCGATCCAATTCCATACGCCCCACCCAATGATCAGCAGCAGGCTGATGGCCGTGGCAAAGATGGCAAAGAACGCCAGCGTCAGGAAATAGTAGAACAGCAGAAAAGCCGGCAGCAGCAGCGCGATCGCCGGCCCGATGAGGGCGCGAATCAGCATGATAGGATGTTTGCGCGCCAGGAAATAGACCACCTCGCCCGGCCGCAGCCATTGGAAGTGGATCTTGGAAGCCAGCTTGCGGCTCACGACCGCGACATCCAGCGCCGCCCGCAGCCTGGGGAACTTCTTGAGCAGCGCGAAGAACGGCTCGGCCGCGATCGAATACAGATAGGTGCGTTCCACGGCGACCGCCGGCGCGGTATGCGCTCCGTGCGCCAGCAGTGCGCGCTCCCCGAAGTAGTCCCCGCTCACCAGTTGCGCAACCTCGCGCTCTTCCTTGCTCAGCACCTGTGTGATCTTGACCCGCCCCCTCGCGATGATGTAAAAGCGGTCTGCCGGGCTCCCCTGCTGGAAGATGGTCTCCCCTTCCACGACCGTCTCTTCCTCCAGGATGCCGGCAATTTCCGCCACGTTCTCATCCGAGAGGTCATGGAAGAGATGGATCCTGCGCAGAAATGCCGCACGCGCTTCGATGGAGATCACGAGGTTATTCTACTGCCTCACGAACGATGGTGCAACCATAGGCCGGTGTCTCGGCCACTTCCGGCAGCCTGCCATCCAGTAAAGCCTCCACCGCTTCATCCAAGTAGAACCGCGTCGGCCTCGGCTGCCGAAAGGAAACGTCATCCATTGCGCCAGCGTAGCGCAGGATGCCCTTTCGGTCCACCACAAAGACGTGCGGCGTGGTGACCGCGTGGTACAGGTCCGCCACCGCATGGTCCCGGTCCATCAGGACCGGCGGCAGATGCCGTTCCCACGCCGCGCGCACCAATGCTTCCTCGCTCTCGATGCGGTTGGCTGCGATCGGCAGCAGCACCACGTCGTCCTTCCATTGCACGAACATCGACATGAGCTGCCGGTCGGTTCGCTCGGAATGCGGGCATTCGCAGGACCAGAAGTTCAGGATCACGATCCTGCCCAGCAGGTCACGCAAGCGCACGGGCTCGCCGTCCATGTTGGGTAGCTCAAAATCGGGAGCCGGTTCGTTTAGTTGCACGGTGTGATTATAACAAGCGCTGGAGGCCCGCCAGTGAGCCCGTCAAAGGCGGGATGGTACAATGGCGCCCTATGAAGAGGTGGCAATTCTGGTTCGGCGTCGTCATCAGTGTGGTTTTCATTGCAGTAGCCTTACGCGGCCTCCGCCTGGATCAGTTCTGGAGCGCGGTGCAGAACGCCAACTATTGGTGGCTTATTCCGGGCATCGCGGTGTACTTTGTGGCGGTCTGGGCCCGGGCATGGCGCTGGCATTATCTCCTCCGTCCGATCAAAGACGTGCCCACCGTGAGGGTCTTCCCGATCACCGTGATCGGTTATATGGGAAACAACGTCTACCCGGCGCGCGCCGGCGAGGTGCTGCGCGCGCTGCTGCTCAAGCGGCAGGAAGGCGTGGCGGTTTCCGCTTCGTTGGCGACCATCATCGTCGAGCGCATCTTCGACGGAGTGGTGATGCTCGGGTTTGTGTTCGTGAACCTGCCGGAGCTGGCTCAACTGACCAGCAATTCCGGTTTCGTCGGCAACATCCAGCAAGTCGCGGTCATTGGCACAGCCTTCTTCCTGGGCGCGCTTGCCATCTTTCTGCTCGCGGCCATGTTTCCGGCGGTCAGCATTCGGGCCGGGGAGACTGTCATCAACCACTTGCTCCCCCAGCGGATGCGCCCCACCGTAACCTCGCTCATGCACCGCTTTTTGGATGGGTTGGCTGCCCTCCGTTCGCCGCTCAACATCCTTATGGTGTTTATCACATCGGTCATCATCTGGCTGCTCGAAACCGGTAAATACTGGTTTGTCATGCATGCCTTCGATTTTCACGTATCGTTCTTCGCGCTGATGCTCATGAACGGCATCGTGAACCTCGCGACGACCATCCCGTCGGCTCCGGGCTACATCGGCACGTTCGATGCTCCCGGCATCGCCGTCCTCACCGCCTATGGCGTGCCGCAGGCGACCGCCGCCGGCTATACACTGACCCTGCATGTGGCTCTCTGGCTGCCCATCACCATCCTTGGTGCATACCTGCTCACGCGCGAGGGCGTCCATTGGAGCGATTCGCTGCGCGCCGAGGCGGCCGAGGTGCAGAAGGCGGAGAGCGGTTGATAGGACGTGGGGACTCAGGGGCATTGACACTGCTGCATGGTGAATAAAGAATGAAGATTGCAATCATTGGGGCGGGGTTTGGCGGGCTGGCCGCCGCGTACGATCTGCGGAAGGCCGGGCACGACGTGGTGGTCTTCGAGGCCGCCGATTATGTTGGCGGGCTAGCCAGCGGCTTCAAAGAGCCGTATTGGGACTGGTGGGTCGAGAAGTTCTATCACCATTGGTTTCAGACCGACAAGTACATGCTCGGCTTGATCCGGGAGCTGGGTTGGGAAAGCCAGGTCATCTTCCCGCGCCCGCTGACCGTCATGTACGACAAGGGCCGGTTCTACCCGTTCGACTCGATCCTGAAGATGGCTCTCTTTCCGGGCCTTGGCTGGGGCCTGGATAAGATTCGTTTCGGCTTCGTCGGGCTTTTCCTTCGGCTCACGGACAATTGGAAGGCCCTCGAAATGACCACCGCCGACGCCTGGATGATGAAATGGGCGGGCCGCAACGTCTACGAGAAGATGTGGAAGCCGCTGCTGATCGGCAAGTTCGGGCCGTACTACCAGAAGGTCAACATGGCCTGGATGTGGGCGCGCATCAAGGCCCGCACCACGCGGCTCGGCACATTCGAGGGCGGCTTTCAGGCGTTCGCCGATAAGTTCGCAGCCAGGTTACAGCAGATGGGCGTAGAGATCCGGCTCAAAGCGATGGTCAAATCTATTATGCGCGCATCCGCCGCCGGGTTGGTCATCGATTCGGGCGTGCAGGAGACCTTCGACAAGGTCCTCGTCACCACATCGCCCGCTCTGCTGGCGAAACTCGCCCCACAACTACCGGAATCCTATCTCAAAGGGCTCCTCGAATTGAAGTCCATGGGTGCGGTCGTGATGGTGCTCTCCCTCCGGCATCGGCTTTCGGAGCAGGGCTACTATTGGTTCAACCTTCCCAAAGAGGCGGGTTATCCGTTCCTGGCCCTCGTCGAGCACACCAACTTCGTCCCTGCCGAGCATTTCGGCGGCGACCACATCGTGTATGCCGGTGATTACCTCGAAGTAGGGCACGAGTATTTCTCCATGACCGACGAGCAAATGTTCGAGCGCTTCCTGCCCGCCCTCCAGAGATTTAACCCGGCCTTCACCAGGGATTGGGTCAAGAAGATCTGGGTATTCAAGACCAACTACGCGCAGCCGGTGCCTCTCGTCGATCACTCAAAGAACATCCCGCCCATCCAGACGCCCGTCGAGGGACTCCTCTTCGCATCCATGAGCCAGGTGTATCCGTGGGATCGCGGCACAAACTTCGCGGTCGAGATCGGCCGCCGCGCCGCGAAGCTCCTGCTCGAACAAGCGGGTAGTTCGAAGTCTCGCCGCCTTAGCTAACCGCTTGGTAGGTCCCATGCTTCGCCATCCAGATAGCCGCATCATCATCGGCATTGACCTGTCAGGGCCGCGCAACATCGCCGATACGGCTCTCGCGGTCTTCGCCCAGCATGGGGAGAAGCTATCCTTCGTGCGAGCCATGCACGGCGCCAGCGACCAGGATATCTTTCAGTTGATTTCCAACCTGGGAGAGGAGTCCCGCCTCGTGTTGGGCATCGACGCCCCACTCTCGTACAACCCGGGCGGCGGTGATCGGCCCGGCGACGCGGACCTCCGCCGTACCGCTTCTGCAATCGGCAGAGTCGGCGTGATGCCGCCGACGTTCAACCGTATGGTCTATCTCACGCTGCGAGGCATCGCCCTGACCCGTGCTATCGAGACCTTGAGGGCGCGCATGGATCTCTGGATTGTCGAGGTCCATCCCGGCGCAAGCATGCTGTTGCGCGGCGCGCCTTCAGCCGATGTAGCTACATTCAAGACCGACCCCGCGGCCCGCCTGCGACTCCTAGGCTGGCTGGCAACGATGGGTCTAATCGGTGTCCCCAGGGACGATGAGCCAACGGACCACTTCGTCGCGGCCTGCGGGGCGGCCCTGGCTGCCTGGAAATGGTCTATCGGGCAGCCAACCTGGTGTCACCCTGCTCGACCACCGGAGCGCCCCTATGATTTCGCGTGCTGATCGAATGCCTAACAAGACCATGCCCATCGCCCATCAACCCACGTGGGGTACCGATCTGTCCCCGGAGCGAAGCTGGATTACA
>DATKAF010000227.1:0-5743 GCA_035498395.1 Anaerolineales bacterium
AATTTCCCCAGCAGGCCGGGCGGTGCGTAGTATACCCAGGCTCCCAGGACGACCAGAGCCGCGAGCGGTACGAGCCACCTGGTCAGCCGGTAGGCGGGACCCGATGGCTTTTGTTCCAACATGGCACGATTATATGAGTAATGAGAGCGAAAATCAAGAAAGGACAGCGGAGGGACGCCGCCAGACACTGAATAAACGACGAGATGCACGGATGGGCGGGCGGTCCAGTAGGATAGAGTGTCTACTTGCTCGAGTCCAATCAGCATCAATCGTCATGAGGAGTTTGTGGCAAAAGACAGCGCCTGCTCCAACGTCATTGCGCGACCTTTGGCCTGAGCCTCCGTGACTTGAGCCTCTGTCAGCAGAGAGCGGATCAGCGCGCGGTTCCTTTCGACCTCGCCGCGGTCTGCGGGCCACCAGGCGCCACCCGTGCCATTCAAGATCGTCTCGGCGGCACTGAGCATCACCGCGCCGCGTTCTGGTTGACCTTGCCGGGCTCTCAAGCCAGCCAATCCCGCGAGGCACTCGGCTATGCCCCGTCGATTTCCCAGCCGCCGGAACATGGACAGGCTTTTGCGAAACTGGCTTTCGGCACGGGGGAGATCCGCATCATGCTGCGCAACATAGCCGAGGCTGTGGGCAAACCGAGCCAGATCGCCGCGATCCCCGGTATCCTCTAGGATCGCTTCGCAGTCCTCGTAGTAAGCGCGCGCCTGGTCGTATAAGCCCTGCGTGCGGGCGATCTCGCCCAGGTTATTGAGTGCGAAAGACAGGATCCAGCCTTCGTTGTAGGCGCGGGCCTGCGCGTAGGCTTCTTCAATGAGAGCACGCGCCTTCTCCAGGTTTCCGAGACCGAGTTCCACGTTCCCGAGATGAACCATCGTAAAAAACTTGAAGTAGGCCTGCTTGTGCTGATCGAACAAGGCCTGCGCCTGTTCCAGGAACGGCCGGGCTTCGTTATCGCGGCCCATGTTAATCAGAGCCACGCCATTGCCGAGCAGCCATGGCGCGAGCATCGGTTCGTTCTCCAACCTCTGTTCGATGGCCAGACCAGCCTGCAAGTGGGCCAGGCCCGCTTCCTGCTCGCCCACCCACAAAGCCAGCATGCCATCGGTACCCAGAGCCAGCGCGTAGGATGCCGGATCGGCCTGGAGAGCCGGGATGGCCAACAGCCGCGCGGTCCAGGTGCGTCCCTCGCTCGAATAACCGCGGCGGTAGCAGAACCAGAGCAGCGACCAGACCAGCCCTGCTGCGAGACTACTCTGCCCTGCGGCGGACGCACTCCACTCTAAGGCGGCGCGAACGTTATCGAGCTCGCGTTCCAGCCAGTTCAACCAATGGATGGCATTGGCCGAGTACAGCTCATGCCCGGCGCGGTCGATGACCAGATGGCCAAAATAGCGTGCGTGGCGTTCTTGCAGCGCGGGCATCTCTCCGCTTTCCGTCAGCTTCTCCAACGCGAACGCGCGGATCGTTTCCAGCATGACAAAGCGGGGCTCGCCTTCGTCCGTTTCGAGCTGGCGCAGCAAGCTGTTATTGACGAGCGCCGAAAGGTCATCCAGAATATCGAGGCCGGTCTCCTGGCTGCAGACCGCTTCGGCGGCTTCCAGGGTGCATCCGCCAGCGAAAACCCCCAGGCGGGCATACAGGCTTTGCTGATCGGCGTTCAAGAGGCTGTAGCTCCATTGGAGGGTGCTGCGCAGAGCCTGATGCCGGGCAGGGAGGTCGCGTGCACCACCGGAAAGGAGTTTCAGCCGGTCGCTGAGCCGCGCCAGAATGGCGTGCGGCGGCAGGATCTTAACGCGGGCCGCGGCCAGCTCGATGGCGAGTGGAAGCCCGTCCAACTGCCGGCAAATCTCCGCCACGGCAGCGGCGTTCCCGCTCGTCAAGGCAAAGCCGGGCTGGGCTGCCGTGGCGCGATCCACGAACAGGCGGACGGACTCGTTACCGGTGAGGTGCTCCAGCGACTCTTCGCCGACGGAGGATGGCAAAACCAGAGGGGGAACGGGGAACTCATGCTCCCCCCGAAGATTGAGAGCGATCCTGCTGGTGACCAGAACTTTCAACTGCGGCGCGCCAGTAAGCAGACCGGACACGACCGGCGCGGCGACCACCAGTTGCTCGAAGTTGTCCAGGAGGAGCAGCAGCCGTTTGTCGCGGAGATAATCGATAATTGTCTCGAGCAAGGGACGGCCCCCTTCACGAACTTCAAGCTGCTGGGCAATGCGTGCGATGAGCTGGTCAGCATCCGCATCCTCCGCCAAAGGCACGAAGAAGACTCCTTGCGGGAAACCGTCCAGCGACTCTTGTGCAACCTGCAAGGCAAGGCGCGTCTTGCCGGTCCCGCCGGGTCCCAGGAGGGTAAGGAACCGTACATTCGGGTCCGCCAGCAGACTCTTGAGCGCCGCCATCTGCGCCGAGCGCCCGATGAACGGAGTCAACTGGGCGGGAAGGCGGCTTTCGACCGCGGCTGCCGAGGCCAGCGGAGGGAATACATTGGGCAGGCCGGGTATCGACAACTGGAAGACCCGCTCGAGGCGGCTGAGCCCCTTGAGTGGGTGGCTCCCCATGTCGAGCAGACTTGTGCCGGTGGGCAGGTTATCGCGCACGATTTCGGCGGTAACCTGGGACAGCAACAACTGGCCCCCATGCCCGAGCGCGCGGATGCGCGCACAGCGATTGACCGTGGAGCCGTAGTAATCCCCCAACCGCAGATCGGCCGTACCAGTGTGCATCCCGATGCGGGCCTTCAATGCAAACGGCAGATCGGGGAATCCGTCAGCAAGCTTCTGCAGGATGTCCACCGCCGAGCGCACGCCATCCTCGGCCTGCGTGAAAACGGCAAAGCGGCTATCCCCTTCACCGCGCGGCCGGATGACCATTCCGGAATGGAGGTCCACGCACGTATCGACGATCTCATCATGGCGGGCCAGAGCGATCCGCATGGCATCGGGATGCCGCTCCCACAGCTCGGTGCTGCTCTCGACATCGGTCAGTAGAAAAGTAAGGGTCCCGGTGGGGTAATCTTTCATAGGATGGAAAAGGGCACCGACATATTGGACGCAAACTATCCGATTGTTAGTATACCCAAAATTCCGACAGAATTCGGCTGTCCTGCTCGTGCCTGTGCCGCCGCACCCGATCTGACCCTGATCGACGCGGCTTAGAGCAACTTGTTGGGGCGGGCGAGGCTGCCTTTAAACCAGAGCGCCGTCCACACTGGGACGGCGCTCGTGGGCGCTGTGGCTTCCCTATATTACTTGAGGAGGGATGCCACAGCGCAAAGTTTCATACTACTATCCATGATGGACATCACCTCCTCCTTTCTATAGGATGGCAATTAGATGTGATCCCCGCTGCGATGATAAAAGTATATCACATACCTTGAATTGGATGTCAATAGGCCGAATTCATTTATTAGGAAACTGTAATCCAATCTGAAAAACGATAGTCTTTGAGAGACTCCGGAAGGCGGGGCCTGCTATTCTGGGCGCAAATCTGCGCGAGGAGTCGATCGATGACCAAGCACTCGAAGACCCTGTGGACCACAGCCCTGGCTCTCGGCTTGCTGCTGGACCTGCTGTTTTGGAAGCAATCGCCGGGGATCAACTTCACACTCTACAGCTTAACGTGCGTGGCGGCCGGATTCTTCTTGTTGCGGGTAAATCGTCAGCGAGCCGCAGGGAAAACGTACTGGCTGCTACCGCTGATCGCTGCGTTTGCGGCCATCGTCTGCATCCGCGCCGAACCGCTGACCGTGCTGATGACGGCGGCCTTCACACTGTTCCTGATGGTGGTCCTGAGCAATACGTTCCTCGGCGGCCGCTGGCTGAACTATGGAATAGCGGACTATGTGGCGGCGTTTTTCAGCGTGGCGGTTAGCGCGGTGAGCCGGCCGATGAGCTTCAGCGCCGAGGTACGGAAGGAGCGGGTAGGATCGGGGGAAGCGCACTCGAGGCCGAAAATCTGGCCGTACTTGCGCGGCCTGATCTTCGCGATACCCATCGTAGCCGTCTTTGCCTCGCTGCTGGCATCCGCCGATCCGGTGTTCAGCGGCGAACTGAGCGGGCTGCTCGGTTTCTTTTCGATCGAATACCTGCCACAGTTTCTTTTCCGGTTGGCGTATATCCTGATAGTAGGATACCTGCTGCTGGGCGTAATCCTGCATGCCTCCGCGAAAAGCCAGGACGAGAAGCTGATCGGTGAAGAGAAGCCGCTGTTAGCGCCATTCCTGGGATTCACCGAGGCGATGATCGTACTTGGCAGCGTCGCCATCCTGTTTGCGGCGTTCGTGGTCGTCCAGTTCCAGTACTTCTTCGGGGGACAGGCCAACATCACTACGGCCGGATATACCTACGCGGAGTACGCGCGGCGCGGGTTCGGCGAGCTGGTGACGGTGGCATTCTTCAGCCTGCTGCTGATCGCAGGGCTCGGTAACATCACGCAGAAAGAGGGCAGGGCGGAGCGATGGTGGTTCTCTGCGGTGAGCATCCTCATCGTGCTTCTGGTCGGCATCATGCTGGTCTCGGCCTACCAGCGGCTCGTGCTGTATGAAGAGGCCTATGGTTTCTCGCGCCTGCGGACGTATACCCATGCGGCGCTGATCTGGGTGGGGCTGCTGCTGAGCGCGGTCGTGGCGTTACAGATACTTCAGCGGGACCGGTACTTGGCGGCTGCGGCACTCACGGCAGCACTAGGATTTGCGATCACATTGGCATTCGTCAACGTGGACGGTCTAATCGTGCGGGAGAACGTGCAGCGCGCCAACGAGAGGAAGGAGCTGGACGTGCCTTATCTCGTATCGCTATCGACCGACTCGGTTCCAGCACTAGCTGAAGCCTACGAATCGCCTTCGACCGGCCGCGAGACACGCGATGCAACCGGCGCGGCGCTGTTCTGCCGATCCAAGATGGCGCCAAGGACGGGCGATGGCGATTGGAGATCGTTCACGTTCTCCAAGTGGCAGGCAGATATGGCATTGCAGAGGGTGCAGAACGAGCTGGCTGGATACCGTGTGATCGATGAGACGTGGCCGGTGAGGATCAGCTCACCACTGGGTACAACGTACGAGTGCTACGGCAAGGTGCTGGACTGACGCGGCGTCTTGCGCCGAGCCGTCAGCGCGCTTCCAGCGCCTGCAGGAACTCGTTTTGGTTGCGGACCGCGTGATCGAAACCGAGGCGGCTTCCGAGGCGGGTCAACTGAGGCGGGTCCACGTAGGTCTCGGCAAGAGCCTGCTCCTGGGCGAAGACGGTACCGGCAGGGCCGTCGAGGAGGATGCGGCCCTTTGAGAGGGCGATGACGCGCCCGAAGTTTTCGGCAGCGAAGTCAATATCGTGCGTGATGGTGATGACGGTCTTGCCGCGCTTTTGCAGTTCAGCGACGACATGAGCAATGCGCGCCACGCTGGCGGCGTCCTGGCCGGTCGTCGGCTCGTCGAAGATCACGACCGGCGTATCCATCGAGATAATGGAGGCGAGGGCGACCATCTTCCGCCAGGTGGGAGAGAGATCATAGGGATTGGTTTCCCGCTTGTCGCCAAGCTCCGTGAACTGGAGGGCATCCTGTACCGAGGAATCAATCCGCGGCTGATCGAACCTCAGATTGCGGGGACCGAAGGCAACCTCGTCCTGCACGGTGCGGCAGAAGAGCTGCTCATCGGGGTTCTGGAAAACGTATCCGACGCGGGAGGCAAGCTTCGCAACCGAGACGTTGCGCGTGTCCCAGTCCCCAATCGTGACGG
>DATKAF010000228.1:0-3163 GCA_035498395.1 Anaerolineales bacterium
ACCATGTAGCGCCCGAGTAGCTCGACCCCCTCTCGTTGCTGCGGGCGCATCCATGGATTCGAAATATAGACGCGCCGGTAGCCCGCCGCGGCACAGGCTCTCAGCACACGGTCATCCCACCTGCCGTGGGGGATCGATATGGCCTCGACCGGAACGTTGAGCTGATCCTCCATGGTGCGCTTCGAGCGCAGCAGTTCATCCTCCAGTTCGGAAGCCGAACATCCGGGAAGGACTCGATGCGACCAGCCGTGGGCTTGCACCTCATGCCCCAATGAGACCAGTTCCCGCAACTCGGGCCAGGACATGAAATCATCTCGAGCGCTCATCCAGCCAGCGATCACGAAGAAAGTGGCCCGAAGCGAGTGTTTCGCCAGCAGATCGAGACCGTGGTCGTAGTTCGAGCGGTGTCCGTCGTCGAAGGTCACCCGAGGAGAAGCGCCCGCTGGCCCGCTGGGATCCTGCAATTCGGCCACAACAGCGAGATGGGCATCCAGCTGATCGCGCGTTACGCTGTAGAGATAGCTGGAGGGCTCGGGTGTGATGCGATGGTAGGTAAGAACCATATGCGTCATCAGTCTACAGGCGGCGTCGCCTCAAGGAGCTTGTGAAGAAATTGCTCGGGCGCGCCGGCGTCGACCCGGAGGCTCAAGCCTCCGGCTACCCAAACGAAGCCCTAACGGGCTCCTGCGTGCGTGCAGCCGGCTTTAGCCGGCTTCGTTTGGGTAGCCCGGGACTTGAGTCCCGGGGGGTGCCGGGATCGATCGCGTGTAATCCCAACAGCCGATTTTTTCACAAACTCAAGGGGTTGCCGTTCGTGCTCGGGCTCAGCGCCGCGGCACTCGTACTCGTAATCGATTCCGTAGACTGCACCATTCTCGATTACGAGCACGCGCGCGAGCACGACTCGAGGCCATGGAATTTGCAGCGAACTTCTGTGACAGGACCCTACAGCGCCCGCAGACCGCGGCGCCGGAATTCCCGGATTTGGTCGATCGTGGGGAACGTGAAGTAGCTTCCCGAGCTGGAATCCAGCGTGATGGTCCTTTGCGTCTGGCCGGCAATGTCGTGCACCACCCGAGCCATGCAATGGGCGCCATGCCGCTTGGAGCGCTGGATCAAGTGGTCCAGGGATTCTCCAGGCTGGACGTCCAACTCTCCCTGAAACAGCGCTGCCCCTTCGTCCAGCTTGGCATTCATGTAGTGAATGGTGACGCCCACCTTCTTCTCACCCTGATACAACTGCCAGAACGTGGGCATCATTCCCTTGTATCGCGGGAGCGGCGCATGGTGCATGTTGATACAGCCAAACTTGGGCGTGGACAATAAGGGCTCCTTGAGAATGTACGGGCAGGCGATGGAGACCAAAAGATCGGGCCGGCGCGCCTTGGTGTCTGACACCAATCCTGGGTCGTTCGGGTTGCCGATGCGCACAAACGGAATGGAGTACGCGCGGCACAACTGCTTCAGGGTGTGAAATCGGTAGGCGCTGCGCCGGCGCGGCAACAAGCCGAGCATTCGAGCCGTGACCCAGCGCGTGGTGAGAAGCACGATCCCTGTCGGGCCATAGAGATACGCCAACTGTTTCAGCAAGTCAGCCCGCGACCGCTTGCCCATCGGTCGGCACGAGGAGATGCGCGTGATGTCGAAGTCGGCAGCGTAATGCCGCAGGAACTCCTCGAAAAACGGTAAGATGTAAAGCGGGTTGTCGTCGGTGATGAACTCTATGCGCATGAGCGTGCCTCCTTATCCCCGGCCCGAAAAGAATTCCCGCGCAAAGCAAAGGGAGAGCCGGCAGCGTACTGGCGTGTTTCTGCGGATCAATCTTCCTTGCGTCTTGACGTCTCGACGCGAGGATTTTCGGTCACGTCGAGGCGAGCCCCTTGGTGCTTTCGTAATTCGGTGATTGCCGCACTGTTTCCCAGACGACGTAATGTCTTCCTCGAAACAGCTCGACGACACTCATCAATGCCGCGGCATTCAGGGTGCAGAAGTACAGGGGGATGGTCAGCGGTTTCCACCACCGGCGGACTGGCAGCCAGGCCGACAGCAGTGCCGACAGATAGAACAACGCCTGCAGGCAGAAGAGCGCGCGGTATGCTCCGGGCCTGGCCGCGAGGACGGCGTTGCTCAAGAACAGAGTCACGAGGAAGATGGGCACCAGCCAGCGCAGTACCTTGTGCGACAGGAGTTGAAAGGCCACCCAGCCATGCTTGAAGGGATTCAGCAGGTCGGCGACGCTCAGAATGCCCAGGATGGCCCGGCTCACGATGCGCACGCGCATCGAAAACTCTTCGGCTGTGGATGTCGTGGTTTCCTCGTAGGCCAATGCCCGGTCTTCAAAGACCACCCGATACCCCTTCTTGATCGCCCACAGAGGCTGCACCAGGTCACTAATGATGTTGTCGGGCAGTGGCGTGTAGACGGCCCTGCGAATGGAATAGATACAACCACAACAGCCGGTGATCGTCTTGATCCGCGACTGAAGAGTCTTGATGAGGTTTTCGTAGTTCCAGAACGCGATCGTCCCCGAGCCGGTGGGTGATTTCCCGTCTGCATCGAAATACAGGTAGCGGCCGCTCACTGCACCGACGGCGGGGTCCTGGTAGTTACTGGCGAGATAGCGCAATGCCAGGGGGTGATAAACGGTCGTGGCATCGGAAAACACCACGATGTCGCCTGTGCATGCTGTCACGCCTTCGTTCTGCGCCTGCGTCTTGCCGCCGCGCTTCCGCATTCGCAAAAGCTGCAGCCGCGGGTCCGTAAAGCTCTGCACGATCGAGTCCGTTCGATCGGTGGACGCATCGGACAAAACCATGACTTGCATTTTGTTCGGCGGGTAGTCCAAGGCGAGCGTCTCCCGGATCTTCCTGCCGATGCTTGCTTCCTCGTTGTACGCGGCAATCAGGATTGAGAGGTTGGGAAGCTGGTCATCGGCGAGCAGCGGCGCGCGCCGGCGCCGCGCAAACGCCGCGAGCACCAACAGCAACAAGGGGTAGCCGACATACACGTAGAAGAGGATGGCCACCGAACCCCAGAAGACCAACTTTGGCATCGTAACCATACCAATGCCGTGAACGAGAGCCTGGACTGTCATATGCCCCTCCACGTAAGGATTAACCCTGATCCGAAGAAAAGGATGCCTCGCGCAAAGCCGCAAAGGCGC
>DATKAF010000229.1:0-20476 GCA_035498395.1 Anaerolineales bacterium
CAAGCAGAAAGCCCGCATCAAGCTGGAGGTCGACCGCCAGGAGACCTTCACCTACGCCGATTACTCCTGGTCCGAGCACATCTCGCGCAAGTGGGGCCAGTGGATGAGCGACCCGGACGAGATACTGGATCAACTTCAGGCCTGTGGTTTCCCCATCCGTCCCTTCGAGCCCCTCGCCGCCAGCCGCGAGGGCGAGTGATGTCGCATGCTCGCTGTTTGGGTACGCATACGATTGGCTTAGGATGACATCAGGTTGCCCATGCACGGCATAGCCGGGAACTACCTCGCCTTCTTCTTGATCGGCGCGGCGGTCGTGTGGTTTGGCCTGAACGTGCTGCGCGAGAACGCTCACCGCCAGCGAGAGGCCTTCGCCCGATCCATCCCCGGCGTGGCGCGCGTCCTCAAGGTCGCGCACTCCGGCCCCTCGCGCAGCTACGGCGCCATCCTGATGGACCTGCTGATCCAGGTACATCGGCCGGGCCTCGAGCCGTACGAGCTGAGCACCATGTGGAGCGTCGAGCCGGGTGCGGTCGCCAAAATGCAGCCGGGGCAGACCTTCGCCATCAGGATCGATCCCCAGGATCGCAACCGCATCTATTCCGGCGAGACATGGGCCCGCAGCCTCGGCGTCATGAAGAACCCCATTACGCTCTAAGCGGAATGAGCCCTCAACCTCCGACGCTTACCCTCGCCAGATGTTCCTCCCGCCAGCATATTTCCCAAGGCCACCTACTTTGTCCACTTTGCCTTAGCCCTGATGTGGCACAACCATGCTGCCAGCACCGAACAAGGCCTTGCCTTTGTTGCGAGACGCTCGCTTCCCCTCACGGATTTGCAACTCTACTGCAAGTACCCCTGAGTGCTCTCTTTCCCGACATTGTTGTAGAATTCCCCATAGGGTAACTAAACCATGGGTAAGGTGGAACGTCCAATGCGGGCCCCATGACACGGGCGAAAGTCCTGATCTTCGAAGAAGAGAACCAGAGAGCGCAGCACCTCAAGGAGCGCCTGACCGCCGCAGGCTATGACGTGTTGCGGACTTCCCTCGCGGGGCATGGCCCCATCGAGCAGGTGGCTCAATTGCATCCGGATGTCGTCCTCATGGACATCGGCATCCGCGGGAAGACCGATGGCGTCGAGGCCACCGATATCATCCAGTCCAAGCTGGATATCCCGGTCATCTATGTCATGTCGAATCGCGGCTACGGTCAGGCGACTCTCCAACGCTCGCGGGAGACAGGGCCGTTCGGATACATCTTTGAGCCGCTCGACCTCCAGCAAATGTCGAGCACGATCGATGTCGCCATCCTGCGCAACAGGCTGGAGAAGGAGATCAAAGAGGGCAGGCAGTGGTTGAGTACCGTCCTCAACAGCATCGGCGATGGCGTCATCGCCGTCGATGAGCGCGGCCTGATCACATTCATCAATCCGATCGCCGTGGCGCTCATCGGCTGGCAGGGCCACGATGCTGTGGGGCTGACCCTGGACCAGGTATTCTCCATCGTGGAAGAGGGTGCGCGCAGCAAGATCGCCCGTGTGCTGGCGCCCGGGAGCATCGGCATCACAAAGGACCTGGAAAGCACCATCCATGCCACCCTGGCGTCGCGTGGAGGCGGCCAACTCTCCGTGGAGATCACGATGTCCCCGCTGCGGCGGGCCGAAGATGGGGTCAAGGGAATGGTGCTGGTCCTGCGGGATGTCACCGAGCGGCGCCGTGCCATGGAGGAGATCCGGCGCCAGGCCAACCGTGCCGAGGCGCTGGTGCAGGTTGCCTCCCAGCTCAATAAGCAGATGGATCTCGGTGTGCTGCTCGAAACGGTCTGTACCACCACAAATCGTAGCCTGAAGGGGGCGGGCACTGCCGTCTTTCTGCTCGATCAAAAGACCGAAATCTTTCAGCTGAGGGCGGCCCACAGCGAGGTTGCGCTGCTCCGGGCATTTGGCGGAGAGCACTTCGAGGTCCGGCGCGATACCCTCGAATCGATGCTGACACGTGACAAGCCTGTGGCGGTGATCCAGGACCTGCACACCTTCACGTCGCTTCCGTATTCCGACTTGCTCGCCAAGCTCCGCCTGCATGCGCTCGTGATCGCCGCGCTGTTCCTGCATGATGAGATCATGGGAATCCTGGTCTCGGTCTTTGCGGATAACCGGCCGGCCATCTCCGACGACGATGTGGCCCTGCTCCGAGGACTGGCCAATCAGGCCTCGAGCGCCATCGAGAACGCCGAGCTGTTCGAGCAGGTGCGCATGGGGCGCGAGCGCCAGCGGGTCCTTGCGAAAAGCCTGGTGGACATCCAGGAGGCAGAGCGGCGCCACGTGGCTCGTGAGCTCCATGATCAGTTGGGGCAGGCGCTGACCGGCCTGCAGTTTATGCTCGAGGGGGTCAAGAGCCGCCATCTCGGCGAGGATGGCACGTCCAGCCTCGAGGAGATCCAGGATTACGTCAGCGATATCATGGAGCAGACCCGGGAGATCTCTCTCCGCCTGCGCCCGAGCATGCTGGATGACCTGGGGCTGCTGCCGACACTGCAATGGCACTTTGACCGCTACACGCGTCAGACGAGTATCCGCGTCGATTTTCACAACGAGTGCAATGAGCAGCGATTCCCGCCGGAGATCGAAACCGTCGCCTATCGCATCGTTCAGGAGGCGCTGACGAATGTGGCGCGCTATGCCGCGGTCAGGGAGGTGTACGTCGGACTGTCTGTGCAGGCGGATGCGCTCTGGTTGGAAGTGCTCGACCGCGGACAGGGTTTTGATGCATCGACGGAGGTGGAAAAGCCTACGTCAGGCCTCAGCGGTATGCGGGAACGGGCCTCGCTGGTCGGGGGCTACCTGACGATCGTATCCTTCCCGAAACGCGGAACGCAGGTGATCGCGGCTCTGCCGCTGACCGGCAACGTGCTGGAACGGAGACAACATGACCGTCAACATCCTGCTGGCGGATGATCACCCACTCGTCCGGCGCGGCCTGCGCAACCTGTTAGAGGCCGAGCCTGACCTATGTGTCGTCGGGGAGGCGGAAGATGGCCTCCAGGTGGTGCAGATGGCCGAGAAGCTCCGTCCAACCATCATGGTCGTCGACCTGATGATGCCCCATCTGAACGGGTTGGAGGTCATTCGCGAAGTGCGGCGCCGCAATCCGCAAACGCTGGCAGTCGTGCTTTCGATGCAGCGGGCGGACCCATACATCGTGGAGGCATTCCGAGCGGGCGCCTCCGGCTACGTCCTGAAAGATGGCGCCCCCGGAGAAGTGATCCATGCCATCCGCCAGGCTCTCCTCGGCGTGAAGTACTTGAGTCCAAAGCTGCCGGTGGGCCTGCTGGATCAGCGCAGCGGGTCTGCGGCTGACCCGGAGCAAAGCCGTTATGAAACGCTGACCGACCGTGAGCGGGAGGTCTTCCAGATGGCAGCCGAGGGCCGGACCGCCGCCGAGATCGGCAGGCTGCTCTCGATCAGCACCCGGACGGCTGAATTGCACCGCAGCCGGATGATGGACAAGCTCGGGCTGCGAAACCAGACAGAATTGGTCCGCTACGCTGTGAGCCGTGGGGTCCTTCCCACGGACGTCTAGCAGCCTTTCAGCCACCCAGCCAGGGGGGCTTGCATGGTTTTGCCCCGCCGTTCCAATCCATGACCGCAGGTGTTGTCCAGGCAATCCAGTCGGCCGGGCCATTCGACCCGCCTCCCGGCTTGCAAAACCGTCGGCGGAGCAGAAATACGTAGAACTACGTATTGTTCAGAAGCCAAAGGGGCGACATAATGCGAACAGTTAGGTACCAGATCTCATCTGTAGGGAGTCAAGTCATGACCAAGTTCATCCGAATTACTCTGCTCGTTGTGCTCGTCCTGGTGGTCGCGTTCGCGCTGATCGCCGCGGTGAAGATGCAGAAGCCGCAACCTACCGCCTGGGGCGGAGATGAGCCGAACGTAGGCTGGAACACCAAGGCCGAAGCCTTCGAACTGCCGGACGGGGGCGGAGCTCAGCCCAACATTGGCTGGAACACCAAAGGTGATGCCAGCGGATTGCCGGACGGCCTCTTTCAGCCAAATGTCGGCTGGAACACGAAGCCCGTTGGCGCGCTGTTGTTGCCTGAGATCAAGCCGTGCATCGGCTGGAACTCGTAGCCTTGCAGGCCACGGGGATATGTAGACCATCGCGGGCAGACGAAATGGCAACTCAAACGACCATTCAGGTGTGTGAGCTTATTTTTGCAGCCATCGCGGCCATTCTTGTCCTGCTGCGTGCACCCCTTCCAGGGGATGCCCAGTATTTGTGCAGCGTCGGCTGGCACGGCGGGAAGAAGAAGCGCTAGTCCGGGGTCCCCTCCAAGCTTGCCTTCGAGGGTTCCTTCCATTGCCAAGATCGGCAACCATTGATAGTCGCGAAGCGCGAAACCCAAGCCCAGGCACGGTCTACTGACGCTTCGCGAGAGCATTGCCCTGAGAAGGGTCCCGCCTGGCAAGCCAGGAGAGCGTATGAGTACACGATCGAAGCGAGCGGGGGGGTGGAGACGACGTGGAGGACGGCTGTTTGCCTTGGTGGCAAGCCTGCTGGTCTTATTTTCCCTGCTTGGAGCTCCGGGCGCGGCGGCGGGCCGTTTGCAGCCGCAGCTTGCGCGGATGGCTGCGCGCGATCCGCAGCAGGTCGTAGATGTCATCGTTCAGAAGTCGGTGAGCGGCCAGCTCGCCGAGCAGACCATTGAAGCCCTGGGCGGACACGTTACAAAAGACCTCCACCTCATTAATGCATCGGCGGCGCAGATGACCGCGGCGGCAGCGGTGCGCCTTTCACAGTCCGGCGCGGTGCGTTGGGTCAGCCTCGATGCTGTCGTGCAGCCGGCGGCCTGCGCGCAGTGCATCGACAATTCGAAGCTCGCGAACGCGTACATCACAACCATACGCGCCGATAAGGCATGGAACGCATCGCCCTACATCCAGGGGCAGGGGATCGGTGTAGCCGTTATCGACAGCGGGATCAATCCAAACGGGGACCTTTACACGGGCATGGGCGTGAGCCGCCAGGTGGCCGATGTTCGTTTCAACACCGACCACAATCAGAATACATCGGACGGGTACGGTCACGGCACTGTGGTCTCCAGTATCCTGGCTGGCGACGGTAGCGACTCCGGCGGCAAGTATATCGGCGTGGCGCCGATGGTCAACGTCGTTAACGTCAAGGTCAGCAATGACGACGGCAGCGCCACCGCCTCCAGCGTGGTTCAGGGCTTGCAGTGGGTGTATGAGAACAAGGCGAGATACAACATCCGCGTCGTGAACCTCTCCTTCAACAGTTCTGTCGCGGAATCCTATCAAACCAGCCCGCTGGACGCGGCTGTGGAGATCCTGTGGTTCAATGGCGTGGTCGTGGTCGTGTCCGCCGGCAACAACGGGAGTGCGGCTCTGTACCCGCCTGCCAACGATCCCTTCGTCATCACCGTCGGCGCAACCGATGATCGTGGGACACCGGCGCTGGGGGACGACCTCGTGGCTTCCTTCTCCGCCTCGGGCACAACGGGCGACGGTTTCGCGAAACCCGATCTGGTCGCTCCTGGCAAAAACATTGTTGGCAGGCTGGTCAACACGAACATGGGCATGGCGCAATCGCACCCGGCCAACGTTGTCTCAACCGGTTACTTTAGGATGTCAGGAACCTCGGCGTCAGCGCCGATCGTCAGCGGGGCCGTTGCGTTGCTCCTGCAGGACGAACCAAATCTGACGCCGGATCAAGTCAAATACCGCCTGATGGCGACGGCCAACAAGAATTGGGCCGGCTATCGCGCTGACGCGGCGGGCGCGGGCTGCGTGGATGTCTACGCCGCGGTAAAAGGCACGTCGAGCCAGAGCGCCAACACCGGGTTGCACGCCAGCAATCTGCTCACCACCGGTACGGACCCGATCACATGGAACTCGGTTGGCTGGAATTCGGTCGGGTGGAACACGGTGGGTTGGAACACGGTCGGATGGAACACGGTGGGTTGGAACACCGTAGGTTGGAACAGCGATTATTGGGGTCAGTAACATTTGGATTGCAATTTCAGCCGGCCCGCTCCGGGGAGGGTATGATTGGATCGTTCGAGCGAATGATGGCTTGGGCAGCGGCCCGGCCGGGTGGGATGGCAACCAGCATGCATTTGGCAAGGCGCAGACTACAACCCCCGAACTCCCATGCCGCCCGGTATGGCGGATGAGGTCAGAGAGGCTCCCAGGATCCACATTCCTGAGGGCCTCGATTGGCGTCATATGTACCAACGATGACCGGACAGCAAGGCGTCCTGCCTGACCGTTGCGCAAATCGCATTGGTCATCGCGAGATGGCTTATGAGTGAGCTCTCCACAAGAGCCAAGGCGTACCTGTTCGCTATTTACGCGTGTGGGGCGGCAATCCTGCTCTGGCAGCTGACGCGCATGCGCGTCGAACAACCCTTGATGCTGCTGGCGCTGTGCATTGCCGGCTCCCTGGCCTCGATCTTCAAGGTCGAGGGCGCCACCAACCGCTCGCATTACACCATCAACTTTCTGGTCTATGGCTTTACGTTTGCCGCGCTGGGGGTGCCCGAAGCACTGGTGGTCATTGCCATTTCGAACCTGGTAGAGTGGCTTTGGCGGCGGCCACCGTGGTACATTCAGCTCTTCAATACCGCCTGCTACGTGATCATCACGTACCTGGCCGGGTTGGTGTACGTTGCCATCAATCCGAGCCTGGAAACGACAACCATCTTCGCCATCGCCGGCATCGTGGCCGCGATGGCGACCTTCACGTTCCTGAACCACCTCCTGGTCGGCATCGTGGTGTGGCTGGCGCGGGGTGAGGATTTCCACGAGTCCGGCGTTTTCGACATTCTGCCGCTCATCATGGACATGACGCTGCTGAGCCTGGGCGCCAGCATGGTCATCGTCTGGAACCAGAACCCCTACGCGCTGATCCTGTATTGCCTGCCGCTGTATCTGATCTACAGTACGCTGCGGGTCCCCGCGCTTGAAAGGCAGACGGAGACCGACTCCAAGACCGGTCTGTTCAACCATGGCTACTTCATGGAGCAGGTGGAGAATGAGCTGCGGCGGGCCAGCCGCTTCGACCGGCCCATGACGATCATCATGGCGGATCTCGACCTCTTGAGGAATATTAACAATACCTACGGGCACCTGGCGGGGGACGAGGTGCTCATCAAGATCGCAGCGCTGTTCAAGGAGGCCGTCCGGGAATATGATGTGGTGGCGCGTTTCGGCGGCGAGGAGTTTGCGGTCCTCATGCCGGAAACGACTGCCCAACAGGCATTCGAGCGCGGCGAGACGATCCGGCACACGATCGAGCAGACGCCCTTCGTCATTTCGACCAGCGTGACGCCGATCAACGTCACCGTCAGCATGGGGATTGCGGGCCGCGAGCGCTTCAACCAGCCCGCCAACGAGATCATCCACAATGCGGACACTGCCCTGTATCACTCAAAGCTCAGAGGCCGGAACCGAACGTACGTGTGTGCCAATGAGACATACGAAACGTTCCTGCCGGAGCTGGGCCACGGGATCGTTCACCCCTCTGCGCCCGCCGAAGAACCCTCTGCCCCGGAGACTCAGCCGGTTGTCGAACCGGCCTATGCAGCCGCGCAGGCTTCGCTGGTGCGTCCCGAGCAGCCGACTCCAAACGCAGCCGGTAGTCGGCGTGCGGATGCTGCGGGGACGCCTCCGGCGGCAGTCGAGCGCGACGGCTCGGCGATCAAGGTCAATCTCTTCATCGGTCTGGTGCTGGTCGGGTCCCTGCTTTCCCTGGCGGCGGTCACAGCCATCTGGCCCATCCATCTGAACACCTATAGCCCGCTCGATTGGCTGTCACTCGCCCTGTTTGCAAGTATCGTCGCCCTCACCGAGTGGTTCTCCGTGGAACTGTATGTTAAGCACACAACGGTTTCCACCTCGGCGGTGCCCATGCTTGCGGGCACCCTGCTTTTCGGCCCGATCGGGGCGGTGGTGCTGAGCGGAACCTTCGCCATCACGGCGCTCATCAAGTACCGCAGCCCGATCAGCCGTTTGTTCTTCAACTTCGGCAACCAGCTTTTTGCCGCGATGCTTTATACAGGTGCTATTGCGCTTGGTGGCAGCCCGTTCATCAGCCTGAACCTGTTCGTGCAGTGTGTGGTCTGCCTGGCGGCCTCGCTGATCGTGTACCTGGCGACGACCGCGCTGGTCGCCACGGGTGTCAGCATCGACCTCAACCAGAACATGGGACAGGTCTGGAAGGAACAATACGGCTGGCTGGCGACCTCGTACGCGGGTATGGGTCTGGCGTCTTACGCCCTGATCTTTGGCTACAGCAACAACCACATCATGGGCGTCCTTGTGATGGTGCTGCCGCTAGCCCTGCTACGGTATAGCCAGCAGCAATATGTCGACCGCACCCGGACCATGGTCAATGAGCTGCACGAGAAACAAAGGACCCTGGAGAGGACCGCTGCAGAGATCCGGGCACTTAATAACGGCCTGCTCGACACACTGGCGGAGGTCATCGATCTGGGAGACCCATACGTGCTGGGTCATTCCATGCGTGTGGCGCAATTCGCAACGAGCATTGCCGGCCGGCTCGGACTGCCCGAGAAGCAGATCGAGCTGATCCGCAACGCCAGCCTGCTGCATGACATTGGCAAGCTCGGTATTTCTGCACAGCTGCTCGGCAAGCCCTCCAAGCTCACGCTCGAGGAGTACGAGATCGTGAAGAAGCACGTGGTGATGGGGACGGAACTGCTGGAGAAGAGCCGTTCGTTGAAACCGCTCGCTCCGATCATTGGATGTCACCACGAGCATTTCGATGGAAAGGGCTATCCAAACAAGCTGGCCGGCAGGGATATCCCCTTGGAATCGCGTATCATCGCAGCTTCCGACGCGATCGAAACCATGGCTTCAGACCGGCCCTACCGGAAGCATTTGCCATTGCCGCGTATCATTGATGAGCTCCAGCGTTGTTCCGGGAGCCAATTCGATCCGCTGGTCGTGGAGGCGGCTGTGACCATGCTGCGCGAAACGATCGAGGACGTCGCGGTTGACAGCCCACGGCCCCTGACAGTACCCGCAGCCCGATTGACAGAGCCACAGTCGTGATAATGGCTGAGACAGACGCGACGCTGCCACTCTGAAATAGAGCGGCAGCGTCTTTTTGTAACTCACTGAAGGGTTATCGTCTTAGGTCTGCGACATTACGGAGCGGTGACGCCCGGATGGATCAGGTGCAAGATCCACACGAGGGTGACGCCGCCAATTGCCGCTACCAATACGGCGCCCAGCCAGTTCGTCGGCGCAATGCCGAAGAGGCTGGCGAGGTAGCCACCCACCAGACCGCCGAGAAGGCCCACAATCAGGTCGCCGATCACGCCAAAACCGCTTCCGCGGATCAGCATGCCCGCGAGCCATCCAGCGATGATCCCGGTGATGATCCAAACCAAGATAGACATGGTGCTTCTCCTTTCCTAGTTAGCCGTACAGAGGGCCCTTCCTTCTGGTGCAAGGTCCTGAGTTTCACGCAGCCGAAAGCGGCTGTTTCGGTATCAGGCCTCTCTTGAAACCTTTAACGAGCCAGCCGTATGAATGCTCCATCCGCGGTATTCCCCCTAAAAGCCTGCGGAATGTGGCACACACTGCCGGAAATGTCTTGCAAGAAGGGGCGGGATCAGCGCCGGGCTAGAGTTGCGAGGCGCGGCAAGCTGGCTGCAACGCTCCCATGATAGAATGTTTTGTATGGACGAATCGGTTCTCATCCGGTCCGCGCAGGGCGGCGATCTTGAGGCGTTCAATACCCTCGTGCTCGCTTATCAGGACATGCTTTTCAGCACTGCCCTGCGCATTCTGGGCGATGATGAACTCGCGGCTGATGCGACCCAGGATGCCTTCATATCCGCCTTCCGCGGTATCAACAGCTACCGGGGCGGCTCCTTCAAGGCGTGGCTCTTGCGGACCGTCACCAACACCTGCTACGACGAGTTGCGCCGCAGGAAGCGGCGTCCGACGACGCCGCTCGAGCCGGACGCTTCGGACGGGGATGAGCTGGACGCGCCTCGCTGGTTGGCAGATCCTGCGCTGACGCCGGAGCAGTCGGCGGAGGCATTGGAACTTGAGCATGCGATCCAGCACTGCCTCAATAACCTGCCGTTGGAATTCCGCACGGTCGTCGTCATGGCAGATCTGCAAGGTCTGGACTACACGGAGGTGGCCGTGGCGGTACGGGCGCCGCTCGGCACGATTAAATCCAGATTAGCGCGTGCCCGGCTGCGGCTCCGCGAGTGCCTGCAGGGTTTCCGGGAACTATTGCCGTCTGCTTTTCGTCTGGAAGGCGAGTTGGCAGAATGAAGCCCGTCATCCCCCAATCACAGCAGCCAGGATCGCACCGGGGTAACCGCGGTGGGATGCCGACCCACTAACATGAACTTCAAAGACGTTGAATTGCTGTCTGCATATTTGGATGGGAGGTTGAGCCCGGCTGAGATGGCGCGCTTGGAGGCGCGCATTGGCTCCGATGCCGGCCTCAAGGCCGCTCTGGAAGATCTGCGGGAGACTCGGACGCTGCTGCGTAGACTCCCACAGCGCCGCGCCCCGCGCAATTTCAGGCTTGCCCCCGGCATGGCGGGCATTCGGCCGCCCGCGCCGCGCGCGTACCCGGTCTTCCGGTTCGCTACGGCGATCGCCACACTGCTGTTCCTGGCGTCTGTGGCTGTGAACGCTTTGGCGCCTGTTGCAAGCGGGCACTTGGCTGCGGCGCCTGTTCCTGCATTCGGAATGGGCGGTGCAGGTGGCGGAGCGCCCGAATCATCTGCTCCCGCGGCTCCGGCTGCGACGGAGGCTCCGCTCCAGGCGCCGTTCGCGGCGTTGGCCGCAACCCCGACAGCCGAAGGCACGGCCGCGGCGGATATGGCGACGAGCCAGGCAAACCTGACGATCCAGACGCAGGACGCCGCTCGCAGTCTGGCATCCGGCCCGTCAACAGAGGCTGGCAAGGCTGCGCCCATCCAGCCGCCAACCGCCCCTCAACCGGCGGGGCAGCCGGTTCCCGCTACATGGGTGGCGATGTTGGGACTGCTGATGATCGTGTTCGCGGTTATCGCCTGGCTGCTGCGGGCCAATAGTGACCGGCGCGTTCGCAGGCGATGGGAACAGAAGTAAATTACTGTCCGCGTTGCGGTACCGCGGTGACGCTGACGGAGCGATTCGGCCGCCGCCGTGAAGTGTGCCCCAATTGCGGATGGATCCATTTTGAGGATCCCAAAGTGGCCGCTGCCGTCCTGCTGGAGCAAGACGGCCGCGTGCTGTTGGTCCGGCGCGTCAACGAGCCGTTCCGCGGCAAGTGGACCCTGCCGGCCGGCTTCGTCGACGCGGGCGAGGATCCCGCACGCGCAGCCGAGCGGGAGTGCGAGGAGGAGACAGGCTTGGTCGTACGGGCAACTGCCGTGCTGGACATCATCGCCGGGAAGGAGCACCCGCGCGGCTCCGATTTTGTGATCGTGTACAGGGGGGAGATCATATCAGGCATATTAAACCCCGCCGACGATGCAGATGAGGCCAAATGGTTTGGACCGGACGAGTTACCGGAGCTCGCCTTTAGAGCAACAGAAGCGATTCTGAAGCGGGGGACCTGAGGCCGGTCCGCTGCTGACTGCGGGATGGCCGAACAAGCGACCGGTCCCTGTTTTCACGTTGTGCTAAAATGTGCGCATGAACGTGGACGTGCGGCCCTCGCCCATTGCAGGCACCTGGTATGAGGGCGAGCCGAAAGCGCTGGCTCGGACTGTCGACGCGTACATGGACCGCGCGCAGCTTCCCGCATTGGATGGCGACGTGGTGGGGCTTGTTGCGCCCCACGCAGGGCATCGCTACTCCGGGCCCGTGGCGGGCTACGCTTTCGCCGCTGTACGAGGGCTCAAGCCGGACGTCGTCGCAGTACTTTCCCCATTTCACAACTATATAGACTCTCCGCTGCTGACCACCACACACAGAGCGTACGGGACGCCGTTGGGCCCGGCGCCTGTCGATCGGAAGCGCGTGGACGATCTGGATGCGGCTCTGCGCGCCGAGGTGGGTTTCGGAGTGACGGCGATAGCCCGCGATCCGGAACACTCGCTGGAGATCGAGCTGCCTTTCTTGCAGCGCGCGCTGGCCTCCGAATGGAAGCTGCTGCCGCTCATGGTGCGTTCGCAGGAGCCGGATACCTGTGCGCTCATCGGCAGGGCGCTGGCGGCTGTTCTGCACGGCGCACAGACGCTGTTGGTGGCCAGCACCGATCTTTCGCACTACGAGGATCAGAAGACCGCGCTGGCGCTGGATGGCGCGATGCTCGAGCAGGTCGAGGCCTTCGATCCGGACCGTGCCATTGACGTGGAGCGCAGCGGGCGCGGCTATGCGTGTGGGCTGGGCGCACTGGCGGTCGTCATGTGGGCCGCACGCGAAATGGGCGCGGACCGGGCCGTGGTGCTCCGCCATGCAACGTCCGGCGATGTGACCGGCGACTATAAGGCGGTCGTGGGGTACGGCGCGGCCGCATTGCTGAAGAGCCATTAAGCAACCATGACGTCATTTGTGCGTGTTGCCGTGAACGTCCCGTCTCTGGCGGGCGTTTTTGATTACGCCGTGCCGGGAGGCATGGCTGTCCAAAGCGGACAACTGGTCTTGGTGCCGTTCGGCAGCAAGACGGCGCAGGCGGTCGTGCTCGAGTGCATCGATCAGCCTTCCCTCGCCAGGATCAAAGAGATCAGCGCCGTGCTTGATACGGAGCCGGTTCTGACCGCGGCGCAGATCCGGTTCGCAGAGTCTCTCGCCGTGTCGACTCTTGCACCGCTGGCATCGGTCGTGAGTCTGTTCCTGCCGCCGGGCCTCGGCCAGCAAGTGGACACATCCTATTCGCTTGCGGAAGGTCGCTCTACCAATGCCGTGCTTGGCGACCTGCAGGAGAGACTGATCGCGCTGCTTGACGAACGTGGGCCGCTGAGGGGCAGGCAGATCGACCGCGTCATGCAGCGCGCCGATTGGCGCAGGGCTGCGCAGTCGCTTGTGAAGCGCGGCGTACTATCGGCCGAGTCTGTCCTTTCACCCGTCAGAGTGCGGCCCAAGTACGTTCGCACCGCTCAACTGGCGGTCGCTCCGGAGAGCGCCGAACTTGCCCTGCCGCACCTGGGGATGCGCAATGCCCAGGCTCGCCGTGCGAGTGCATTGCGCTATTTGATGAAGCATCCCGAGAGCGTAAACGTGTCATGGGTGTATGCCGAGACCGGCTGCAACCTTGCCGACCTCCAGGAGCTGGCGGAGCAGCAGCTCATCATCCTACAGGAGACCCAGATCTGGCGCGATCCGGTGGCGCGTGCCGAGGAGCATCCTGCTGCGCGCGGCGCGGTCATCTTCTCCGATGAGCAGCAGGCGGTCTGGAATGAATTCCAGGCTGCCCTGGATCAGGCGGCAAGCGGAGAGACGCAGAAGCCGTTCCTGCTTCAGGGCGTCACCGGCTCCGGTAAGACCGAGCTGTATATTCGCGCGGCCTGTCATGCCGTGGATCTGGGCCGGCAGGCCATCGTGCTCGTGCCGGAGATCGCGTTGACGCCCCAGACCGTGCAGCGCTTCCTGGAGCGTTTTCCCGGGCAAACCGGCCTGGTTCATTCACGACTATCAGAGGGCGAGCGATACGATACGTGGCGGCGGGCGCGTTCGGGTCAGCTCAAGGTGATCATTGGGCCGCGCAGCGCGCTCTTTGCTCCCCTGCCCGAGGTCGGGTTGATCGTGGTGGACGAGTGCCACGATGCATCCTATTATCAATCCGAGCCGCCGTTCTACAATGCAGCCGCGGCGGTACAAGCCTACGCGCGCATCTGCGGAGCGGTTTGCATCCTGGGCTCGGCCACGCCCGGCGTTGTGCAAAGATACGAAGCGGAGGTGGGACATACCCGGAGGGTGGAGCTTCAACATCGCGTCGGTGCGTCCGGGCAGAGCAGTCCCGCTCGTGAGCTCGACCTGCCCTCTGTCCACATCGTCGACATGCGCGAGGAGTTGAAGGCGGGCAACCGCGGCATTCTGAGCCGGGCGCTCCAGGATGCCTTGGGAAACGTCCTGGAGCGAGGGGAACAGGCTATCCTGTTCATGAACCGGCGCGGCAGCGCGACCTACGTCTTCTGCCGCGCCTGCGGCTCGACGATGAGATGCCCGCGCTGCGACACACCGCTCACGTATCACCTCTCGGCGGGCGAGATGCTGCTCTGCCACCGGTGCGGGTTCACGGGTCCGATGCCCCGCACCTGCCCCGAATGTGGAAGTCCCAGCATGCGCGCATACGGCCTCGGCACAGAGAAGGTGGAGGCAGATGTGCAGCGGCTGTTTCCGCGGGCCCGAACGCTGCGGTGGGATCGCGAAACGACCCGGCAGAAGGACGCGCACGAGATCATCCTGGGTCACTTTGCCGCCGGGCGAGCCGACGTTCTCATCGGCACTCAGATGCTTGCCAAGGGGCTCGATCTTCCGCGCGTAACGCTGGTCGGGATGGTGCTGGCGGACGTCGGCCTCTTCCTGCCGGACCCATTTGCCGCAGAGCGGGTCTTCCAGGTGCTCACACAGGTGGCGGGCCGGGCCGGACGCTCCAGCTTGGGCGGCGAGGCAGTGCTCCAGACGTTTGAGCCGGACCACTATGCCATCCAGGCAGCGGCAAGCCATGATGTGAACGGCTTTTACATGGCGGAAGCCGCCCAGCGCAGGCGGCTTGGTTTTCCGCCTTTCTCCAACCTGTTCAGGCTGGAGATCCGTGACCCTGACGCGAACAGGGCCGAGCGCGCGGCGGCAGCGCTGGCCGCACGCCTCCGCAACCGGATCCACGCTGAGAGGCGCGAGTCCGTGAGCATCCTTGGCCCTGCGCCGTGCTTCTATGCCCGTCTTGGCGGGCAGTATCGCTGGCAGGTGGTGCTGCGCGGCGCAGACCTTCAGGAGCTGCTGCCGAAGGACCTGGGCCGCACGTGGAGGATCGAGACGGAACCGGTAAGTTTGCTATAATGGAGAGTGCGTGTATCGGCGCGGTACGCCTGGTGGTCATTGCGCACCCTTTATCGCTAGCTCCACTGATCGAAGGAGAGAAGCATGCAGAGCATTTCCCGTGGCTGGCTGTTCCTGAAGGAGGCGTGGCAAATGGCCTTCAAGGACAAGGACCTCATCCAGCCATCCATCTTCGCGGTCATCGTTGGATTCATCGTATCGGTTGCGGGCCTTATCCCCCTGATCGGCGCGGCACTGCTGTTCGGCGACAGCGGTCCAGTGGGCCGCGCCATTTTCTTCATAATCGGCGCGATCCTGGTGTTCGTCCAGTATGTCGTAGGCTATGTCTTCTCCGGCATGACCGTGTACTTGATCTACGGGTACCTGGCGGAAGGGGATGGCCGCATGGACAAGGCCTGGTCCAAGGTGCAGCGCGAATTCTGGAACATCATCAGTCTCGCCGCCGTCTCGGCGCTCATCAACGTCTTGACGCGTGAAGCGCGCAACAACCGCAACCGGCGCAGTCCGGTAGGCGCATTCGGCGGCCTCATCGCAGGCCTGCTGCAGAGCGTCTGGACCGAAGCGTCGTACCTGATCCTGCCCGCCATGATGATCGAGGATGCAAACCTGGTGAATGGCGTCAAGCGCGCCACGCAGATCATCAAGGACAACCTGCTGCTGATCGGCGTCAGCACCGTCGGCGTAAAGTGGGTGACCGGGGCGATCAGCTTCGTGCTCGGCCTGGCCGGGCTCGTCATCGGCGTGGCGGTTGGGGGCGGCTTGATCGCCGTGCTTGGCACGAGCACCGCACCGCTGGTAGTCGGCGTGGCGCTGGGCGCGCTGATCTTCTTCGCCTTCGTGATGGTGGCGAGCGTGATCAGTTCGTACACCATGACGGCCTACAATACCTGCCTGTTCCTGTGGGCGCGTGACGTGGAAAAGGCGCGGGCCGAATCGGCAAACTCGGCAATTCCGGTCCAATTGCCAGCTCCGGCCCCGCTTGCCGCCGTTTTCAGTTAAACTTGGTCTGACGTGCGCGAGATCATGCTGCCGCCCGAACAACGCCGCGAGATCATCACCTGGGAAGAGGTGGATCGGCTCATCGACCACCTGCTGCCGCAATTCCGGCGCGAATTTACCGCGATGGTCCTTATTACACGCGGCGGCATCGTGCCGGGCGGGATGCTGGCAGAGGCGATGAACGTAACCCATCTGCTGACCGCCGCCGTTGATTTCCCCGCACAGTCGGCACGCGAGAAGGCCGCGCTGATGGCCTGGCCTGCATTCATCCAGTTCCCCTCCGATGACAAGCTGCGGGGACGGCCCACCCTGATCGTGGATGACGTGTGGGGTTCGGGTCGGACGATGACGGCTGTCAAGAATCGCGTTTCCGCAGCCGGCGGGTTTCCGGAGACCTGCGTTCTGCACTTCAACCCCAATCGCAGCCTGTTCGGCAGCGTCCGACCCGATTACTATGCTGCCGTCACCGACGCGTTCATCATCTATCCGTGGGAAATCGACCGCGGCGGCGACCGAGTCATGCTGGGAGATGAAGCGATCTAGGAACGGCTGATCCTGCGGCAGACGACCGCTCTGCGCCGCTTCGACCGCATCTCAGAAGGCTCCCCGATGGGAGTCTTTTTTATCGCATGCCCGGAACGGTCGCTTCTTCGCTGACTCCTGAGCGCGGACGAACGGAACGCCGGGATGCTCCCGAAGTCCCGCTAAGAGTCAAAACGACGTGCGTGACAGTCATTGCCACGCACGTCGTTTTTGCGACGTTCTCAGCAGGGGGCCGGTTACTGGGCAGGTGCCGGTTTCGTCTCCATGTCATCGTAGATGCCCGTTTGCAGGAGCTTCGGGTCGCCGGCGGCTTGCGAGGCGAGCATCTGCGCCTGCCGGGCCATGTTAGTGGAATCGGCCAGGATCTTCAGGATGTACTCGGGGTTGTGGAAGCCCATGCTGTTCTCCGCCGAGACGAAGTCCCACATGAACTGTGATTTGCGGTGCAGGGAGCGGGCCTGATCCAGCAGCTTGGCGTCGGCCTTGGGGTTGGAGGCTGCCGCCTGGATAGCGGTGATGGCGTCGATGATCGCGTCCTCGGCCTGGATCTTGGTATTGAAGACTTGCTCCTGGATCTCCTTCACGCGCCCGACCACGTAATCGGTATCGGTGTGGCATTGACCGCAGGCCAGCTCGGGGTTGAGCAGCGGGCTGTGAACGTCGTGCGAGGAGAACTTGGCGGCCCCATCCTTGACGTACGGCATGTGGCAGTCGGCGCAAGCCACGCCCGCCATGTAGTGCGTGCTGCCGGCGGTGTACATCTCGTATTCGGGGTGCTGCGCTTTCAGCATCGGTGTGTTCGTGCCGGGATAGGTCCAGTCGCTGAACTTGATGTTCTCATAGTAGTCCACGATCTGGTCGATGCGCGTGCCGTTCGCCCAGGGGAAGGTGAGCACCTTATGATCGCCCACCATGTAGTACTCCACGTGGCAGTTCGCGCAGACCACGGTGCGCATTTCCTGCCGCGTAAACGTATGCCAGTCCTTGCCCTGCGCCTTCAGTGCATTGTCGAGCGAGGGGTTCGTCACGATCAGGCGCATCGTACCGGCCTCGTGGCAGTTGGCGCATCCGATGGGGTTCTTCATGTTCGGCGTCATCTCGGTGAACGTCATGGCGTCGAATCCCTCGAGGCCGAGCTTCTGCCAGAGCGCCGGGTTATCCGAGGATTTGCAGGAGTAGCACGTCGCGTGGGTTTCCTTCGGGTCGCCCGGTTTCAGGATCAGCCTCTTGGTCGCCTGCACGTCGATCAGGGTGTTCATGTGCCCGCGCTCTTCGTTGTAGTCCTTGCTGAATGGATACCCGGCGAACAGGATGACCTGCCGCGGGTCCTCCAGCAGGTGCGAGAACTTCTCCGAGCCGCCGTAGGTGGTGCGGATATTGTTGTCCTTCGTTTTCTGGAAGGTGGACCACTGGTTCGGGAAGTTTTGGCCCCAGAGCGCCGAGTTTGGCTCCATCGGCTTGATCTCGACAATAGGCGGCGTGGTGGTGCGGCTCTGCGGCGGCTGATTCTTCAGGAAGATCAGCACACCGGCCAGCAAGGCTGCCAGCACGATCACAAGTCCGGCCAGGATCAAGGTCGTGTAGCGTTTCATGATCTGCATTCTCCTCACTTGGATGGATAGAGCACGGCGTCCTGGTACGGGACGATGGAGATGCCGCGTGCTCCGTGTGCGACGGAACGATGACAGTCCCAGCAATGGCGATCAAATGGCTGCGCCCCGGCCACAACGTCCTCAACCGTGGATTGGTGGCAACGGATGCAGTTTGCCTGGATGGTCTGTTTCGTGTCTTCCTTGGCCCGGATCATCACAGGCGTCTGGCCGGTGCTGAAGACGTAGACATCGTGCATGCCCGTCTTCCCCTTGGCCAGCCAGTAGCTGATTGGGTTGTCATGCGGCAGGTGGCACTCGACACAGGTGGTTTCCTGTGCGTGACCGGCGTGATACCAGTTCTCATACTGAGAATCCATGGCATGGCAGTTGTTGCACGTGGCCGGGTCTGTTCCCGCATAGGCGGGCGCGCCCGTCACGTAAACAAACAGGCCCAGGGAAATTGCGGCGACTGCCAATGCAGCGATGACTAGGTATTTGGTCATAAGCTCTCCGCCAGCCACTGGATGGTTCGAGGCCGGCACTTGAGTGGACGCCAAAATGAGGGATCGGTGGAATCCCGAAGCCTTAACCAAATACTAAGGTATTCAGTTGGTACATGGCAATGGATGTTTGTAATGTAGGGATGTGACGGATGCAATACGACATCGAACGTCCCAAACCGACGTCTCCCCTAAAGAAAATCGGATTTTCGAGGCGAATATCCGATTACAGAATTCACTATGATCGAGAGGGGTTGTACCGGCGGCCGCGCCACATGACACCGCGCCCGGAGATGATCTTCCATGCCGAAGCGATCATCATGGCGGCGAAGACGCCTGCGCCGAGCGGCGTGGTCAGGGCATACCAACGTGAGATGCCCATTGCTTGCGCAACGTTGCCGCGCGAGTACAGCACGACGCCCCAAATGGTCAGGGCTTCCAAGACCACGAGGATGGCTGCCCAACTGCCTCCGTCCAAGTACCAGAGCAGGCCGAGCAGCGGCCAAACAGGCAGGAACAGCGCGGAGAGCACCAGCACCACCGCGCCGAACGCGCCCAGGAAGACGAGCCCTGGCTGCCCCTGCAGCCCAAGGTAGATATTCTTCGTCCAGTCTTCCCACATCTGCGGCAGGGAGGTGTACATCCGGGTGCTGGCGACCGCGCGGCCGTCCGCGACGATGAGACGATAGCCGTTCCACTTGACGGCCTCTGCCAGCGCCTTATCTTCCACGATGCGATCTTTGATGCGCTCGTGACCTCCGATTGCGGCGTACACGGAACGGCGTATCAGGATGAACTGGCCGTTGGCAATGGCCGTCGGCTTGTGCGGGTCGTTCGCGTCGCGCGGCGAGAACCCCACGCCGAGGGCGGTGATGACCAGCGGCAAGACGGTTTTCTCCCAGAACGTGCCCATGATCTGATGCGTCATGATGGTGAACAGGTCGGCTCCCGTGGCAACTGCCTTCGCATGGCATGATGCGATGGCTTCCGGAGCAAGAAACGTGTCCGCATCGACGAAGCAGAGCCACTCGCCGCGTGACGCCTCCGCGGCCTGGGCGAGCGCATGCGGCTTACCTGCCCAGCCTTCGGACAGCTCGGAGCCGTGTAGGATGTGAAGGCGGGGATCGCCAGGGTATTCCTCAAGGATGGTCGATGTACTGTCTGTGGATCGATCGTCGAGAACGATGATCTCAAGGTTGGGGTAGGTCTGTGATAGGAGCGCCCCGAGGCACGCGCGAATGTTCGCCGCCTCATTGCGTGCCGGCACACAGACCGAGATCAGGGGGCCGCCTTGGGACGGCTGCGCAGGCTCTACGACGATATCAAGCTGGTATCGGTTGTGGATGAAGCGGTTTACCAGGATGCCCGCCACGAACAGCAGGGTGGAGGCGGCGAGCGCGGCGATCACGGGAAGATGGGGTAGTGGGTGACCATGGCAGGCAGATTATGCAGGACAATCAGCCCCAGCAAAATCATGATAGCCAGCCATGCTCTATGAGATCGAGTGTCGATCCTGTCCAGGAGTTGGGCAGAGAGCAGGGCAAGGAATGGGAAGATCTGCAGCATGTGGGTGGCCTTGATCAGATCGCCGCCCTGTCCTTGATTTTGATATCGAAGCAGGTACCAGAAATACCCGGCCATGGAGCATACGACGATCAGCAAGAACAAAAGCGAGCCTCTTTCTGAGATGGAGAGCTCGCCGTGTCGAATGAACCTGCTGACCTGCAGAACGGCAGCGATGAGCCCTCCCACGAGCAGCAGCGATGGGAACAGGGAGACCAGGTTCACGCACCCTAGGTAGCTATTAATGGTGAAACGATTCGTTTCCAGATTTGC
>DATKAF010000230.1:0-4870 GCA_035498395.1 Anaerolineales bacterium
GGGAGGGCTGCCAGCTTGCCTGCCAGGGTCCTTTGAAGAAGACCGACATATCGGAGATGATAAAGGTCTTTGGGCCGGCGGGTGAGTAGCCTTCGATGGCTGCCCCGTAATAGAACGGTCCGGTCGCCTGGTCGAAACCGCTGACGCCCACATCTGCTCCACCTCCGCCGCCACCACCTCCACCGCCGCAACCGGACTTGCAGTCAATGACCGGGTTCGCATCCGTGACCGTTGCGCCCGCCACTGCCGGGTCCGACGTCATGGTGAAATCGAACCCGAGCTGCGTGGGCGTCCTGCCCGCGCTCAACCCGATGGTCTCCACGCGGATGACGTGTCCTGCAACCGGCACATCGATGTTCACATTCCACGTTTGCCCGGGCTGCGGGTTCGCCCCTGCATCGAACTGGAACGTGCCCTGCTCCGGCTGGACCACGCTGATCGAATAGACGATGACCTTCAGCGGCCAGGCAAGCTCCTTGCCCGTGACCTGGTAGGCAAACGGGATCTGCTGCGGGCCGGCATCTGCCGCCGGGTCGGTCCCAACTTCCTGGAAGGACACATCCTGCCCGTTCGCGTCGACGATGCTCATGTGTGAGATCACCACAGCGGATTTGTCGATGCGCGCATCGTTCCACTGGTACACGCCCGAGAGCACATATCCATCGGCAAGCTCCGCCGCGCTCTTTAGCACCACCGCAAATCCGGCCGGCGCGGACTCGGCAGATGACGTGGAGGCAGCGGTCGCGACCGGCTCCGTGGGCAGGGCGGTCGGCAGCTCGATCACGGGGATGACTTGCCCGGTCCCCTGCGCCGCCTGGAATTTGAGCGGGATCGACCAGTCCTTGTAGCCCGGATCGAACAGCAGGCAGGGGATCTTCAGCGTCACATCCAGTGTCCCGGCGGGCATGGGCTGGAACTCATAGCGCACAAAGATGTCGCTGCCGCTTTGCTCGTCCTGGCTCCGGTTGACGGACGTTGCCTTCTGAACAGTTCCATCTGCCGATTCAAGCCGTGGCATGTCCGTGCAGGTCTGTGCGGCCGCGCCTGTCCGCGTGTATCCGCCGATGCGGGCGAGCAGCACCGTGCGCTGCGAATCCGCCACGCCCTGTTCCAGCGTAAGCGCCAGGCCCTGCTTTTGGATGCTCGCCGGCGCAGATAGCACCCGCAGGGCGGGCCCCTGCTCCACGTAGCCGACGTTCGGGATGTAGCCCAGCAGGCGCCTCATGGCACGGGCGATCTGCGGAGAGAACGCCAGCAGCCCGATGGCGAGCAGGGCGAGCGCGAGCGCCAGGCCCCAGGCCACGCGGGGGGAGGTGCGAGCGGTTGTTTTCACCGGACTCCTCTGGATCAGTTGGGATCGCAGGCGGCCCACGAAGGCGGGGTCTGCATCGGGCGCGGCCAGCAGGTCGTGGAGCCGCGCTTCCAATTCGGGAGAGACATGCTCATTCATGCCCGGCCTCCATCTGGCTCTTCATGCGAGCCAGCAGGCGATATAGCTTCTTCTTGGCTGCATCTTCACTCATGCGCAGCACCCGGGCGATCTCGGCAAAGGGCAGCTCCGCGACGAAGCGCAGGCGGACCAGTTCCCGTTCGTCTTCGGGCAGCGCCCGGATGAGGCGCAGCAGGATGTCGTTCTGCTGGCTGGTTTCCGCATCCCTCGCCAGGTTGGAAGTGGAGGGCGGCGCGGTCGATTCTTCCAGCGGAAGGTGCGGCCTGCGGCGGTAGTGGTCCGCCACCTTGTTGCGGGCGATGGTGAACAGCCACGCCGCGAAGTGACCGTCGCGCCGGTAGTTGGGGAAGGCCTCCAGCGCGGCCAGGAAGGTCTGTGACGTCAGGTCCTCGGCATCGTGCACGTTGTTGGTGCGGTGATAGCAGTAATGGTATAGCGCCTGGACATGGCGGTCGTACAAGCGGGCGAACGCCTCGCCGTCCGTTTTAGCCGCCCCCACCAGGGCTGCTTCGTCTTGAGCGGATGTTGACTCCATGCAGGGTCCCTTCGTGCGGTATTCTACTGGTTAAGTCGGGGAAAGCCGGGAAAAGGGACAGGATCGGCGGGAATAGGGTGTGAACCCCCTCCTGCCATCTTTCGCTTCGCTCAATGCTTCACAGACCCCGCAGGGGGATAAAGGTAGGGCATCTATCTGACCGGGCTACTCCAACCATGTTATCCCGTATTTCTGAGATATCTTGTTGCGGGTTGTGTCGTCGAAGCTGGGATCTTCCATGGCGGTGCTCAGCTCATCGAAGAAATCTTCCATACCGCCGGGGATGGCAATCGCCAGTATTCGTAATGGAGTCTTCAAGGGATTGTAGAGGGCATGGGGGATGTTTTTCGGCAGGTGCGCCACACCTCCTGCGCTTGCCTGCAGCTTTTGTTTGTCAAGCCTGATCTCGATGGCACCTTCCAGGACATGCACTACTTCGTCTTCGTAGCGATGGACATGGAGTCTGTTTCCGCTCTCGGGGTCAAACTCTGATTCAAAAAGATAGTACGCACCGCCGGTTTGATTTCGCGTGAGCTTGTGCGTCACGCCTAACTCCCTTAATATAGTGCCGGAGCTTGACGGAACGACGATGGGTTGGGGATCAGCCGCTCTCATACCCGTCTCCTTGAATTTGGCGTGCACCACGCGACGGCGCAGCGCTTCTGTTCTTAACCCCGCGGCTAGAGATTCGCGTCCAATTGCCCCAAATTTCGGCGCGGCTGATTCGCAACCAAGCGCGTTCCTACCGAGAAATGCACTCGGCATCTGCGAGGCTCGATTCCAATTGGGGTACCAATAGTATGCTGTGCGACTGCCCTCTGCGCCCGTTCCTGGGCGGGTTTTGTACCCGCTATTACAATTGCAGGAAGGTGAAGCGGAAATCGGCAGGTCCCCAGAATGTTAAGCGCAATGAAAATAAACCTTCCGCCAGCTCAATTTTGAGCGTATCCGAGTCTTGGAGCATATTTCGATCGCCCCCGCGGTCGGCGTTGGAGTATTGAGCAACCCCCTGGCACTTCGAATCCACCACGGATGTGAGTTTAAACAGGTGGCTATCGATGAAGAAGATGAATGAGATGCCCGCGATCATTTTGCCATTCTTGGTCAATCTTATCCCGATCGGACCTAGGAAATCTGTCTTGGCAAGGTCCTGACTCAGAATAGGGTAATCCTGGCCTGAAGCTCCCTCTTCAATACTGATTTGTCTGGTTGGCTCGATGTCCGCAAAGTATTTTGCCAGGCAGTCCACACTACCCCCTGAGGGTAGTGGAGCAGGGGCAACAGGCAGAGGGTTGGAAGAATTGGAGGAGAGCTGTCCTTGCGCGGTCGAAGATCCTGCGGTCACTTTGGATGAATCAGAGGGTGACTGTAGTGGGGCAGACAAGGCGGTTGCGGTGGGTTTGTTTCGTAGCCACTCAAGAATCACCGGACTATTAAACAAGGCTGTCGCGAGAGTCCCGATCAGGGCGAAGAGCGCTACGACGATGGTAGTATCGATTTTTCCGGAGGATGGCCTTTTTGCGTCTTTTGGGGACAGTTGCTTTGACATGAGTTGGACTCCAACACTAAGGATTTGTCGTGGCCTGTGCATGCGACGCCACCAAGGCTAACCAGGATCTCCTGGGGCAGGAACCGTGCTTCAGCTAATGCGCAGGATTATACGCCTTCCGGCTTCACAACCCTGTAATTAGGTGTCTGCCCTGCGCACCTTACTCGAATAAATGCTGCGAATAGCATTCCCGTGCTTGTCGAAGGAGACCGCCTAGGGCAGCTCTGACCAAGCGTATTCAGGCTCAAATCCAGTTGGGCTACAAGCTGGCCCCTCTCAGGGCAGGCATTCTGATCCCGGCGTTCTAAGGCCTTACCAATCCAAACGCCACCGTTGTCACGCGGTCGCTGCTCACGTACACAACCGGTGCGACCTTGGTTGTATATCCCATCGCACTCAGCGAGATGATGCAGTACTTGCCGGGCTTGAGGTCCTGGAATGTGTAGGTGCCTGCCGTATCCGTGTCTAGCCAGCTAGGATGACCTGACGGAGGGCAGGAAACCTCCTGCGAAATTGCCACCTTGGTTTGCGTACCGGCTTCGGCCCCATCCATGACTCCATTCTTGTTGTCATCATAGAAGGCAATCACCTTGATCTGTCCTGGCGTTCCGGTGTCCGTATACGGAGGCTGGCTTGCGCAGCCGTACAACAATGCGCACAACGATGCAAGCAACAACAGGTGCTTCATTCCGCCTCTCCTCTGGCTGCAAAGTATCAATGACGCTGGCGGGTGATTGTACGGGCAATCCGGAGCGCTGGCAACCTTCCTGCGTGCCCAAGTAACAAACTTCACAGGTTCGGTAGATGCCTGAAGCAGGTCCGTCGGTCTCAGGACAGCTTCTGGCTCCGAACTCCGACCCACAATCAGGCGATCATGAATCGCCATCGGGTTCTTGCTGTTCATTCTACCCGCTCCGGCTTTCAGCCACCCCACAGGGGCGCAAGCAGCCAGCCCCTGTGCCTCCAATGGCGTGTTCGAAGAAGAAAAACAGAAGAAGTGAAAGAAGAAGGAAGAGAAGGTTCGGTCTTTGTTCGTTCTTTCTTTGTTCTTTCTTTGTTTCTTTCTTCCTTCTTTGTTCTTTCAGTTCTTGTTTCTTCGTTCTTTGTTAATTCAGTACTTAATATATCGGCGCGTTTACCACCGATGGATGAACCACCGATGGATGAACCACCGATGGATGAACCACCGATGGACGAACCACCGATGGACGAACCACCGGTGGACGCACCATCGATGGAAAACGTACCGATGGTGGGCAGGCGCGGCTGCTCGACGACCGTCGCCTCCCAGACGAATGTTCCGTCGTCCTGGCGTACCCGGTTGCGGCGCAGGTAG
>DATKAF010000231.1:0-9753 GCA_035498395.1 Anaerolineales bacterium
TCGCGGCAGGCGATGGTGAATGAATCAAAAAGCGAATGGCCTGCAAGCCATTCGCTTCGTGTTCACCCCTCCGGCGGCGCAGCATCGCCCTGGGAAGAGAGATCAGAACAGAGGCCTTATGTAATGGCAGGCGCTGCCGGAGTCTCGACCGGGTCGAACTTGTAGCCTATGCCGGCCACGGTATGGATGATGACCGGATTGGCCTGGTTCGCTTCGATCTTGCGCCGGAGCCGGTAGATGACATTTTTCAGAACGGTGTTATCCGCGTCGCCGGTGTACCCCCAAACCCTCTGGATGAGGTCCTCCGCAGCGACGGTGCGCGAGGGGCGATTCATCATGATGTAGAGCAGACGCATCTCCAGGTTGGTCAGGTGGATGGGAGCGCCGTCGCCGATCACGACCCTGCGCTCGGCGGGGATGAGATACACGCTGCCCACCCGGAGCGGATCGAGCACGTCCATCGGCACGGACCAGGAACGGCGCAGCCAAGCCTTGATCTTGGCGTGGAAGAGCGACGGGCTGATGGGCTTGATGACGCATTCATCGACGCCGGCCTCGTACGCTTCGAGGATGTACTCCTCGGGCTTGGTGGAGGTGAGCAGGAGGACTGGCACGTTCGACTCTTCCCGCAGATTGCGGATGATGCTCAGAATGACCGCGCCCGGATCGTTGACATCGAAGAGCACGAGGTTCGGGCTCTCCTCGGTCCAGCGCCGCAGCGTGCGCGGTGGGTCATTCTCGAGGATTACGTCGAACTTATTCTCCTGAAGCGTGTAGGCCCAGAGGGGGCCGGTCTTTAGGCTGTTACTGACAATGAGCAGTTTTGGGGTAGTCAGTGGGTTCATGGAAAGTTAATGGGTTGGGAATTATCTTCGATATATCTGCCATATGTCTTCCTGGCAGGATTCTGGAAGATCTCGAGCGGAGGCCGTGCGTCCATCCACCTTGCCCGATAAAGCGAAGGCCCCATCGCGATTCCGATTATACTCTCTGCTTGCCCCCTGTGCAGAGACGGTGCGCACCCATGGAGCAGAACGGCAGCGTCTTCTGCAGCGAACGTGGAAATCCGTCCGTCATCGAAATGAATGACCACCCTTAGCGACAGACTCAAAGCGCTCGGCGTAAAGACCGGGAGCGAACTACCTTTTCCTGAGAAGAGCGAGACGTACCGGATCGATTCGGTGTTAGCCGGTTCGGTGCTGGCGACCGCGTTGGGCGAGACATTCGTCTACGAGGAGCGGTACCCGCACGACTACCACCACGGGCTGGCAGAGATCCGGTTCCGGGAGCCGCTGACGGTGATGTCCACATGGGCCGCGGACCCGCGGCTCTCCCAGATCGACCCGGGTTCCTTCATCTTTCTCGATACGGAGACCTCCGGGCTGGCCGGCGGGACGGGGACCTATGCTTTCCTGGTCGGCGCGGCGCGTTTCATCGGGGATGAGTTTGTGCTCAAGCAGTTCTTCATGCGGGACCCGACGGAGGAGGCTGCATTACTGGAAGGGCTGGCTGAATTCCTGGCGCCCGGCAAGGCGCTGGTGACGTTCAATGGCAAGGCGTTCGATGCACCGCTGCTGGCGACGCGCTACACGCTGCACAGCATGCCGATCCCGTTCAAGGAATTCGCCCACCTGGACCTGCTTCCGCTTGCGCGGCGGCTGTGGCGGGCGCGGCTCGAATCGCGGGCGCTGAAATACCTGGAGGAGAACATCCTGCAGGCGCCGCGCACGACAGAGGAAGTGCCCGGATACGAAATCCCGTGGCTGTACTTCGACTATCTGCGGACCGGCGATGCGCGGCCTTTGAAGGGCGTGTTCTATCACAATGCGATGGACGTGGTGGCGATGGCAGGGCTGCTCAACTACACGGCGGCGATGCTGGCGGACCCGTTCCACGAGGGCATCGAGCATGCGCTGGATGTGATCTCGCTGGCGCGCCTCTACGAGGACCTGGGAGAGTGGGAGACCGCAGCGCGGCTGTTCGAGCGCGGCCTGCAGATGAGCCTGGACGAGGCCGACTTCTGGGAGGCGACGCGGCGGCTGTCGGTCCTGCAGAAGCGGCGAGGGGACTTCGATGAGGCGCTCAAGTTATGGGAGCAGGCAGCGGGGCAGGGCCACATCTACGCACACGTGGAGCTTGCCAAGTATTACGAGCACCGGCTCCGCGATCCAAAGTCGGCGCTGGCATGGACACTCTCCGCGCTGGCGGATCTGGAACGGCTGGACCTGCCGCCATACATGCGCAAGCACTGGAAGGCGGAGCTCACGCACCGGAAGGAGAGGCTGGAAAAGAGGGCGGTGAGGAGCGTGAATCGAGAATTGTGAGGCGAGAAACGTTGGGGGAGCGGAAATAGGAAATGGGAAATCGGGGGATGGCGAGGCGTGAAACGAGAGCCGAGAAGCGTGAATCGTGGATACGCCTACCCGGCCTCCCCCAAAATCCTACCGAGGGCGATGGCTGTTTCTCACCGTTTAGCAATCCAATGATTCTGCACGACAAGCATTGTCAAACAGGATTTTGGGGGAGGTGCCCCAAGGGCGGAAGAGGTGGCATGGGAGAAGTTCGAACGTGCCAATGATTGGTATTCGACGCGGGACGAGGGCAGAGATATAATACGCGCACTCTGAAGGAGGAGCCATGGAAATAACGGTATCCAACCAGCGCGGAACCGTGCCTGTTACTGTTGTCCAGCCGCACGGTGATGTCGACGCGTCCAACTTTTCCCAGCTGATCAGCAAGGTCCAGGCATTGCAAAGCGAGGGCGTGCAGGATTTCATCCTGGACCTGAGCGACGTGCCATTCATGTCAAGTGCCGGATTGGTCGCGCTGCACAGCATTGCCAACATGCTGCGAGGCGAGAAGGTGGCCGATCCGCAGGCCGGATGGGCCGCGCTCAAATCGATCGACCGGTCGAGGGAGTCGGGGATCCAGCAGCACGTCAAGCTGCTGAGCCCGCAGCCATACGTACTCGAGACGTTCGACAAGGCGGGATTTACCCAGTTCTTTGAAATCTTCACCGACCTGAAGAAGGCGGTGGATTCGTTCTGAGGATCCTAGATGCCCAGCCTGCCCTTGATCTCCAGCACCGCTTCGCGGGCGGTATCGGCATCGGAGTTGAACAGCTCGCGGTGGACCTTCATGGCGCCTAGCAGGTCATCCTTCTTGAGCTTTTCCACGATGCGCGGGTCATCGAGCCTGCTATCGGGATCGAAGCTGACGCCAAGGTGCTGATACAGGAAGTCGACCTGCGCCTGCAGCCTGTAGACCCTGTCTCGAAGCCGCTGCCATTCCGCATCTGTGATCATGGTGTTCTCCTCGTGTAATGTGATGTAGGGCAGCTTGGCTGCCAGCTCCGACGCATGATAGTCGGAGATGCAGGCGAAATGTATCCCCCGTTAGATCGGAGCACCGTAAGGTCTCCATGCATCGCGCCATCTACATCGGCGCGCCAGCGCACCGCAGAATCGAGGTAAAGCATGGCTATGAATCCGACACCGAAGATGGAGCCCGCTGAACTGGAAGCCATGATCCATGCGGCAGAAGAGGAGTGGCTAAAGCGCTGGAAAGACGGCCCCACCCGGCTACGCTGGAACAGAATCCCATTGCAGGTGGGCGATGCGGCGCCCGATTTTGAGTTGCAGGATTCGAGCGTGGCGGCGGTGCACCTGCGGGACTTCTGGAGAGACGGCCCGGCATTGCTCCTGTTCTGGCGGCACTACGGATGCAGCTGCGGCATCGAACGGGCGAAGCGGCTGCAGACTGAGTACGCCGATTACGTCGCGGCCGGCGCACGCGTGGTGGTGGTTGGGCAGGGCGAACCGGAACGCGCGGCACTGTATGCCCGGATTCATAAGGTTCCCTGCCCGGTCTTGTGTGACCCGACCTACACTGTTTATCAGGCGTATGACCTGCTGGAAGGCAAGACCTCCCAGGTGGTCTTTGATGCGGGCGACTCCATGCTTCAGTGCGACTACGCGGCCGGAGTGCAGCTTCAGAATTCGCGGCGGTACACGGTGAAGGACCTGGTCGATAATCCATGGCAGCTGCCGGGGGAGTTCGTGGTCGACAAGAAAGGCATCATCCGGCTCGCGTATCGCTACCAGTATTGCGAGGACTGGCCGAACCCGCTGGTGCTGATCGCGGGCATCAAAGAGGCGGTCTGGGAAAACCAGTAGTCTGACGTCTGCCCCGTCTTCGCAGGCGAGGCTGTTTTTTACCTGTCGAAATATCCGGTCCCAGTACTGTAATCTCCAAAGGGGAGGTATCATGTAGCGAGCCGGTTCGGTACTGACTGTCCTTGAAGGAGTCGTATTCCCATGAGCCCCGCCCGCATGTCCAAGTTCGAAGCAGGTATCCGCATGGTGATCCAGTTCAATGAGGCGTTCAACCGGCATGATGTGCCGGGCATGATGGCGCTCATGACGGACGATTGCGTCTTCGAGAACACCGAGCCCGCGCCGGATGGGACGCTCTACAAAGGGAAGGAAGCGGTCACGCAGTTCTGGGAGGAGTTCTTCCGCCAGGCACCGGAGGCACACATCGAGATCGAAGAGATCTTCAGCGCGGGGCTGCGCTGCGTGATGCGCTGGCGGTATGAGTGGGGCGAGGGCCACGTGCGCGGGGTGGACATCTACCGGATAAAGGACGGACTGATCGGTGAGAAGCTGTCGTACGTGAAGGGCTGAGCACAGTTTCGGGGTAAGATATGACCGTTGGCGCTGAGCAACAATACTGGCGTATCACGGAAGAAACCGAATGCCAACCGTTGTCAGTGACACACAGGAGAATGGATATGGCCAAGCGATTCGAGATCAAGAAAGCTGTCGACCAGCAATACTACTTTGCCCTCATCGCAGACAACAATGAGATCATACTGGACAGCGAGAGGTACGTGCAGAAGCAGGGCGCGCTGAACGGCGTGGAAGCCGTGAAGAAGAATGCCCAAAACGAGGCACGCTACGATCGCAGGGACGGCCAGAACGGCCAATTCTATTTCGTACTGAAGGCCGCCAACGGGGAAGTGATCGGCAGAAGCGAGCAGTACAAGACACGCCAGGGAGTGGAAAGCGGCATCGCGGCGGTGAAAGCCGCAGCAGCCGACGCACCTGTTAAGGACCTAACTTAGGCTCGACCAACTTCTGAAGCCTCCTCATCAAGCGGTGCGGAGGCTTCGGTGGTTTAAACGGGCAGCCGGACTAGCGGAATCCGTTGCCGGCTGTATGGTGGTCAACGATGTGCGGGCAAGCCGGCCACAGTCAGCCCTCCGCGCCGTTCTTGACATCCACTGGAACGAGCATATAATAGCCGGACATATTCAAGCGCGACGACCGGGACGAGTAGGTGTGAAGCGATCCCTGACAGGGAGAACAGGCCGGTGATTGAGAGCCTGTTCCGGGGAGACCCGCCGAAAACCACCCGCGAGCGGAAAACTAAAAGCTATCAGCTGTCAGCCATCAGCTTTCAGCCAGAGCGAGTAAGCGGAACGGGTGGCTCCGTTAGAGGCCTAAGAGATGCGCCCGGAATGCGGGTGCAAATCGGGTGGAACCGCGTGAAGGAATTTCTCGCCCCGTGTCCGGGCGAGTTTTGTTTTAAGTGCCGTTATTCGTGAATGGTGATTCGGAAATACGAATAACGGGTAACCAATAACGAATCACGATTCACGACTCACGGTTCACGATGAGTCAAGGAGCAAGAATGATGAACCAACCTGCGGAAAAATACGAAGACTCCAAGTTGTACCGCATCCGGCATTCTGCCGCGCACATCATGGCGCAGGCCGTGCTGGAGATGTTCCCGGATGGCAAGGTCACGATCGGCCCGCCCATCGAGAACGGCTTCTACTACGACTTCGACCTGCCGCGCAACCTGACGCCCGAAGACCTGGAGGCAATCGAGAAGCGTATGCGGCAGATCATCGCCGGGAAGTTCGAGTTCGTGAAGAAGGTGGTGCCGGCGGACGAGGCGCGCCAGATCTTCAAGGACCAACCCTACAAGCTGGAGCTGATCGACGGGCTGGAGAAGGGCGGCAAGGACGAGTACGGCAACCCGCTGGCGGAGAAGCCGGAGATCTCCATCTACCAGCAGGACTCGTTCGTGGACCTGTGCCGCGGTCCGCATGTTGCCAACACGAGGGAGCTGAAGCCCGACGCTATCAAGCTGATGTCGGTGGCGGGGGCGTACTGGCGCGGCGACGAGCACAACAAGATGCTCCAGCGCATCTACGGCACGGCGTGGGAGAACCCCCAGCAGCTCAAGGACTACCTGTGGCAGATCGAGGAGGCCAGGAAACGCGATCACCGCAAGGTTGGCAAGGAGCTGGAGATCTTCATGTTCGACGACGAGGTAGGCCCCGGCCTGCCGCTGTTCCCGCCGAACGGCGGCGTGATGATCGAGCAGATCGAGAAGCTGGCGAAGGAGATGGAGGATAAGGCCGGCTACCTGCGCGTCGTCACGCCGAACCTGTCGAAGGAAGACCTGTTCATCCACTCCGGGCATCTGCCGTACTATGCCGAGTCGATGTACCCGCCCATGGAACTGGAAGGCGTCAAGTACTACGTCAAGCCGATGAACTGCCCGATGCACCACAAGATCTTCGCCTCCAAGCCGCGCTCGTACCGCGACCTGCCGATCCGGCTGGCGGAGTACGGGACGGACTACCGCTACGAGAAGTCGGGCGAGCTGTTCGGGCTGATGCGGGTGCGCTCGCTGCACATGAACGACGCGCACATGTACGTGGCGGAGGACCAGTTCGAGGAGGAGTTCATCGGGGTGGTGGACCTCTACCTCAAGTACTTCAAGCTGTTCGGCATCGAGAAGTACGTGATGCGGCTCAGCAAGCACAGCAAGGAGGGGCTCGGCAAGAAGTACGTCGATAACGAGCGGCTGTGGCTGAAGACGGAAGACATGGTGCGCAGCGCCATGCAGCACGGCAACATTCCGTTCGTGGAGGCGGAGGACGAGGCGGCTTTCTACGGCCCGAAGATCGATGTGCAGGTGTGGAGCGTGATCGGGCGCGAGTTCTCGCTGGCGACGAACCAGGTGGATTTTGCGCAGCCGGCGCGCTTCGATCTGAAGTTCATCAACAAGCAAGGCGTGGAGGAAGTGCCGCTGTGCATCCATCGTGCGCCGCTCTCGACGCACGAGCGGCTGATCGGCTTCCTGATCGAGCATTACGGCGGCAACTTCCCGGTGTGGCTGTCGCCCGAACAGGTGCGTGTGATCCCCATCACGGACTCGCAGAACGATTATGCACAGGGCATCGTGAAGCAGCTGCGCGAGGCGGGCGTGCGCGTCAGCGCGGACATCAGCGCGCAGCGCATGAACGCCAAGATACGGGCAGCGCAGATGATGAAGGTGCCGTACATGCTGGTGATCGGAGAGAACGAGATGAACGCCGGGCTGGTCTCGCTGCGGGTGCGCGACGGCTCGCAGCAGAACAACATCCAGCTAAGCGAGTTTACAGCGCGTGCGAAGCAGAAGATCGCGGACCGGGCGCCGGAGCTGTGATCGAGGCCGAAAAGATCATCCACGAAGGGCACGAATGGCCAAACATTAAACACCAAGGGCACGAAGGTACATTCGGCAATGCCCGCGAGTGGATTCTCGCGGGCATTGTGTTCGGGAGCTGTGCATGATTGACGAAATGCTTTACAGCCTTTATAAATGGGCCGAACTGACACCACAACCCGGAGTCCGATCTTTGGAGGCAGAAATACCATGACGATGGAAAACTTAATGAAGGCGCTGATGCAGTCAGCGATGCAGGGACAACAGAATCAGCAGAGCCAGGTTCCGCAGGGTGGCGCTGACCTGCTATCCGGCGTGCTCGGCGGCCTGATGGGAGGCGGGCAGCAGGCCGCGCCCAACCAGATGGGCGGAGCCGATATGCTCTCGGGCGTGCTGGGCGGATTGATGGGCGGCGCGCAGGGCGGCGGATCGGGAGACCAGATGCTCGGCGCGTTGGAGCAGATCATCGGCGGGCAACCCGGGCAAGGTCAACAGTTGGGCCTCAACCAGGGTGCGGCGATGAACATGGGCGGCATGGGCATGAACGATCCGGTGATGTCGATGCTGCAACCCGTGGTCAATGAGCTGGCGGTCAAAGCCAAGATTTCGCCGCAGATCGCAACCGTGGTGGCGTCCATTGCAGTCCATTACCTGTTATCCAGCCATCCCTCCACGAGTCCGAAGGCGCCGCTGGACCTGGGAAGCTTCATGCAGGAGCTGAGCTCCGGCAACGTTAATACCCAAACGCTGCATGACAGCGGCATGGTGAACGATGTCATGCAAGCCACGGGCCTGAGCCAGCAGCAAGCCGTGAAGAGCCTGAACGCGACGTTCGGGGCGATGGGCCAGCACGTCCAGGGCATGGGCAGCTAGAGCAAGCCGATAAGAACATTGGAAATCCGATCCAAAACGAAGCGCCCGCGATTTTCGCCGCGGGCGCTTCGTTTATTCGGCGGGCCGCCGGCCGCGCCATTCGGCGGTGAGGCTGCCGGTGGACGGATCCCAGAGCCGCAGGGCGGTCTTGCCCGGCTCTTCGGGGCTGTATTGAAGCGTCACCAGCGAGCCGTCGCGCAGCCACTGCATGTGGGAGTAAACGTAGTCGGCTTCTTCGCCGAAGGATCGAAGCAATTCTCCGGTGGCAGTATCCCACAGGCGGATCACGCCTCCGCCCGTCGCCAGCCGGCTGCCATCGGGCGACCATGCGAGGCTGAAGGTGGCAGTTCGGTGAGCCTGGATGAAGCCATCGCAGCGGTTGGTGAGCGCGGTCCAGAAGCAGACGCCGCCGCCGACATGCCCGGAGGCGATGCGCTTTCCATCCGGCGACCAGGCCAGGTCCATAGCGTTGCCGACGCGCCGGTCGAAGAGCCGGACCGCCTGGCCGTTGCTGAGCCGCCAGCGGCGGATGGTGTACGCCATGTCGCTCGTCGCCAGCAGCCGGGAGCCATCGGGCGACCACGCCAGCCGGTCCACGGATGAAGCAAAGTCCTTCTGACGCGAGATGGTCTGCCCGGTCTGCGTGTCGAGAACCTGTACGCCGCCGGTGTCCAGGCTGGAGGCCAGCGAGCGGTTGTCGGGGGACCAGGCCAGGTCGCGGAACATCTCGTTCACCATCTCGTCCCCGAAGGCGGGCTCGAAGACCGGCTTCCAGGTGGAGGCGTCCCAAACGGTCAGATGCGCCTTCCAGGAGTTGCTCGAGTCCCCGCCGGTGAAGAAGGGCTTGCCGTAGTCCTTCGAACTGCCGACCGCCATCCTTCTGCCATCCGGCGACCAGGCAACGGCGGAAGCAAGCTCGCCGTCGTTCAGGCCGCGCAGGTATTGGTAGGTCGGAAGCTCATAGAGCCGCACGCCTCCGGACGTGGCGAGGGCGAGCAGCTTGCCATCCGGGCTGACGTCGAAAGAGTCGATCCGCTGCGGCAGCGTGGCGATGACCCGCGCCGGGTTGGCAGGCGGCATGGAGGTCGCTTGCGGCAACGCCGGGACGTTGAACCTGGGCTGCCCGCCCGAGGCGCAGGCTGACAGCAGGGGAATCATCAAAAGCAGCGACAAGGGGTGAAGTCTCATGGGAGGCGCTCTTGTCCACAATGGTACAGGACAAATGGCTGCCAGAATCCCACGTTTTGGCGGCGAATCCCCGGCGATTGTGAGAGACGAGCTTGCATAAGATCGAACGCCGGTTTGTTGACGATTCGCGGGGCTTCATGGTATCATTCGCCAGCTAAATACCAGCCTCGGGCTGGATTTGTGTCT
>DATKAF010000232.1:0-16762 GCA_035498395.1 Anaerolineales bacterium
CATTCTCGACTGCAATGCTCAGGCTGCGGCTAGTTGCATCAAAGGTACCTTCGCCCGCTTGTGGTTCGATGCCATCGGGTAAGGTCATCTGTAGCGCCAGAGTGTGTCCCGCCAGCTTCATTCCTTCGATCAGCCAATGGAGCGTGGTCGCGCCGCCTGCTGTGACGAAATCCGGCGTGGGCGTCATAGTAAGCCGGATCGCAGCCGCCGTATCGGTCGGCGTAGGTGAGACCATCGCGGTCGGCGTCGCTGATGCCGTGCTGGATGCCTGTGCCGTAGGCGTCTCACCGGTAGGCGTCTCGGCCGTTTGGCTCGGAAGCTCAGTGGATGTAAGACTGGGCTCAACGACATCAGTGGGCGTCACCTCGTCGGTCGGAGTCTCCGGCGTGGTCGTTTCCTGCGGACTCGCCGTGACATCGGTCGCTGGCGGAGTGAAAACAGCCGATGGTGTGATAACAGCAGTCGCAGTTGCACTCTCTTGAGTTGCGGCAGGTTCCGTGGGCGACGTCTCCTGAGCTCGTGTGACAAATGGCGCGCCGAATTGGCCGGTGAGCAAGCACGCCAGCATCGCAGCATGCAGCAACTTCTTCATGGCAGATTCCTCCCCGTGCAATGAAAATGTGCTATAGAATCATAACGAGTCTTAGCGAATCCACTTTCCCCGACTGCTAATATCACATCCCCGATCCCCAACACGGATATTGGTTGGAGTTTACCTGATGTCAGGCTTCAAAACTGCCTCCAAAAGATGAGAGCCTGGTCCCGTTCTTCGCGCGATCATTGCGTGCCCATTCGAGACAACATCGTTCGCACCGGATGTGATTTCGACAGCTTCTCGGAAGCGACATCGTGTGCAGGGCACACATCGGCTGGTGATATTCTATTCCTTGCCACACGCGCGGCCCCGGCTGATCACTAGCGACTCAATTGCCCCGTTAGTCTGTGCTATTGAACATGGACTAAAAAATGTCGTCGGTTCACTTCCAAGAAAGGCCGGACGTCGTCAGGCATGCGTCCAAACGCTTCCGAGCCGATCGGGTGCGGGAAACCGCAGACCGAACTCGGCGGCACAGTTCCGGCATATCATGCAGTGCGAAGCCATCTTGCTGTTCACGGATCTGGATCCAGACGAACTCCACGGGATTCAGCTCGGGTGCACAGCCTGGGGCAAGGAGCAGCCATATCAAGGCTATCGCACATCGGACGAGCCTCATAGCCATCCTCAAACTGTTCTGTGGAACCCTCAGCGCGTTAGAATTAAGAGTACATACCCCGATAAGATAAGGTCATCATAAAACCCAACTCCTCTCCTCTGGCACTTACGAGAAGGGAACACCTGGGGAGCCGTCCTCAAAGCAAAACGAAGGCATAGGTGGTCATGGACAACAAGATCAAGCCCCGGCTCGCACTGATGGATGAAGAACAGGTCGCGCAGGTGCACGGCTATGCCCTGCGCATACTGTCCGAAACGGGCGTGCGGGTTGAGTCGCCTGCGGTCCTGCAAAAGCTTCAGCGCACCGGGCAGGTCCACGTCGAGGGTCGCACCGCCAAGATCTCACCCGGATTGGTGGAGGCCGCTCTTCGCTCCGCGCCGAGGGAGATTCCCATCTTCAACCGCCGCGGCGAGCCCGCCTTCACGCTCGGCGATGGAACCATGCGGTTCGGCATCGGCGTGACCGCGCTGTACTACATCGATCCGCTGACCGATCAACCCGAACTCTTCGCCCGCCGCCATATCCGCGACCTGACCAGGCTCGGCGGGCTGCTGCCTCACTTTGACGCGATCTCCACCGTGGGCATCCCGCGCGATGTACCGCCGCATCTTTCGGACCTGTACACGGCAGTGGATATGATCTCGCATACCACCAAGCCGCTGGTCATGCTGGTCTCGGACGAGAGCAAGTTCCCCGCCGTGATCGACTTGTTCGAAGAGCTGGCCGGCGATCTGGCGCCCCGGCCGTTCATCATCCCCTATTTCAACCCCGTCTCGCCGCTGGTCTACGACGCGGGTACCCTCAACAAGATGACGGTCGCCGTCGAGCGTGGGCTGCCCTTCATCCTTTCGAGCTACAGCATGGCAGGCATGTCATCGCCCATGACCCCGGCGGGCATCCTCGCGATGCTGACCGCCGAGCAGCTCGCCGGCCTGACCATCAGCCAGGTGCTCGAGCCGGGCACGCCGGTCGTGCTTGGCTTCCTTCCCAACTACTTCGATATGAAGACCCTGCAAAGCTTCTACGACCCGCAGAGCATCCTGCTCAATCTGGCGTGCGCCGACATGCTGGCGCACTACGGCATCCCGCACTGCGGGACGTCCGGCAGCGGCACCGGCTGGGGCACGGACCTCATCTCGGCGGATACCTATTGGGCGAACACCCTCACGTTCACCCTCACCCGCGGCGGCTTCGCCCCCTTCGTCGGCGACACGCTTGGAGCGAAGGCATTCGCCCCAACCACCGTCGTCTACGTCCATGAGATCATCGACCAGGCAAAGCGCATCGCCGACGGTTTCGCGCTGGACGATGATTCGAGCGTGCTGGATGAGATCGCCGCGGCCGGCCCGGGTGGAAGCTTCCTCTCGGCGCGGACGACCAAGCAGCTATACAAGACCGGCTACTACCGCAGCCCCATGTGGCCGCGCTGGTCCATCGAGAAGTGGCAGTCGGAGGGCATGCCCGATGCAAAGAAGCTGCTCCGCGAGCGCACCTGCGCCCTGCTGGAATCTGCGCCCGCGCCCGATGACTGCGACGAGTTGATGCGGAAGGGGGAGGAGATCATCGGCAAGATCAAATAACCCGTGAAAAAAAGTAGACCTCCGAAGCCATGCAGGCTTCGGAGGTCTTGGTCGGCTTCGTGTTGAGCAGTGGCACTGCGGCTCCCGCTGGTGGTACTGGAACGACCCGGAATCGCTGCCATGAATTGCATTGTTTTTGTATTGATCCTCCGCCTCCACCCGCGGGAATTGCATTGATCCTCCATTGTTCCTCGAACATGCCGTACTTTGGCGCACCTATATACAGCTCGCACAAGCCGCGCGTACGGCTGGAACGGCCGCTGCCTCGCCACATATGTGCACACTTTGATCATTGTCCCTCATTGTTTCCGTATTAGCGCGCGATTCAGGCCGCGCGCTCCCCGGCCCCGAATGCAAAACCTCCGGGGCTTTCACGGCCTCGGAGGTTGCCTTAGATCACTGCTTCCGCGGGAATTGCCCTACGCCGGGCGCTTGCCGAGGGTGAGGTTGATGTCCTGCTTCTGCCCATCCCGGAGGACGGTCAGCACGATCGTGTCGCCGGGGGACTTGTGCGTGACCAGGTAGGAGATCAGGTCGTCGTACTGGATCACGGGGTGCCCGTCGATGGCGACGATCAGGTCGCCGCCCGCCAGCAGCCCCTGGATGCTAGTTTGCTGCGTGCCCACTCGCAGGCCTGCTTTCTCAGCCGGGCCGCCGGAGGCCAGTTCCGTAACGTACGTCCCCGTGTACTGCTTCAGGCCGAGGGCGTTGATCTGGTCCAGCGTGAGCCCGCCCTGAGATGGGTTCCCCAGGCTGACGGAGCTGATTCCCAGATATGGGTAATCGTACCTGCCCGACTGGATGATGACCGGCGCCACGCGGCGGATGATGTTCGACGAGACCGAGAACCCCACGCCCGAGTTGACCGCGTTGCCGTTGGAGGAGAAGTTGTTGGTCTCGATGGCGCGGTTGACGCCGATCACTTCCCCGTTGACGTTGAAGAGCGGCCCGCCGGAGTTGCCGGGGTTGATCGGCGTGTCCGTCTGGAGCAGGTCGCCCGCCGTGAAGGGCTGCCCGCCCCCCGGTGTGGCATGCTCTGACTCGAGCGTGCGGTGCAGCCCGGATATGACGCCCACGCTCATCGAGCCTAGGTACTCGAATGGGTTGCCGATGGCGATCACGGTCTGGCCGATCTGGGTCTTGTCCGAATCCCCGAGCGTCAGCGGATGGAACTCCGTGGCGGGCGCCTCGACCTTCAAGACGGCCAGGTCTGAATCCAGGTCCGTGCCGACGACGGTGCCATAAGCCTTATAGCCATCCATGAAATCCACTTCGGCCTTGTTGGCATTCGCGCCCTGCACGACGTGATAGTTGGTCACCACATGCCCGTCGGCGTCATACACGAAGCCTGCACCGAGCGCGTCCCCCTGGGCCGTCCCGACCTTGATGACCACCACTCCCGGGATCACCTTCTGATATAAGGCGACGAAGGCATCCTGCGCGGCCAGCGGATTGATGGGCGCCTGCACCGAGAGCGGCGGCTGGTTGTTCGTCACCGGCGCCGCGACCGAGGGTTGCACGTTCTGTGCGGCCGGCGTAAAGAACTGGCAGGCCAGCGTCGTGACAGCCACCATCACCACGGAGGCCAGAACCGATAAACTGCGTTTCCTTTTCATTCCTTCTCCTTGACTGTCCTTCGACGAATAGCCTTTTTGCGGTAAGAATGCAACACCGTCAGTTGGATGCGGAACCTGCGTGTCGTCAGGAACCCCGAGCAGGGTCCCGTCCTAGCCCGACTTGAGGCGAGCCGCCTCTTGCAGGAGCGATTTCTGCTTTTCTGTGAGCTGCTTGGGGACGCGCACCTTGAGCCGCACGAATAGATCGCCCTTGTTCTGCGAACTTCGTAGCCTCGGCATGCCGCGGCCCGCCAGACGGAAGACCTGCTCGGGCTGCGTGCCGGCCGGGATCTTGAGTTTCACCCGGCCGTCCATGGTTTCCACCTCAGCCTCGCCGCCCAGGATGGCCGTGAACACGTCGACGGTGGCGGAGCCGCGCAGATCGTCTCCCTGGCGCTCGAAGCGGGTATCCGGCTCGATCTCCACGATGAGATAGAGGTCCGATCCCTCCGGGCCTCCGCCGGCCACCCTCACCTTGGAGCCGGTCTTCACGCCGGCAGGGATACGCACCTGCAAGCGCCGGTCATCCGTCTGGAGAGTGCGGGTTGTACCGCGATAGGCTTCCTCCAGCGAAATGCTGACGGGCTGCTGGTAAGCCGGGGCCTGCCGCGTGCGCGTCGAGGTTCCCGCCCGGCCGCCCATGCCTCCAAAAATGGACCGGAAGAAGTCGGAGAAGATATCCTGGCCAAAGAGGTCGTTGATGTCGCCGTACTCCACGCGCGTGCCGCCCTGCGCGCCGGCGCCGGGCTGGCCGCTGAACCACTGGCTCCAGTCAAAGTCACCGGGCGCGCCGCCGCGCTGCTGCCAGTTGGAGTATGCGCTGCCCACCTGGTCATAACGCGCACGCTTCTGAGGATCGCTCAAGACCTGGTACGCTTCGTTGATCTCCTTGAACGTCTCCTCTGCCTGCTTGTTGCCCGGGTTTCGGTCAGGGTGATACTGCATGGCGAGCTTGCGATACGCCTTGCGGACATCGTCCGCACTGGCGGAGCGCTCAACGCCGAGCACCTGATAATAATCCTTATAGTCCATTCTTCATTGAATTCTATGCTGTTTAACCGCGTCAAACAAGCTTGGCAAAGCTCATTTAATAGAATTCTAACCTCGGTTATACTTTCTCTGACTCTTGTAGAATATCCAGTGAACGGCTTGTGAAAACCATCCCACGACTTGTGCGGCACGCGCTGCTCACTGATAAAACCAAACCACTTCCGTGTAGGTAGACCTGGAACATGAAATCCGTTTGTGTGTTTTGCGGCTCCTCGGACGCAGTCTCAGCAGAGTACCTGGCGGCAGCCCGACACATGGGGCACATCCTGGCAGACCGCGGGTTGCGTCTCATCTATGGCGCGGGTCGCACGGGGCTGATGGGCGCCGTCGCGGATGGCGCGCTGGAGCGCGGGGGTGAGGTGATCGGCGTGATGATCCCATCCATGCATACCCCGGAGCTTTCCCATGCGGGCCTGACGCGCATGGATATGACGCCGGATATGCACGCGCGCAAGAGGCGCATGCATGAGCTGTCGGACGGCTATATCGCACTGCCGGGAGGCTTCGGGACCTTCGACGAGCTGTTCGAGGCGCTCACGTGGGCACAGATCGGCGCTCATGAGAAGCCGGTAGGGCTGCTCAATGTGAATGGCTATTATGCACCGCTGCTGGCCGCGCTGGATCACGCGGTGCACGAGGGGTTCATATTGCAGGAGCATCGCGATGCGCTGCACTGCGAGGCGGACGCCGAAGTGTTGCTGGACAAAATGGAAAACCACCGGCATCCGAGCGAGGCCGTGAAGCGCTGGCTGCGGCAGCACGAGGAATGAGCAGAAACCGCCCCGACATCTGCGGGGCGGTTTCGTTGACCAGCAACCTACTGAACGTACGGCGCCAGCGCGCCGTCCGGACGTATTAGCTGCGCAAGGTCCCTGAACGGGATGACAACTGTCTGCGGACCGGCAGCGTAGGGCGCCACCTGGTACTCGTCGAACGTGATCATCAGGCCGTCGGAGGTGATGTTCCAGTTCCGGTAGTTTCCGGGGTCGGCCGTCGCGCCCAGCTCGAAGCCTTCAAAACCGATATCGCGGTTGCCGAGCTCGGCAATGCAGTATTCGGATATCGGCGTCAGGAAATCCACGTCCGATGCAAAAAGATCGGCAAGCGAGAGCTGCCTGCCCTCTTGCAGGTCGAAGCTGACGGTGCGGCTGATCGTGCCGGGGTGCGCCGCCCCGCTCAGAAAGGTCTGGATGTCGAACTTGAGGCTGAGGATGTTCCCGGGCGGTGAAACGAGGTTGTAGCGCAGGTCGAAGGTGCTGGTCTGCGCATCCGGCGCCGCGGGCAGGTTTGCAACCTGCTGCTTGAAGTTGTCGGCCGCGCTTCTGACGGTGGCAAGCATCAGCGCATTGAACGCGTTTATGCGAGCATCCTGTTTCCCAACCAGGACCGGAACTTCCGCCGTGATCTTGTATGCGGAAGCCTGACCTTGCTCTTCCAAAGGAGAGGACTGCAACTTTACCGATTGGAATAGGGGTGCGGAAATCCCTGTGGGAGGTACGCTTGCAGCCGGCGTGGGCATCTGGCGGGGCGAAGCGGCCAGCAAGCTGGCACAAGCCGTGACTACGAAGAAGACGCCGGCGAGCACAAAAGCGCCGGCAATACGAAAAGTCCGTGCTGAGGGCATATTGTCCTCCTGTGAGACGCGCCGAACATCTCTCATATTCCATTAACGAAGCGCCCGGATTCTCTGCTATGCATGGATGAGCGCCGTCCGCGGACTCATTGGCGCCGATGTCGATCTCCTGAGGTCTGCCAGCCTGGCAGACGCAAAGCCAATCCACGAAGTCCATGTGGCTGCCGTCAGCCGCATAGCAGCCGGAGGATTTGCTGAGTTTCCTGCTTGCCTCCCAGGCCATTTTCGCCGCCGGGACCAACGCATGACGGGCAGCCGTCTTTGCACTCACATTCGCCGACAAGCTCCAACGCGCGAGCGACCAGATCGACATGCATATCAAACAGCTTCTGGCTGAAGCCGATGCCAGCCGGGATCTGATCGTAGAGAACGACGGACGGGCGGGCCGTTTCTTCATCGGACGGCGCGCTGCTCCGTAATGTTCCCGCCGCGTCGGTATGCACACCCAGGTCGCCCGGATCGCACATCAAGAATAGGGGCGCGAGCTGGCTGAGCACATAAGCAAGCCCCGCGAGTCCGGAGCGGATGCGGACATTCTGCTCGGCTTTCCGATGGCAAGCGGGACAAAGTGTGACCAAGTTCTCCATACGGTTGGCTTCCGCGACCGAGGTGAAGGCCCGGAAGGGTGTCTTATGATGCACGTCGTGCTCACGGCCGTTCTCCGGCGCGCCGCACACGCGGCAGCGGAAACCATCGCGGGTACGAACCGCAAGCCGCAGGCGCGGCCAATCGGGGCCGTAGTCATTCGGATCATTCGTCCAGGCGCGGGCAGCGCGCAAGCCATCCACGGCGGCAGGAGACAGCGTAAGCCAGTAGCCCGTCGTCTGCAGATCCGTGGGAGGCAGATCCAGCGGGGCTTCGCCAAGGTTCTCCTGTGTGAACCAGCGCAGCTTCTTGAAGCCGACCACCTGCGTTGTGACCTGTATCTCACCCCAGCCTTTTTCACCGGCGGGAACCTCCGCGAGCGCCGATTCGCTCAGGATCTGGATCTCGGTCTCACGCTGGGGCTCGGTGTAATAGTCGAGCGCAACAGCCGTCAGGGTAGCGACCTTCTTCTCCAGGTTAAGGTCGTGCACGAAGTACTGCTGCCCCTCGTGGATGTAGATGGCGTCGGGATGGACCATCCAGTAGGCGCTGGCGAGATCGACCTGGCCGATGATTTGAGGCCTGTCATCGGTGGTCTGCAACACCACGTTCTCCGGCGAGGCGGCGCGGAGGGAGATGTTCGCCGCCGGGTACGCGTCGGACATCCAGAAGTACTTGTCCTGGGAGAGGTGGACCTCCTGATTCGAGGTGAGGAACTCCAGGATCTCCTGCACGGTCTCCGATGGAAGAGAACCAAAGCCTTCGCCCTTCTGGAACGGCAGCTCGAACAGGGCGCATCGCAGGTGGTTGAGCAGGATCAAGAGGTGATCGGGGTTGACCAGCGCCTGCTCGGGCGATTTGCCGAAGAAGTAGTCGGGGTGATGGGCGAGGAATTGGTCGAGAGGGTTCGGGGAAGCGACCATGACCGAAAGGGCCGGCGCATCGCCGCGCCCGGCGCGGCCTGACTGCTGATAGACGCTGGCGATGGAACCGGGATAGCCGACCAGCAATGCGGCTCCCAACCCGCCGATGTCGATGCCGAGTTCCAGGGCATTGGTGGCGATCACGGCGCGGAGCTCGCCGGAGCGCAGCCCCTGCTCGATCTCGCGGCGCTGCGAAGGCAGATAGCCGGAACGGTAGCCGCGGATGCGAGAGTCGTGAGTCGAGAATCGAGAATCGTGAGCCGATTCTCGATTCTCGATTCCCGGATCACGGTCCTCGTTCTGGAGGTAGGTCAGCAGCATCTCGACCGTGCGGCGGGAGCGCGCGAAGATCACCGATTGGACATCGCCGGCAAGCAGCTCGCGGGCAAGGCGCACGCTCTCCATCAGGGCGCTCTTGCGCAGACCCAGCGCTTCATCGATGACCGGAGGATTGTAGAGCAGGAAATGGCGCTCGCCGCGCGAGGAACCGTCCCGGTCGATCAGCTCCACGGGCGCCTCGATCAGGCGGCTTGCCAGCTCGCGCGGATTGCCGATGGTGGCGGAGGTCAGGATGAACTGAGGATGCGAGCCGTAGAACGCGGCAACCCGCTTGAGACGACGGATGACGTTGGCGATATGCGAGCCGAACACGCCGCGGTACGTGTGCACCTCATCGATCACAACATAGCGGAGGCCACGGAAGAAATCGGCCCAATTGGTATGGTGCGGAAGGATGCCGGTGTGCAGCATGTCGGGGTTGGAGAGAATGATGCGGGCGTTCTTACGGATGGCGGAGCGCCGCCCCTGAGGCGTATCGCCATCATAGATGCCGGCCGGGATGCTGATGGCTCGCGTGTCCAGCCGCTCGAGGCCGGATAGCTGGTCCTGCGAGAGGGCCTTCGTAGGAAAGAGGTACAGGGCGCGTGCGGAAGGCTCGGATACAAGAGCGGAGATGACCGGCAGGTTGTAGGCGAGGGTCTTGCCGCTGGCGGTACCGGTGGCAAGGACCACGTTCCTGCCAGCGCGCGCGTGCTGCCATGCCTCCAGTTGATGGCTGTAAAGGCGCGGGATGCCGCGCTGCACCAAGGCTTCGCAGAGAACGGCCGGCATATCCGCTGGAAAGGGGCCAAGGTGGGCCGGGCGCGAGGGCTGTGTGCGCCAAATCGGAAAATTCGGTGCGGTATCCGGGTCGGTGCGCCAGAGTTGAAGGAGGGAGGCGAGAGACATGGAATTTACGATTGAGGGCAGAAAGAGAGAAGAAGAATAGATGAGAAGAGGAGAAAAGGAGAGGAGAAGAAGGATTGGTACGTAGATTACATAAGTTTACATAGGGTTGCGCAGGTTTTGGTGTTTCCACCTCTCATGCACAAAACAGCCCAAATTGGCAGTGCGCGGCAAGCAGGAGTGACACATCTGTACCCACGTGAGGTGACGCTTACCGGAAGCGCGCCACATATGGCGGTGAAAAGAGGCCATTCTTCATGCACGCTCTCGAGAAAAACAAAGAGGAACAATGCGGACCCCTGTTTTGAAGGGGGCAGTAGTCAGGGAAATACGGAGACAAGCAGGCGCGGAGCAGAAGTCCGCGGTGGAACTGCGCATGCATAAATCATACAGAACTAATGTTCGGATGTCAAGGAAAGAGGCTTTATTAGTCTTACACTCTTTGAGAGGAGAGGAGGGGATGGAGATAGAGGAGTGGTCCCGACCCCCGGAAGAGCGCCGGGGACTTCGTACGTGGCGCCTGGGCGCCACTACTCGACCAACAGATATGGTGGAGCGCGCGGATGTTAGAATCCCGGCGCATGAATACAGGCGAGCGAAACAAATTCCTGGCTTTGATGAGTTCTCACCTGCTATGGGGATTCGTTCTGTGGTTCAGCATATCAAAACTTGGATTGGGTATTTCGACCGATTCGGTGCATCTGATGTTCGGGGGAATGAACTTCGCAGAAACAGGCAGGCTCGTATCATTCGATGGAAGCCCGCTACTAGGCTGGCCGCCGCTTTACCCCGTGCTGCTGGCAGTCGTGCACCTGGCAACGAACTGGAGCACATTTGCGGCTGCCAACGCGCTTCAGGTGATTGCCTACGTCGGACTATCGGCCTGCGTGTCGCTGCTGTTCCTAAAGATGTTCCCCGAGGACTTTGCGCTTGCCGTGGCGGGCTGCGTTTTGACGGACGTTGGCGTGGTGATGGTATCCGGGTTCGACTTGCTCGGTTCGGACTACATACACCTGTGTCTTGCAGTCCTGTTCCTGCTGCTGACCGCAGAGTATGTCGAGAACAACTCCCCAAGGCATTTCGTCGCGCTGGTCGTGACCGGCATGCTCACCGCGCTCGAGCGCTATATCGGGGTTGCAGCGATCCTGACCGGCGCGCTGTCGATCCTGCTGTTCGCACATGGGAGCCTGCTGCAACGGTCGATCCGGGGCCTGCTCGTGATGCTCTCCGCCGCGCCGGCAGCGGTCTGGCTGGCGGTCACGTCGCCGTTGATCCAAAGGCGCGCGGCCATCAGCCTTGTCGAGAACTTCCACTGGTTTTCGCTGTCATTGGCGGAGTGGCTCCTGCCTGCTTCCACTGTCCAGGCTCACCCCGTGCGCGGGCTGGTCCTCGTCTGGGGCAGCATCGCCGGCTTGCTCGCAGTGCTGTACCTGGCACGGCGGTCCGAGCTGCCGCACTTCTCCCGGCCCGTCCTGCTGTTTGGAGCCATCTATGCGCTGGCGTTGTTCGGCTCGGCTTCCATCGCGTACTTCAACAAACTGGGCGGTCGATTCCTTATGCCGCTTTACATACCGTTCGTTACACTGCTGCTGGTCTGCGCGCAGGCCGCACTGCGGCTATCGCGCGGGAGCGCGCCGGGCATACACCGGGCCGCGCAGGCGGGAGTTGCCGGCGCGCTAATACTGGCGGGGCTGCTGAGCCTGCGCATCAGTATTCCGGCGGTCATACAATCGCATGCAGGGGATGCCTCCAGTGAGAACGCGTTCAATACCGCGCAATGGCGGGCGAATGGGGCCATTCGCTTCTGGCTGGCCCACGAATCGAAGGAGCCTTATGCACTGTTCAGCAACTATCCGGATGCAGCGGCTTTCTACACAGAGCATACAGCCATGGCATCGCCAAAGCAATACTCGGGGCCGTACGGCGACGCCGAATTTCCGCTGGAGAGCTATACCGGGCAGTTGTTCCGCCCGGAGCAGGACACCTACTTGATCTGGATCGAGCCGAATGAACAGGGGTACTACTACAAGCCGTCGGACCTGGGGCGGATCGCAGACTTGATAACGTTCTATGAAGGCGAGGGCGGCGGGGTGTACAAACTGAGCCCGAAAACAGGCGGATAACCAGCGTGCGGCTATTCGGGGGCATCCGAGGCATACAAAGCTGTAAACGCCAGCGCTGCAAGGTGCTCAGGAGGGCGAGAAGAGGCGCGTTATAATCATCGCTTGCCATGAACTACTCGGCTATTACAGATAACCTCTTTGTTGGTACAAGCCCGCGGAAAGCGGACTTTGACATCCTGCGCGAGCTGGGCGTGAGCCTGGTGATCAACATGCGCTGGATGCCCGGGCCGCGGCCGGCGCGGGACGACGCGGAGCTGCACTACGTGCGCTTCCGCACGTTCGATAACCCGCTGCTACCGATCCCGCTGCGGGCGCTGATCGAAGGGGTGCAACTGGCGCTGGAGGAGATCAAGGCGGGCGGGAAGGTATACACGCATTGCGCGGCGGGACGCCACCGCAGCGTGGCGATGGCCGCATCCATCCTGATCGCGCAGGGGCTGGCGCCGGAGGGCGCGATGCAGCTCATTAAGCAGCAGCGCCCGATCGCAGACCCGCAGGCCTTTCACATCCGCAGGAAGATCATGCAGTTTGCGAGGGAGTGGGAACTACCAGGCTAGGACGCGGACCCCTGGACTCCACAAGGGGGGCGCTGGGCGGCACGCACCAGGGACAGGCGAGCGCGGATCAACGCGGAAAAGAACTCCAAACCCTATCGAAAGCCCTTCGCAGGCAAATAATAGCGCGGCTCAGCGGCTCTGGTCGGCGTGATGCCACCAGTAGTCGGTGGCGAACCAGCCCAGCAGGCCGGTGAGGAGCACGATGACGTAGCTCGCCGGCGGCAGAGGCGTCTTCCCCTCGGCGTAGATCATCGGAATAGCCCAGGGGTAGAACTCGCCGCGGCCAAGGACCAGCACCAGGTTGGCGAACAAGAGTGCCACCAGCGCCAGGGCGATGGGCAGAAGGTAACCGCGCCCCATGCTGGCGAAGAGGGCGAAGGGCATCACCACCAGGATCACCATCAAACCCGCGGCGGCTGTGATCGCCGCGCCGTGCAGAAGGGCGTTGAGCGTGCCGCCGGGCAGCTTCAGCAGCACGCCCACCAGCATCCCGGCGGCGAAGATCGCCAGGGTCAGCAGCGCCGACCAGACGGCCATGACGATGAACTTCGCCAGCAGGATGAGCGAGCGCGGCACGGGCACGGCCAGCAGGTCCTTTAAGGTTCCGTCGCTGAACTCGCGCCCAAACAACCAACTGATCACGAAGATGGCGAGGAAGAACCCACCCGCGCCGATCACCTGCCCGAAGAGAGAGGCGTACGATGCCCAATCGACTCCGGCCAGCGCCACCAGGTTCGCCTTGGCACCGACCAGGCCGAGCTTTTGCGAGATCTCGGGGTTCTTCGAAACCCAGATCAAGAAACCGACGCCGAACGGCGCGAGCATGGACGCCAGCAAGGTCCACAAGACCATGCGGGAACGAAGGGCCTTTCTCTGCTCGATCCACAAGAGGTTTCGCAGGTCGTTCATCGGAGCGCCTCCCCGCCAGCCCCGTCCATTCCAACCAGCCTCAGGAAATACTGCTCCAAGTCCTCTTCCTCCACCGCCAGGTAAACCGGGGGGACAGCGGCCTGCGCCAGCAGACGGTTGATTTCGTCCGGGCGCTCAATGGAGGATGCATTCGCCAGCTCCAGGGCGCCATCGGGCAGCAACTGAACCGACTGCCCAGCGCCAAGCAGAGCCTGGCGCGCGGCGCCGGTATCGCGCACGCGCAACACGAGGCGCCTGCGGCGCTCGCGTTCCAGCTCGTCGATATTGAGCTCCCGGAGAAGCCGACCCTCATGGATGATCCCGACCCGGCCGGCGAGGCGGGCAACCTCGGCCAGGATGTGGCTGGACATGAAGACCGTCACACCACGCTGGCGGGTCAGTTCCAGGAGCAGCTCGCGGATCTCGACGATGCCGGCGGGGTCGAGCCCGTTGGCAGGCTCGTCGAGGAAGAGCAAGCGCGGGTTGTGCAGGAGGGACCTGGCAAGGCCAAGCCGCTGGGCGTTGCCCTGGGAAAGCTGGCCGGAGCGGCGGTCGGCATAGGCGGCGAGACCGAGCCGCTCGATGATGCGGTCAACGGCAGCGGGCTCGGTGCCGGGATGCAGGCGGCGGGCGACCTCCAGGTTCTCGCGGACGGTCAGCTCCGGGTAGCTGTGCGGTATCTCGACGAGGTAGCCCACCTCCGACCAGGGCTGGCGGCTGCCGAGGCGAACGCGCGTGCCAAGCACGGTGGCATGGCCCGTGGTGGGCTTGATCATGCCGAGCAACATACGGATGGTGGTGGTCTTGCCCGCCCCGTTGAGGCCGAGGAAGGCGTAAATCTCGCCCTCAGCGACGCGCAGGGAGAGATGCTCGACGGCACGGACCGCGCCGTAGGACTTGCCGAGATCGGTGGTTTCGATGGAGAGAGGCATGGGTTAGCGACCCGCCATGTGGGCAATGGTAACACCGGAGCCGCCCTCGTTCTCCTGGGCTTCTTCGAAGGAGCTGACATAAGGGCTGTCTTTCAGCGCGGCGCGGACGGCCTCACGCAAGCGACCGGTCCCCTTGCCGTGCACGATACGAATGAAGGGCAACCCCGCGCCGTAGACTCGCTCCAGGTATTTGTCGAGCTCATCCAACGCGTCCTCCACGAGCTTGCCGCGCAGGTTGAGCTCCATGCCGGGAGAGGAAGTGATGGGCGACCTGCGCGGCGCCGAGTCCGGCCCGGGCTCGGCTGCGGTTTTGCGCGGCCGGGAAGACGCAGATGGCTCCGCGGAGGCCGCAGGCGGAACGGCCTTTTCCAGGTCGGAGAGGCGGGCGCGGACGCGCAGCGTGCCGATCTGCACCTCGGCGTCGGATTCGGCGAGGGCCGTGATGATGCCTTCCGCATTGAGGGAATGGACACGCACGCGCTGACCGAGGCGGATGGATGAAGGCGAAAGATCCAACGTCTGAGGCTTGCGCTCGACGGGCGCCTCGATCCTCTCCTGGATCTCTTCGGCCTGCTGCTCCAGGCTCTGGAGGGCTTCCAGCGGCTGACGAGCCTTCTTGAGCTGAGCCTTCAGGGCGGCAATGTTCTCGCGCAGCACGGCGACCTCCAGCTCGCCCTCGGCGCGGGCACGAGCCAGCGCAGCGCGGCGCTCATCTTCGATCTTGTCCAGGCGGCTGCTCAATTCCTGCGTCTGCGAATCGAGCCGGGCACGCGCCTTTTCCAGCTTCTCGCGCTCGCGGGAGGTGCGATTCCGTTCCTTGCGGATATCGTCGAGAAGCTTGTCGGCGCGAAGCTCGTCCGGATTGACCTCACTGCGGGCCGCGGCGACCAACTGCGGGTCCATGCCGAGGCGCTGGGCGATCAGCAGGGCATTGGAACGCCCCGGCAGGCCGATGGTCAGGCGATAAGTCGGGCGGAGTGTCTGCACGTCGAACTCGAGCGAGGCATTGACGACCCCATCCGTCGAGTGCGCGAACGTCTTCAGCTCGGGATAGTGCGTGGCGACGAAGGTGGTGACGCCGCGGTCGATGAGGGTCTTGAGGATGACGCGGGCAAGCGCGGCCCCCTCCTGCGGGTCGGTACCGGCGCCCAGTTCATCCAGGATAACCAGGGAAAGATCGTCGGCCTTCTTGAGGATGCGGATGATATTGGTGATATGCCCGCTAAAGGTGCTCAGCGACTGCTCGATGGATTGCTCGTCGCCGATATCGGCATAGACGGCATCGAAGCAGGGAAGCTCGGAGCCGCTCTGGGCCGGGATATGCAACCCGCTTTGCGCCATGAGCACCAGCAGGCCGACGGTCTTGAGCGAGACGGTCTTGCCGCCGGTATTGGGGCCTGTGATGACCAGCGCGTGCGTGCCGGGACGCGGATCAATGTCCACAGGGACGACGCGCTCGGGGTCGAGGAGAGGATGGCGGGCCTGACGGAGAGCTATCAGCTCTCGGCTATCAGCATTCAGCTTATCCTGGTCGGCCTGAGGTGACCGCGCACGACCTGTGACCTTCATCTTGTGCAGGACGGGCTCGCTGGCGCGGAGCTGCTCGGCGTATTTGGCCTTGGCGAAGGCCAAGTCCAGCAGGGCAAGACTTTCGAGACCGTAGATCAGTTCATCGTGGTGGGCAGCGACCATGCCCGAAAGCTCGGCGAGGATGCGGTGCTCCTCGTCGCGCTCGGCAAGCTCGAGCTCGCGGATCTCGTTATTCAGCTCGACCACGGGCAGGGGCTCGACGAACAAGGTCGCGCCGGTGGAGGACTGATCATGCACAACGGCCTTGATCTGGCCCTTGAACTCGGCGCGCAAGGGAATGACGTAGCGACCATCACGCTGGGTGATGATCGGCTCCTGAAGCTTGTTGCCGGCCTCCGTGAGATAACGCTGGAGCCGCGACATGAGGCGGTCGTGCACGACCTTCAGGTCATGGCGGATATCGGCGAGGCGGGGCGACGCCGAATCAAGCACCTCGCCGCGGTCAGAGAGGACGCGCGATATGGCATCCACTATGCCGAACGTCTCGGGCAGGCTGGAGGCGATGCGGGCGAGGCGTGGGTAGCGTGCATCGTTCAGGAGAGACTTGCGGATCTCGCGGCAGGCAATGAGCGTGGATTTCACGTCGAGAAGGGCATGCGGGTCAAGGACGCCGCCGCGCACAGCCAATTCCACGGACGGGCGGATATCGTGCGAGCCGCCGACCGACATATCATGCGTGGAGAGCAGCAGACGCGCCTCGCTGGTTTCTGCGAGGAGGCGTACGGCCTCGTCGCGGTCACCGGTCGGCTGGATGGCGCGAGCCAGGTCGGAGGAGGCGGAGAAATCGCAGAAGCCCGCCAGGCGGGCAAGGATCTTATCGTATTCG
>DATKAF010000233.1:0-5095 GCA_035498395.1 Anaerolineales bacterium
CCCTGCGCCGGATGGCAGTGCTCAAGCCACTGAAGCTCGTCATTGACAACTATCCGGACGATCGGGTGGAAGAGATGGAGGCGGTCAACAATCCGGAGGATACGACTGCAGGCACGCGCAAGGTGCCTTTCTCGAAGGTACTGTTCATCGAGCAAGACGACTTCAAGGAGACGCCGCCGCCGAAGTACTACCGTCTCTATCCGGGGAACGAAGTTCGCTTGCGCTACGCATACTTGATACGGTGCACACATGCTGTGAAAGACTCCAGCGGGCAGGTCGTGGAGGTGCATGCCTCGTATGACCCTGCCACGCGCGGCGGGGATGCGCCGGACGGACATAAGGTCAAATCCACGATCCACTGGATCTCCGCGGCGCATGCGAGGCCCGCGGAAATCCGTCTCTACGACCGGCTATTTACCAAGGAAGACCCGGAAGAGGGCGAAGAGGGTTTCCTCGGTTGCCTGAATCCAAACTCACTAACGGTGCAGAGCGGATTTGTTGAACCGCAGCTTGGCGATGTGTCCGTTGGAGATCACTTCCAGTTTGAGCGCCAGGGATACTTCGCTGTTGATCCGGACTCCACAACCGATAGGCCGGTGTTCAATCTAACGGTCAACCTGCGAGACACTTGGGCGAAAATCGAGAGGAAGACTGGTTAGATCTTGTACAAGTTTCTCCTGTGTAATCGTCTGGAAGGCAGCGCAGGAGTAATCATATGCAGCAGGCGAGCCGCACTTGAGGCGGTCTTGCGATATATTGAGAGGAGGATGCTGATGAGCGGCCCGGATATGGACAGGGCGCAATCCCCTATACCCCGTCAACCTGGTGAATGGTCACAGTTCACGCGGCAAGCGGCGATTGTGATATTGCTGCTGGGCATCCTTTTTCTCGTCGGGGTGCTGCGGCCACTGCTGAACCTGCTCGCCATCACCGGCATCTTTATCTTGATACTGTCCTACCCCGTAAACGCCCTGCGGACGAAAACCAAGATGGCGTACCCGCTGGCGGTCGTACTGGTCTTTATACCCCTTGGAATCCTGCTGCTGATCATCTTCACTAATATGCTCCAATGGGCTATCGCCAACACACGATCTCTTATCAGCGCACTCCAGACACCGAATGCTCTGACCCAAGCTATCGATTCCATTTTAATGCAATACCCGGGGGCCACACCCGATGTGGCTGCCATTCTTCAAGGAATAAACACGTACGTTGTTACACAGCTGGCCGTTGTCTTGCAATTCATTGCGCTGACCGGAGTTTCGTTCTTTCTCGCCTTTCTCTTCATCCTTGAGATGCCAGCCAATCTGGCGCGCTCCTTCCAATCCATGTCGGACACTTCCCAGCGGGAATTCGGCATTTTGTTCGACCGGCTCTCTACCGCATGGAACGGCTGGCTCCGTTCCACGGTTATCGCGGCGGTGCTGGTCGGTGTCACCACGGCCTTGGAGTTGTATGTCTTCGGGATCCCGTATGCTGGCATACTGGGCGTGATCACGGGCTTCCTGAACCTGATACCAACATTCGGCCCGTTCGTGTCGTACGTACTCATTCTTTATGTAACCTACACCCAGGGTTCCAGCCATCTCGCGCTCAGCCCGGCAGCCCTGACCGTTCTGGTCTGGGGCGTCAATGTCATCATTAATTACATCATTCACTTCCTCATCTTCCCGAGGCTGGCAGGTAGAGCAGTCCACCTACCCGTGTTCCTGGTAATTCTGGGATTGGTTGTGGCTGCGGTACTATGGGGTGTGGTCGGCGTCATCCTGGTCGTCCCATTGCTCGGTACCGCGCGCGAAGTACTGACGTATGTGCTGCGCAAGATCAACCGCCAGGAGCCATATCCCGGCGAAGAGCCGCACGCCGGTTTCTGGGAAAGGGAGCTCGTCTCCAAGTAGCCCGCCTCACTCCCCACCGTATGCACGCACATAAGAATACCGCCTCTTCGGCGGTATTCTTATGTGAGGGGCTAGCAGACATTCAGCGGTATTACTTCGGTGTCGGCGTGACGGGGATAGCCGTGAAGTCCTGAGTCCGATCCTTGGTCACATTTGTGAAGGTCTTGCTGGATGGGTCAAACTCCCAGTGACCGGGATTACCCTTCGAAGGGATAATGGTTCCCGACCAGCCGGAAGGAACGGTGAAAGAGTAGTCTGAGCCACTGTAGGACACGGTGGGAATGGTCGTGGCGCCCGAGAAGTCCAATGTGGCATCCACCGCGCCCAACGAGCCTGAGATCGTCAACATTCCCGCGCCAGCAGTTGGGCTAGGGCCCGCGGTCGCTGTGGTGGCCTCGCCGACCTGGACTTGGACGAAGATTTGGTTGCCGAAAGGCTGGCTGCTGGCATTTTGCATTCGCCAGAAGCCTTTGTAGATTCCGTCGTCGGTCGGAGCTGTAAGCACCACAGATATATCCGTGACGCTGCCAGAGGGCACGGGTACGCTGATGGCGCTCGAAGCGCCGCCCATCTGATCGCCGCTATCAAACGCAAGCTTGTACCCGGATCCCCAGGTGCAGGAGCCGTTGTTCAAGAGCCTCCAGGTCTTGGTGAACTTCTTGCCGGCGGTCACCGTCGTGTTGTCCGGGATGGTTACGTCAGTGACATACACAGCGCTGTCGCAGGTGCCAGCGCCGCCTCCACCACCCAATGTCGGGCTGGCAAAGGCAAAGGTTGCGATGGGCGAAGGCGGCGGCAGGGTCGCGGCAAGGGTGGGCGAGGGCGTACTGGTGGGCGGGGTCAAGGCCAGTTGCGTAGCTTGCTGCGCGGCCAGCGTCTCGAAGGCTGCGGTATAGATTTCCTCGACGCTCTGCGTCGGTGCGGCCTCCGTCTTGGGCCCGCACGCGCTCAAGATCAAGGCCAACGCCAGCATAAGGGCCAACAGATATTGGCCGTGAGTGCGAGAGACAGAATGCATGGCTAACACTTCCTTTCGTGCATGTGGAATCCGTTGGACAGATCGGTCGCCGTTGCGCGACCGCAGGGGGATCTTCATGGCGCCGCGGATTTCTTCGTGGCAAGCGCGGCTGCATAGTCCTAAATAGTCTAACATAGATTCATCGCGACGGTCATCGCTGACAGCCGTAGGTGGCTAGATACGGGGCTTTTTCCTCCATTTTTCGACCGCAAATCTATCGTGCGCGGGCTTCCGTGGGGACTACGTCCTTCGACTGGGGGGAGAATCCCTTATTTTCTAGGAGAAAGTCCGAATTGTGTCCAAAGCCCAAAACTTCTATATTCGATGCATCGCTGGCCGCTGCCACGAAAACCGACCAGCAACCTGCTTTCAGTACACCACATGGCTTCTTGCAGGTACCCGAGCGAACGCATTAACAGTGAGGATAACACCTTGAAAGCCACTACAACTACTCTTGCTCCGATCAGTCTTGGAACGGCTGCGGTCTCCCACGAAGTGGAAGCCGAATTGGTACAACAAGCCTGCAGCGGCGACAATGAAGCCTTCGGCAGACTCTACGAACGGTCGTTCGACCGCGTGTACCGGTACATCTACTTTCGGGTGACGGATGACGCTACTGCCGAAGATCTGACTTCAAAGGTCTTCCTGAAGGCATGGGAAGGACTTCCGCGCTTCAGGAGCGGCAAATCGCCGTTCATCGCCTGGCTCTATACGATCGCGCACAACGCAGTGATCGACCACTACCGGACCAAGCGGCAGACCGCCTCCTTGGATGAGATCCGGTCGCTTGCAGCTCCCGAGCCTCTCCCGGACGAACAATTCGACAGGATGTTCGCCTCACGCGCTCTGCGCGAGTCGCTGCGCCTTCTGACCGATCTGCAGCGAGATGTCGTCACGATGAAGCTCATCGATGGCATGAGCACGGATGAGATCGCCCGCCGCCTTCGCCGGAGTCCGGGCGCAATCCGGGCTTTGCAGATGCGGGGCCTCCAGAACCTGGCAAGGATCATGTCCGGCGAGGGGCCGGAGCCTGATGGGCTGGGAGCAGGGGCAGCCTAGTATAAACGTGAATGGCAGATCATTGCCTCCCGTGACGCCGTGAGAGGCAATGGATGAGTCCCAAGGACACTCTCTCCATGGCAGGGGCGCCTCGCTTGTGCAGAGGCGCCCTTTTTATTTCCTAGTGAGCGAGGCCGTGAGGGGTGTCAAGTGTTCTCGGGATTCACGCGCGGGGTGAACATCTCTCAGCGCAGTCTGATTTGGACAGCAGCCTGCATAGTCCGATCCAGGGGCGCTGACGGGTCCGGGCTGCCGGGGTACGTCACGAATCGCCCGCGATTCTCGATATTGATGGTAGGCGTTATCCTGCATGAATTGCGCCTAAGACGAGCGGGCGACAGGCGCTTCCGAGACCGGTAGCTGCAGGTTCCCTGACAGTTCATGTCATCCTGCTGAAGAAAGAGAATGCCTTTCGATGAAAGTGCACGCTGCATTACCTCTACTGTCCAAGGCTCTCATCTATGTCGTGCTCGCGGCGGTTCTGACGTTCTCGGCTGTGAGCATCGTTGCGGTTCAGGCTGCTTCGGGCATTTCACTGCGGTCGAACACCACTGCCAACAATGGAGCCGGTAGCACGGGCCTCACGATAGCAAAGCCGGCAGGTGTTGTTGCCGGCGATGTCATGGTTGCGCAGGTCGTCGTGAATTCATCGACCGTGATCATCACCGCGCCCAGCGGCTGGATGCTAATTCGCAATACTGCCGCGAGTTCTGCGATGGTGATGGCGAGCTACTACAAGGCCGCCACATCGTCTGAGCCCAGCTCCTATCGCTGGACGTTCAGTGCGACACAACCCGCAACGGGTGGGATCAGCGATTATATTGGCGTGAAGACATCCAGCCCCATTGACTCGAGCAGCGGCAAAGTAAACGGGAGCACGGCGACTGCCTCCTTCACTCAGGTCACAACCCATGGGGCGAACGACATGCTCCTGGCCTTTGTCGGCTTGGCGGGCAACACTACCGTGATGCCTCCAGCCGGGTTCGTGGAAAGCTACGATCGGAGTGACACAAGCTCCGGAAGCGGCAGATCTGCCGAATTATCCCACGCAGTCAAATCGACGGCGGGGGCGACCTCCGTGGGGAGCGCAAAGGAAGGGACGCTGGCAGTCACAAATATC
>DATKAF010000234.1:0-11617 GCA_035498395.1 Anaerolineales bacterium
CTTGACCCAAACGCACTTGGGATTATAATTCAACGACTGAATTTTGGACATGGAAACCTCGAAGGATACCCAACGCGAGCTGACCTTGCTGGAGCAAGTGGAGCGCGACCCGGATGTCAATCAGGCCGCCCTTGCCACCCAGTTGGGCGTAGCGGTAGGCACGGTCAACTGGCATCTAAAGCGGCTCATTGCCAAGGGCTATGTGAAGGTCCAGCGCGCGGAGCGGAAGAAGCTCCGCTACATCATCACGCCTGAGGGGATTGCACTGCGCGCGCGGCTCACGGTCGACTACATCGAGCGGTCCTTCGACCTCTATCGGCGGACCCGGCAGCGCGTCAAGGACCACCTGCAGGAAGCGCGTGCGGCGGGGTATGACTACGTCCGCATTCGCGGAGATGGCGATGTGGCTGATATCTGCCGGCTGTCCTGCCTTGAGCAGGGCTTCACTATCGTGCCGGACGAGGATGCCCCCGAGCTGGAGTGCAGGGGTTGGAAAGTATATCTGAACATGCGGAGCCGAAATGAGTGAGGATCGCCACATCATCGTCACCGGCGGAGCCGGCTATATTGGTTCTTTGCTCATCTCCGAGCTTCTGCGGGCCGGCTTCCTGGTCACGGCCATCGACAGCTTGCTCTTCGGGGGGGAATCGCTGGTCGCGTTCCTGCACCATCCCTCCTTCCATTTCGTCCACGGCGACGTCACGGAGCCTCGCGCGATCAAGGACGCGATCCGGGATGAGCAGTTCTCGAATGGCGGGTGGCCCCGGCCCTCGGCGCTTGTCCACCTGGCCGCCATCGTCGGTTTTCCCGCCTGCCAGGCCGTGGGAAAGCAGGTGGCATGGCGCTACAACGTCGACGCCACAAAGATGGCGTTCGAGCAGGCCTGCGATCTGCGCATTCACCGTTTCGTCTTCTCCTCAACGTATAGCAACTACGGCCTGATGCCCGACGGCAAGCCGGTGACGGAAGAATCGCCGCTGAATCCGCAATCCCTGTACGCCGAAACCAAGATCGCCGCAGAAGAGTATCTGCTTGCGCAGAGGAACGCCGACTGCTCGCCCCTTTTGTTCCGCTTTGCCACCCTGTACGGGATCTCGCCGCGCACTCGTTTCGACCTGATCGTGAACCAGTTCGTGTTGGATGCCTACACCAAGCGTCATCTCCTGATCTACCAGCGCGGCTACTCCCGTTCCTTCGTGCATGTGCGCGACGTGGTGCGCGGCATCCTCATGGGGCTCGACGCGCCCGACCAAAAAGCCCGCGGCCAGGTTTACAACCTCGGCGCCGAGAACGGCAATTACACCAAGGATCAGATCGTCGAGCTCGTGCTGAAGCGCATGCCGGAGACCCTTGTGGAGTACAAGGATTTGACCTTCGGCGGCGATATGCGCGATATCACCGTCTCCTTTGCCAAGATCCGGCGCGAACTCGGCTTCGGGACCACGCTGAACGTGGACGACGGGATTCGCGACCTTCTCTTTGCATTGAAGGCCGGCCTCATCCGCAACCCTCTGGACGAGCGGTATCGGAACGCTCAATTCATCGTGCAATAGGAGTCGACATGGCGGACAGTTTCTGGCAGGGCAAGCGCGTGATCGTCACCGGCGGTGCCGGGTTCCTCGGCTCGTTTGTCACGGGGCAGCTCGCTCAGCGCGGCGCTCAAGATGTCTTCATCCCGCGCATCGAGGCCTACAACCTCATCGAGCGGCCGGGCATCGACGCCATGTACGCAGACGCTTTGAAGGGCATCGCGCCCAAGGATGTCGTAATCGTCCACCTCGCTGCCAACGTCGGCGGAATCGGGGCCAACCGCGAGCACCCCGCCGATTTCTTCTACGACAACATCATGATGGGTGTCCAACTCATGCACCAGGCGTACAAGCTGGGTGTAGGCAAGTTCGTCGCCATCGGCACGGTCTGCGCCTATCCCAAGTTCACACCCGTTCCGTTCAAGGAGGACGACCTGTGGAACGGCTATCCGGAGGAGACCAACGCGCCCTACGGTCTCGCCAAGAAGATGATGCTCGTCCAGGCGCAGGCGTACCGGGCGCAGCATGGTTTCAACGCCATCTTCCTGCTGCCCGTGAACCTGTATGGCCCGCGTGATAACTTCAACCTGCAGACCTCGCACGTAATCCCCGCGCTGATCCGCAAGGCGCTGGAGGCCCGCGACCGCGGCGATGCCGAGCTGCCCGTGTGGGGCGATGGCTCGCCCACGCGCGAGTTCCTGTACGTGGAGGACGCCGCGGCCGGCATCCTCGATGCGGCCGAGAAGTACAACGGACCCGAACCGGTCAACCTCGGCTCCGGTTATGAGATCTCCATCAAGGATCTGGCCGAGATGATCGTCCGCCTGACCGGCTTCAAAGGCAGGATCGTCTGGCAGACCGACAAACCAAACGGTCAGCCCCGCCGTGGACTGGATGTGACCCGCGCCCGCCAGTATTTTGGCTGGCAGGCAAAGGTCTCCTTCGAGGAGGGCATCCGCCGCACCATCGAGTGGTACGAGACCCAAAGGCAGCCGGTCCGCTAGCCCGGAAGCCAGGCACGGAGCATTCGTTTCTGAACATGCAAAACTCAACTGAGCTTGTCCGCGCGCCCGAAACCATCTACATCAAGCCTTCCACCGGCCTCGCCGCCCTCAATCTGCGCGATCTGTGGATCTATCGTGAGTTGGTGTATTTCATGATCTGGCGCGACATCAAGGTTCGCTATAAGCAGACCCTGCTCGGCGCTTTGTGGGCGGTGATCCAGCCGGTCCTGACGATGGTCGTCTTCACGTTCGTTTTTGGCACCGTCGCCAAGGTTCCGACCGAAGGCATCCCGTATCCCATCTTCTCCTATACGGCGCTGCTTCCCTGGGGGCTCTTTACTGCGGCATTGAACAACGCCAGCCGTTCGCTCACCTCCAACCAGAACATGATCACCAAGATCTACTTTCCCCGGCTGGTGCTGCCGTTGTCATCGGTGCTGGGCGGGCTGGTGGATTTCGCCATCGCCTTCCTGATCCTGATCGTGATGATGATTTACTACCGAATCCCGCCCACGCTTGCCATGCTCTGGCTGCCCCTGTTCCTGCTCCTGGCGATCGTCACCGCTTTGGGCGTTTCCCTCTGGCTCTCAGCCATCAACGTGCAATACCGCGATGTCAACTACGTGCTGCCCTTCCTGACGCAGTTCTGGCTTTTCCTGACGCCCGTCGCGTATTCCGCCAAGGTGATCTCGGAGAAGTGGCAGCTCGTCTACTCGCTGAACCCCATGGCGGGCGTCGTCAATGGCTTCCGCTGGGCGCTGCTGGGTACGAAGACCGGGCCGGGCATCTACATATGGGCCTCGATCGCCATTTCGATCGCCACGCTGGTCGGCGGGCTGTTCTACTTCCGCTCGATGGAAAAGACCTTCGCAGACACGATCTAAGATGACCAAAGCCATTCGTGTCGATCACCTGAGCAAGCGCTACCGCATCGGCGCCGCGCAGACCAAGTTCCGTTACGGCATGATGCGCGAAGTCCTGGTCGATGTTGCCATGTCGCCGGTGCGCCTGGCGCGCTCGCTAACCGGCAAGGGCATGCGCGGCAGCGCCTCGGTTTCTTACATCTGGGCGCTGGATGACGTGTCCTTCGATCTCGATGAAGGTCAGGTGCTTGGCATTGTCGGTCGCAACGGCGCGGGCAAAAGCACCCTGCTGAAGGTCCTTTCGCGCGTCACCGAGCCGACCAGGGGCACGGTCATGGTTCGCGGCCGCGTCGGTTCGCTACTGGAGGTCGGCACCGGCTTTCATCCGGAATTGACCGGCCGCGAGAACATCTACATGAACGGCGCGGTGCTCGGCATGCGCCGGGCAGAGATCGACCGCAAGTTCGATGAGATCGTCGCCTTCTCCGAGGTGGCCCAATTCATCGACACGCCCGTGAAGCGCTACTCGTCCGGCATGTACCTGCGGCTGGCCTTCGCGGTCGCCGCCCACCTCGAGCCCGAGATCCTGGTCGTGGATGAGGTCCTGGCGGTCGGCGATGCCGAATTTCAGAAGAAGTGTCTTGGCAAGATGAGCGACGTGGCTCAGCAGGGCCGCACCGTGCTATTCGTCAGTCACAACATGTCTGCCATCCTGCGGCTCACGCAGGAAGCCATCGTCCTGAAGAAGGGCCAGCTGATCAAGCGTGGGCCCACGCAGGAGGCAGTCGATTTCTATCTCTCCTCTGGCCAGGCGGAAACGGGCGAGCGCATCTGGGAGCCGGACGAGATCCCGCCCACCTCGGCGCCCTTCAAGCCCATCGCTTTGCGTATCAGGGACCAGCGCGGCAAAATTGTCGATACCGTCCGCTCGACGGAGCCAGTGACCATCGAATGGGAATACCAACTCGACGCTGCATTGACCGGCTTGCGGGTGGGCATGTACCTCAGCACGATGCGCGGCGAATATGTCTTCACCGCCTTCGATGTGGACGACGCGAAGCAGTTCGAGCAGTTCGGCGCCCGCCCGGCCGGGCACTACTTCAGCCGTTGCTGCATCCCGGCCGATTTCCTCAACGAGGGCCGCTATTCGCTGGGCGTCAATGCCAGTTCCTTTGCAGTCCGTCGCTACTTCATGGATGAGAATGCCCTCTCGTTCAACGTGGATGTCTCCGGCGGACCAGGCACGCAATGGCCCGAGCTTCGCCAAGGTCCCGTTCGCCCGCGGCTGGACTGGACGATCGAGAAGGTCGAGTAGGAACGGATGGCGACGGTTCTGAAGGATGTGCTGGGGCGCGTGCCGATGGCGGCAGATCTCTACGATGCCGTGCGCGGCGGTCGCCCGCGTACTCGCTACAACCTCGAGCAGTTGAGGTCCCATCTGCCGCTGGCTCTCGAGCAGGCGCGTTCCTTTGCGGCACGTGCCCCGCGCGGTAAGCGGCTCCTCCTGTTCGCAACGCTGCATTACTGGATCGAGCAGGCGGTCATGGTGGGACTCGCCCTGCGCGGGCGGGGGCACGATGTGACCATCGCCTATCTGCCCTACGCCAATTTCGACAAGGATATCAACGCATTCGATCTTCGCCGCCAGGACCTCTACACCCGGCGGGTGCTTCAGCCGCTGGATGGTTTCGTCAAGGTCGTCTCGCTGCTCGACGTGAAGCCGGTCGAAGGGCTTCCCCCGGGGCTCCGGCAGGCACTGGATACGTCGGCGGCCTACGACACCATGTACCGCGAGCAGGTCGAGGACTTCGACGCGGCCTCCCCGCTGTATTCCCTGCGCCGCGAGCGCAATGAGCGTGCCCTGCTCTCCATTCTGCGGCTACTGGCGGATGAGGCACCGGAGACGGTTCTCGTGCCGAACGGTCTGGTCACGGAGCTCGCGGTGGCATATCAAGCTGCGCGTCGCATCGGGATCGATGCAGTCACCTACGAGTTCAACGACCAGCGCGAGCAGATCTGGCTTGCTCAGAATGACATCGTCATGCATCAGAACACGGATGCTCTGTGGGCCGCCCGCAGTTCCCAACCTCTGAGCGATGGTCAGCGCCAGGTTATTGCAGAGTTCGAGGATGCGCGCAGCCATGCGCGTAAGTATGGCAAGGGCACGCGCTTCTGGCAGGACGTTGCTCCCGTGGGCAGCCAGCAATTGCGCGAGACGCTGGGTCTGGATGAACGGCCGGTCGTCTTGCTCGCTACCAACGTCCTCGGCGATAGCCTTACTCTCGGCCGGCATGTCTTCGCTGAGAGCATGGCGCAGTGGATCGAGAGGACCGTCCGGTATTTTGCGCAGCGCCGCGATACACAGTTGGTTGTCCGTGTTCATCCCGGCGAGCGCCTGATGAAGGGACCGTCCATCATGGGCGTCATTGAGCGCGCTCTCCCGGAGTGTCCCGGCCAGATTCACGTGGTCGCCCCGACCGAGAAGGTCAATACCTACGACCTGATGGAGATCGCCTCGCTCGGGCTTGCCTACACCACCACGGTTGGCATGGAGATGGCCATGCGCGGCGTGCCTGTGGTTGTGGCGGGAAACACGCACTACCGCGGCCGCGGCTTCACATTCGACCCCTCCTCATGGGAGGAGTATACGGGCACCCTCGACTCTCTCCTCGCCAATCTGCCTTCGCATCGCCTGTCACCGGCGCAGGTCGAGAATGCCTGGAACTACGCTTATCGATTCTTCTTCGAGTTCCCACTGGATTTCCCCTGGCGTCTCATGCATTTCTGGGAGGACCTCGATGTCTGGCCTCTGGACCGGGTCCTCTCCTCGGAAGGTGGGCAGCAATTTGGACAGACCTTCCGCTATCTGGCCGGAGATCCGCTGAAATGGTGACGGATTCGACCGTGTCATCCGTCGGCACGCAGCATGCTGCGCTGTTTGCATCCCGCCGCTGGTCGAGTAGGCAGCGCTTTGTGCTGTCGTATCGAGACCGGATGGAAAATATAGGGGCGAGCCAATGGGTCGCCCGCACTTTGTGATCGCCTGCCCTCAATGCCCTGATGCAAAATTCCCGTCAGCAGGTCCGCGAGTTCTACGACAATATCGGCTGGTCCCAGCAGGACGACGGCCTGTATCAGAACGCGCGCTACGAAGACCTGCGCCCGGTTTCCCGGGAATACATCCACAAGTGCCACCTGCGCGTCAGCCGCCATCTTTTTACCCGCGGCCGCTTCCTGCTCGACGCCGGTTCCGGCCCCGTTCAGTGGCCGGACTATCTCGCCTATTCCAGGGGCTACGACTATCGCGTCTGTGCCGACATTTCGATGACGGCGCTTCGGCAGGCGCGGGTCCGGCTCAAGGAGCATGGCCTGTACGTGGTGGCCGATATCGCCAACTTGCCATTTGCCCGGGATTCGTTCGACGGTGAAGTCTCGATGCATACCATTCACCACCTGCCGCTGGGTGAGCACAAGAAGGCATATCTCGAGCTGGATCGCGTCCTCGCACCGGGGAAGATCGCGGTCGTGGTGAATGGGTGGCATAATCCTCTACTGATGCGGCTGGCCGAGCCTTTCATCCGCCTTGGACGCCGCCTATCGGGCCGCTCCGCCAAGCGCAAGAAGGATTGGGCCTCGGAAGATGATCAAGCCGGCACGTTCGTCGAGAAGATGACGCCTGCCTGGCTCAAGCACGAGTTGCAGGGTGCCGTTGACTTCCGCATCTATCCGTGGCGGAGCTTGAGCCCGCGTTTCATGCGCTGGTTCATCCGCCCGCGGCTGGGCGGCGAAGCGCTCCTGCGCCTCGTCTATTGGCTGGAAGATGCCTTTCCTCGTTTCTTTGGCGAGGCTGGTCAATATCCGATGATCGTCATTACCAAGAACTCGTATTCCTCTAATCTCTAATCTCTTCTCACTACTTTCTTCTCTTCCTGGAGAATGCATGGACTGGACGAATCAGACAATCCTCATAACCGGTGGCACGGGCTCTTTTGGCAAGAAGTTCGTAGAGATCGCACTCAAGGACCTACGGCCAAGGAAGCTCATAATCTTCAGCCGCGACGAGCTGAAGCAGCACGAGATGCGCTCGGCCGGGTTCGACCAGCCGATCCTGCGCTACTTCATCGGCGATGTGCGTGACCGCGAGCGCCTGACGCGGGCGATGCATGGCGTCGATGTCGTCGTTCACGCCGCGGCCCTCAAGCAGGTCCCTGCCTGCGAGTACAACCCGATGGAGGCTGTGAAGACCAACATCATGGGTACCAGCAATGTTGTGGAAGCCGCCCTCGACGCCGGTGTCAAGAAGGTCATGGCCCTCAGCACGGACAAGGCCGTGAATCCGGTCAACCTCTATGGCGCGACCAAGCTGGCCGCCGAGAAGCTGGCGGTGCAGAGCAACGCGTATGCCGCCGGTTCCGCCACGCGCTATTCCTGCGTGCGCTATGGCAACGTCGTGGGCAGCCGCGGCTCTGTTGTCCCCGTGTTCCTGAGTCAGCGCGAGCATGGCACGATCACGGTGACCGACGACCGCATGACCCGTTTCTGGCTTTCCCTCGAGCAGGGCGTGCGCTTCGTCATTGCCTGCATGGAGGAGATGCGCGGCGGGGAGGTCTTTGTGCCCAAGATACCGAGCATGAAAGTGATCGATCTGGCCCGTGCCATTGCGCCCGACGCTTCCGTATCGGTGATCGGCATCCGGCCCGGCGAAAAGCTCCACGAGGTTCTGATCTCGGAGGACGAGGCCCGCAACACGGTCGAGCGCGAGACTATGTATATCGTCAAGCCGCCGGAAACTCTGTGGGAGCGCGATCTGCACTACGAGGGCAAGCCCTTGCCGGATGGTTTTCGATATTCCAGCGAGACAAACACAGATTGGCTGGACATCAAGGGCATTCAGGCTCTGATCGAGCCCTTTGAGAAACTGTACGCGGTCGGAAGGCTGAAGGGCTAGGCCGTCTTGTCAGGCGCGGGGAGGCTGGTATGAGGTTGTTGATCACGGGCGCCAATGGATTGTTGGGGCTTAATCTCGCACTGGAAGCGTCCCGCACGCATGAGATCATCGGGCTGGACCGCGGCAAGCTGCCCTCCGCGCCCTTTCGCATCATTCAGCGCGATCTCCTTGACAAGGATGCCGTGAGCGAGGTTCTGGACGAGCTCCGTCCCGAGGCGGTGATCCACTGCGCCGCCATCGCCGACGTGGATGCCTGCGAGCAGCGCCCGACGCTGGCCCATCTCACGAACGCTGAACTACCTCAGCGCCTGGCCGAGGCCTGCGCCCGCCACGCGATCCGGCTCATCCACATTTCCACCGATGCCGTCTTCGGCGGTGACAAGCAGGATGCCTACGTCGAGACCGATGCGCCCGACCCGCGCGGCATTTACGCCATCACCAAGCTGGAAGGGGAGCGAGCCGTCCTGCAAGCCTATCCGGCGGCCACGGTTGCCCGCGTAAACTTCTACGGCTGGTCCCTGAGCGGAAAGCGCAGCCTGGCGGAGTTCTTTGTGAACAATCTGAGCCGCGGTTCGAACGTCAACGGCTTCACCGACGTGAACTTCTGCCCGATGTTCGTTGGTCACCTGGCCGGCATCCTGATGCTGATGCTGCCCCGGGAAATGCCGGGCATCTATCATGCGGTCGGGCCACAAGCGATGACCAAGTACCAGTTCGGCGTGGAGATCGCCCGTAAGTTCGGCCTCAGATCGTCGCTCATTGCGCCTCAGTCCGTGGAGAGAGCCGGCCTTTCTGCACATCGTTCCCACAACTTGTGGCTATCCACCCACAAGTTATCCACCGAGCTGGGGCTCGAGCTTCCCGAATTCTCCACAGGCCTCGACGCGTTCCATGCACAGTACGGGCAGGGTTATCCACAGAAGATCCGGAGTTATCAACAGACTCTGACGGGCCGGCTGAGGGCGGCGCAGGGAGACAACTGATGGACATACAGATTGGCGACCGCCTCATCGGTCCAGCCCACCCGACTTACTTCATCGCCGATATTGCTGCCAACCATGACGGCGACCTCGAGCGCGCCAGGCAGTTGATCCGGCTTGCCAGCCAGGCGGGGGCTGACGCCGCCAAATTCCAGAACTTCGACGCGCCGAAGATCGTTTCCGACTATGGCTTCACTCACATGAACAGCCAGGTCAGCCACCAGGCTTCGTGGAAAAGATCGGTGGTCGAGGTCTATCGCGCCGCCTCCATTCCCTTCGAGTGGACCCTAACGCTTGCCGAGGAGTGCCGTCAGGCCAGTATTGATTACTTTTCTTCCCCTTACGATTTCGCCGCCATCGACTTCCTCGATCCGTACGTTCCAGTCTACAAAGCTGGTTCCGGCGAGATCGACTGGATCGAGGCCCTGGAGCGCATGGCAAGCAAGGGCAAGCCGTTCTTCGTTGCGACTGGCGCTTCCAGCATTGGGGAAGTGCAGCGTGCCGTCCGGGCCATACTGAAGATCAACAAGCGATTGGTGCTGATGCAGTGCAATACCAACTACACTGCCAGCCCCGGCAACTACGATCACCTGCATCTGAACGTCCTCAAGACCTACGCCGCCATGTTCCCCGATGTGATCCTGGGCCTCTCCGACCATACGCATGCCGTCGCTCCGGTTCTCGGTGCGGTTACCCTCGGCGCGCGCGTCATCGAGCGGCACTTCACCGATAGGAATGACCGCGTGGGTCCCGACCACAAGTTCGCCATGAGCCCTGATGCCTGGGCCAGGATGGTTGAAGAGACGCGCCTGCTGGAGCGTTCCCTCGGCAGCCCGGACAAGTTCATCGCCGATAACGAGATCGATACGGCTGTCGTACAGCGTCGCTGCCTGCGCGCCGCGCGTTTCATTAAGGCCGGCGAGGTCTTCAGCCGCGATATGATCGACGTTCTGCGCCCAGCCACCCCCGGCGCGATAAAACCATACGAGATCCCGGATGTGCTCGGCACGCGCGCCTTGCATGATTTCGAGCTGGGGCAGGAACTCCGCTGGACCGACCTGGGCGCCGCCTGATGCGTGTCCTCTACTTCAGCCAGGACTACTCGCCGCATGACCACCGCTTCCTCTCCGCGCTGGCGGGCGCCGACCATGAGGTCTTCTACTTGCGGCTGACACATGCCAGGCGCCAGGTCGAGGACCGGCCCGTGCCCTCCCGCATCCAGCAGGTGCAATGGAACGGTGCCGGCGAGCAGTTCCGGTGGCGCGCTGTGCCTCGCCTGCGCTCCGGCCTCCTGCGCATCCTCCGCGAGCTTCGCCCGGACCTCGTGCATGCAGGCCCCATCCAGACCTGCGCCTTCCTCGCCGCCCTCTCGGGCTTCCGCCCGCTCCTCACCATGTCCTGGGGCTTCGACCTCATGCAGGATGCTGACCGCAACACCTGGTGGCGCTGGGTGACACGTTATACATTGAAGCGCAGCGCTTTCTTCGTGAGCGATGCTCGCGTTACTTGCGATAAGGCTATTTCCTTTGGCATGCCCTCCGGCAACACGGCTGTCTTCCCATGGGGAGTGGACCTGGATCATTTCAAGCCCGCAGGTATTCCAGCCGCGTCGCCATTCGTCCTCTTCTGCAACCGCAGCTGGGAGCCGCGCTATGGCGTGGATGTGCTGGCCCGCGCCTTCGTGAAGGTGGCCCACGAACGCCCCGACGCAACGCTTCTGCTGCTGGGCGGCGGCTCGATGGGCGGCTCGCTCCGGCAGATCCTCATGAACGGTAATGTCCTCGACCGTGTCCAGTTCGCCGGTTACGTTTCCCAGGCCGACCTACCGCGCTGGTACCGCATGGCGAGCCTCTATATCTCGCCCTCGCATGTGGACGGTTCTTCCGTTTCACTCATGGAGGCGCTTGCCTGCGGGCTCCCGGTCCTTGTTTCCGACATCCCTGCCAACAGGGAGTGGGTGACGGACGGAGCCAACGGCTGGCTCTTCCCCGATGGCGATGCGCAGGCGCTGGCAGGCAGTATCCTCGCCCTCCTGGACCAGCCCGATGACCTGACCCGCGCCCGTGTTCATGCCCGCCAGTGCGCGCGGGAACGCGCCGATTGGTCCAGGAACTTCGCGGTGCTGCTCGAGGCCTATCGGCAGGCAGTTCAAGTCAGGCATTGAAAGGAGTCTACCGTGCTAATCTCACTGGTTCTAGCCGTCATTGTCGGTGTCCTCGCAGCTTACTTTGCCAGCAATAACCTCACCCCGATGCAGATCAACCTCATCGGGTATCCGGTCCACCAGACCTCC
>DATKAF010000235.1:0-3628 GCA_035498395.1 Anaerolineales bacterium
GTGTTGCCGACCCCCAGCAGGTTGAACAGCTTCTCGAATTGCGTCTGCCAGGCCGCGGTGATCGTCTCCTTGTCCGCCGCGGAGAGCGCATACAACTGCTGCTTGAATGGGCCAAGAGCGTTCTTGCGAGTCTTATAGTAGAACTGATCGGCGGTCATGTCCGGCTTGCGCTCGGAGGCGGAGTTCTTGTCGAGCCAGGCGTACATCTCCTGGCGCAGGCTCGCCGGAGCATTATCGTAGAACATCGTCATGAAGTTCGTGGCAAGGTGAACCTCGATGGCTTCGTTCTCGACGAACTTGTGGAATGCATCTTCCGGCAGCGTCGATGCGCCGTGCTGGACCGTGCCGCCCAGGTGGTAGTCTTTGCGAGCCACGCGGGAGAGATCGCGCAGAGTCTCGAAGTCGATGCTGACCTTGGCAAGCGTGCCGTCCGGCAGGACCGTCCCGCCATGGGATGTGCCGGTTTGAATGCTGATCTTGCTGAGGCCAGGCTTGCCCGATGCGCGCTTCTTGAGCTCTGCGTTGAAGCCATCCATGAAGGCACGCAGCTCCTCTTCGGTCGAGTTATGACCGCCGACCTCGCCGATCTCGCCGCCAATGGAGATCGTCACGCCTTTCGGCTCCAGCTCGCGAATGAACGTCGCGAACTCAGCCGACAGCGAGTAGTTCGTCAGTTGCTGCTCGGGCACGGTCGGCTTGCTGATATCCACCAGCGTGGACGTATCCACATCGATGTTGAAGAAGCCGGCAGAGATCGCTTCCCGCGCGAGGTCCTTGACCGCGTTGATCTCGGCCTGCGCATCCGAGGCGTACTTCTTGGCAGACATCTGGAAATGGTCGCCCTGGATGAACACCGGCCCTTTCCAGCCTTCGGCGATGGCGGCAGCCAGCACGTTCGTGGAATACTCGGCCGGCCGCTGGGCTGTGTAGCCCATCTCGGAGCGGGCGATCTCGAAGATGAAGGCCGCCCCGTTCATCTTCTTCGCCGCGCGGAACACGGCGCGCGCGGAATGATACGACAGGACCCGCAGATTCATTGCAGGCGTAGTCCACGTCAGAGGGGCGTCGCCGCGGCCGCGGGCCAGGTAGAGATCCTGGATGGAGCACGGGACGATGCCCAGGTCTAAGGCCGCCCCACGCACGATATATCGCGCCCATCCCTGCACTTCACCCGACTGCAGTGCCGAGAACTCCACCAGCTTTTCGACCGTCGCGCGCAGCTTCGCTGCGTCCTTGACCTTTACGTTCGGACCCTCCACGGCAACACTGTTGCCGATGGCGCTCAAGACTTCCGTTAGTTCAGACATCCCTGCACTCCTATGTGTTGGTTGGAAAGCATGCAACATGTAATTATACTGCGCACCAGGCGTCGGAGGCATTTCCGCGTCCAGACCTTGAAACGTTCCCACGGCGGTCTGCGTTCCATCAACACCGGCAACATTCCTTTACGCGCGATGCACTATCGCCGCAATCTGACATTTCCGATTACAATCGGGAGGCACAAATAGGGGCTAGGAGGCGTACTCGTGAGCGACCATCACCATCACCACGATCCGCTCGATCCAGATGACCCAATGTCCATGATGGGCGTGGCGATGATCGGGATGGCGCTCCAGGAAATGGCAGAGCGCGAGGAGCATGAACGGCGCGCCAGCCTGAGCCCGTGGGAGCGCGCCGCGGAGGATCGCCGGAATCGGGAGGCAGCCGAACTTGCCTGGCGGGTGGTCGGGTTGATATTCCTCGGCATGGCGGTTTTGGCCTGTCTCAGCCTGGTCGTCGCCTCCCTCAACACCGCCCTGCGCTGAGACGCTTTTGGCAGTTCTCCGTAGATGAAGGCAGGAGGAACATATGACTGATATGTATCAGAATGTGGCCGGCCAGGTCGATCCGTTCAAGCGACTGGCCTCGTACGTCCCCGGATTCCACGGCTACGTGGAACGACAGAACCGTCGCGATGCCGACAAGCTGGTGCGCGACACAGTGGCGCGCCGCTTCACCGAGCTTTGGACCCGCACGTCGAACCTGCAAAAGGACTTGATCAGCGCCAAAAAGATCGACTTCGTGGACGACATGGAGCAAGCCGCCCTGCAGTTGCGCACCTTCATCGACAAGGTCACGACTGCCGCCCGCGGCTACTCCGGGCTGTTCGACGCCGTCAAGATCAACGAGAAGGAGTTGGAGCAGCTCTACACATTCGACCTTGCCTTCTTCGAGCTGGGAGATCAGATCGCACACGCGCTGGATAATGTGGAGGCGAGCCTGGGCGATGACGCCGGGCTTCCCGCTGCCATCCGCAACCTCACAACGCTCGGACGCCAGGCCGTAGAAACCATCAACCGCCGAACCGAAGCGTTCACCGGCAATGCGAGATAGCCATCCCACACCGGGGCGACGCCATCGCGGCCGCCCCTCCTGATCCCTTACTCCTATGTGGCAGAATTACATCCAACCGAACTCCGTCGAGGAAGTCCTGAAAGCGTTGGACGAAAAGGCCGGCGCGGCCCGGATCGTTGCCGGTGCAACCGACCTGATCCTGGAGCTGGAACGCGGCGCGCGAAAGGGTATCAGCACGCTCATCGACATCACACGCGTTCCGGGACTCGACCGGATCGAGTTGGACGATGATGGCGTGATCCATTTGGGCACGCTGGTCACGCACAACGACTGCGCCGCATCCGACCTGATCCGCGAGCGCGCCTACCCCTTGGCGCGCGCGGCCTGGGAGGTCGGCGCCCCACAGATCCGCAATCGCGGCACCGTGGCAGGCAATCTGATCACCGCTTCGCCCGCGAACGACACCATCACCCCGCTCATGGCGCTGGGCGCGTCTGTGCGGCTCATCTCGACGCGTGGCGAACGTCAGGTCGCCCTGACCGATTTCTACACCGGCGTCCGCAAGACCGTGATGCAGCCGGATGAGATGCTGACCGAGATTGCATTCCCAGCCATGACTGCCAGCCAGCGCGGTACATTCGTGAAGTTCGCGCTGCGCCGGGCGCAGGCCATCTCGCTGGTCAATGTCGCCTTGGTCGTCGACCTGGACGGGACGCGGGCCAGATCGGCCTCCATCACGCTCGGGGCTGTTGCCCCGACGATCATCCACGCCGCGGAGGCCGAAGCTTACCTGCGTGGTAGGGACTTGACGGACGAAGTGATCGCAGAAGCGGCAACGTTGAGCATGAAGGCCAGCCGCCCCATCGACGATATCCGCGGGTCCGCCGCTTACCGCGCGGAGATCGTCCAGGTCATCACGCGGCGCGGCCTGACAGCCGTTCGGAATGGCAGCCAGATGGCAGGCTTCCCGGACTCGCCCGTGATTCTGTCCGACAAGGCGCGGCCCGCAGATGTCCGGGTATCAGCGATCAAGCCGGTGGCGGCACGGCATCCACAAGAGCCCATCGAGACGACCATCAATGGCAGGAAGGTCGTGTTCACCAGCGGGCATGATAAGACGCTGCTGCGGCTGTTGCGCGAAGACGGAGAGCTCACGGGCACCAAGGAAGGCTGCGCTGAAGGAGAATGCGGCGCGTGCACAGTTTTCCTGGACGGGCAGGCCGTGATGTCCTGCCTGGTTCCTGCGCCGCGCGCGCACCATGCCGAGATCATGACCGTGGAAGGTCTCGCGAAC
>DATKAF010000236.1:0-5520 GCA_035498395.1 Anaerolineales bacterium
TGACAATGGCCGCGCCCATCGTACCCAATGGAGGGAACGGCAGCGGGATGAAATACGGCAATGTAGCTGCCGTCTTATGGTGGCGGCTCATCAGGTAGTGGCCGAACTCGTGCGCCAGCAGGATCGACATCAGGCTGAGAGCATAGGGCCAGCCGGAGAGGAGCGTTTCCAGGTAGTACTGGGCCTGCCCGCCGAAACCGGCCGGTGGCGCTCCGGATGGCGGGGTGCCGCCCACCAGCATGACGCTCAGCACCGTGAGAACGAACAGGAGCAGGTTGATGGAAGGCCGTGCGGGCTTCGGATCCGGGCGGCGCGGCGTCAGATAAATGACCTGCTCGCCTTTGTCCACCCGGAAGAGCGGCGTGATGTCGTAGGGCTTCAGCGACTCCGACAATTGGTCATAGGCGGCGATAGAATCTTCATATAATAGATGCCCGCGGTAGCGGGCGATCAGGCCCCGGGCGGGCTCACCGAGCGTGACATCCTCCACGCGAAATACCCGCGAGACAAGGCTATTCAGAACGATGCTTTCAGGGATCGCCATACTTGCTGTACCTCTATATGGAAAACGGGCCGAAGGGGTCCCGCATGTTCGAGATCATGACCGCCGGGCCGCCAGGTCTGCCTGGAACGCTCCAGCGAGCCGATGGTTCGGCTATACAAAGAGCGAGAGTGGATGGGAGTCGAACCCACCGCGGCCCGCAACGCGACCCGCCACAGGTTTTGAAGACCAGGAAGCCCGCCGGGACTTAACCACTCCCACGCAGAGAACAGGGATAAGCATAACCGAGGCGTCGAGGATTGGCAAGCCGGGCCCAACGTAATGGACATCCAGCTTAGCGGATATTCAGAAGGAAACGGACAATATTCTGCCCTACAGAGATGGCCCAGTGAATGATCCGCCCGGCAGCAGCCAGGATGTGCGGCAAGAGCGTGATCCAGAGAGCCATGGCACAGGCGCTTCCCAGGAGTGCCAGCGCTCCGACCGTGATGCCGATCACTGCATAGGCGCGCCCGGCCTCCGCTGTATGCCCAAGCTGGATGAGCGCAGCCCAGCCCGTGATCAGCGCCACCGTGCCGAGGAAGGCTGCCGCCGGATAGCAGAACCAGCCCGTAAAGGGAATCGGCGCCACGGCAATACAGAACGACAGCGCGGTGAAGAAGGCAGCAATGAGGCTGATAACTGCAGGGCGGTTTAGCCGTGTGAGAACTGTAGATTCTTCGGTCATTCAGGAGTTGATGAGATTCCTTGGCGGGTTCATCGCAAGCGTGACCCGGTGCATTTGTGCAGGCGCCATTATATCGGCAATGGCGCGGCGCTTCAGATATCGCTCCCGTTCGTGGATCCGCCTGGGCGGGGATTGCGGGAATATGTCGCTGAGACTATAATATCGCTTCGTTCGGGGCGTGGCGCAGTCCGGCTAGCGCGCTAGCATGGGGTGCAAGAGGTCGGAGGTTCAAATCCTCTCGCCCCGACTCGAAAGCGACCGCCTGCAAATAGCAGGCGGTCTTTTGATTCCAGAGGGGGCAATACACTCCATACGCAAATGAGAAGGCCAGCCACACGGCTGGCCTTTCTACAGGGCGACCGATCCGGGCAAGCTCGAGCTATCTGGCCGGATGGTCTTAATCGATCTGTGGATGGATCAATAGCGTCTCTTTACGTTTTCTTCAGGCCGTCGATCTTGGCGGACAACGCGCTGAGCTTCTCGTCCAGCGCCTCGACGTCCGATTTGGAAGAGATGTTCATGCGCTTCAGCAGGCCTTCCACATTCTTGGTGATCTCATCACCGACGCTGGAAGTCCGCGTCTTGCGCTTCTCGTTCATCTCCTTGACGAGCTTGCGGCCGTCCTTCTCAGCCAGCTCACCGCGTTCTACGAGCCGGTTGATGAGGGCCTCGATCTCTTCCTCGGCGATCACAGCGGCGCCGATGGCAGCCAGCATCATGCGGCGCAGCATCTCGAACATTCTGGACTCAGCCTTCTCTGCGGTCTCCTCTGTGGCTTGCGCCGCTTTCCCAGCCGCATCGGCAATATCCTGTGCGGGCTTGGGCATGGCAACTTTCGGGGGAGTCACGGGCTCCACAGCTTTCGGCTCGACAATTTCTGGTTTAGTTGGCATTTTGCTTCCTCCGCGTCAAACGTAAAAGCGATCTGTGTCCTTTTGTAGGTGAAATCTCTCACATATTGGACCGAACTCAGTATAGCACTGCGAATTTAAGCAGTCAAGTTGGAGGGTTCCTCCTTATACTGGGTTACTTACAGTCACCCAATCACCGACAGGCTCAGGCACCAGCGCCTGGTATGCCCGAAATTCCTCGGTGAAGAGCTCGAGGATGCTTTCGGGATCGGGTATCAGGCCCGCGTCGACGTTCAGCCCGAGCATCACCTGGTCGTTGTAGCTGATAAAGCTCAGCCCCACTCCGATCCGGCCGGATTGCGGCACCCACGCCTTGATGGAGCTGATGGGGGCGCCCGCCAGGTACATCTCGCGCCGGGGGCCGGGTACGTTCGTTGCCACCACGGTGCCCTTGGCGTCCAGGATACGGATGGCGATGTCCTCCACCCATTTCGGCACCTGACCAAGGATATTGAGAATGAAATATGTGGCGGCGTACTCGGCTGAGGCCTTCAGGGTGTCCATTCCATGCTTGAGAGCTTCCAGCCGCTTCAGGGGGGTGGCCCGGTCGATCGGCATTTTCAAGAAGACGAGGCCAAACTTGTTGCCAAGCTCATAGTCGATCGTATGCCCGCGTAGATTGACCATGATGAAGGCGCGGATATTCCGTGTGGGATGATCATGGTGCAGATCCATGTAGCGCTGGAAAGCGCCGGAAGCCATGGCCATGAGCACATCGTTGACGGTGGCATGGTGATGTCGGGCGATGGCCTTGATCTCTGGCAAGCTATACGGCTGGGACCAGACGGCTCTCTTCGTCTTTCCCAGCGGCCCCTTCAGAATGCTCGGCGGGTCAGGACGCCTGAATATGATCTTCAGGGAGGCGAGCAATATGCTGGCAAGGGGTGGGTGGGGAAATGTCTTGCCGGGCAAAGGCTTCGGTGCAGCGTCAGGCCGTGGAGCATTCGGCTTAGCTATGCCCGAGTAGGGCATACCGGCTGCCACCGGCTCCGCGGCGGCCTCCGCGGCCGTCTGGGTCATCTGCAAAAAGACCTGCATCAGCGAAATTCCGTCGGCGATGCAGTGGTGCACACGAGCGACCAGCAGGGTGCCGTCTGGATGGTTGTCCACGAAGGTGATCTGCCAGAGCGGACGCGCGAAGTCGAGGAGCGTGTTCATCTTGGTCTTGACAAGCTCCTCGACGGCTCCATCGTCGGCGGGCAGCCGCAGCTTGGCGCGATCCATATGGTCCTCAACACAGTAATTGGGATCGTCCTCCCAATAGGGGCGGGCCAGGAAACCCTCGGGGCGGACAACACATTGACGAAATCGCCGGTAGCGCCCGAAAACGTCGTCTATGACCTTAAGCAGCCGGTCGTAATCGACCCGCCCCTTAAACTGCAAGAGCACCGTTATCATCATCGGATTGGACGAATTCTCCATGCGCAGCCACGCCAGGTCAACATTATTCAATTTGATCCTTGACACCTGATTGCTCCACCGAAAAGGATATATGAGGAGGCTTGCCTCATACGGACGCTACCCGTCCTAAGATCACGTGCCTCTAATGACCGCTAGGATCGAACCGCCAACAGAAATGCGATCACAAAGAGCGCGCCCCAGACAAACCACGGCCCGTTGGCAGCCAGCAGCAATGCGCCTGCCACCAGGCAGAACCCGGCCAGGAGCGTGCCCCGGGTCCCGGCGAACGGCCCGGACGGCGGCTTCTTAAGGCTTGTCTCCCATGCCCGTATCCCCTCGGCGAGAACCAACGGGGTCTTGCGCAAAACGTCCACCATTTCGGGCAGGATGAGGGCGCTGTCGCGAGCCATGCTGAACGGGTTGAATTCCTCCATCAGGATGAGGCGGACGTGCCGGCGGGCGGCGGTCGGGATATCGATCGTCGGGTCGAAGATCTGGCTTACGCCCTCGATGGTGATGAGGGCCTTTACCATCAGGATGATTTCGCCGGGGTAGTGGATGCGGTAGTGTCCCGCCAGCAGGACAGATTGCAGGATCACCTGCGCAAGCGAGAACTCCTTGAAGTTGGGCCTCACCAGCCAGCGGGTATACAGGTCGGATGCGGCCCGGCGGAAGCCCTCCATGTCAGCGCCCTTCCCCGGCACGGTGATGGATGCCAGGTAGCGTGCGGCATTCTCCGGGTCGCCGCTGACCAGACAGTAGAAGTAGTAGAACAGGCGCTTGCGCATGTCGCGCGTGAACCGACCCACCATGCCCAGATCGATGAAGCCGACGCTGATATCGTCCGAGCCGGGTTTCTTGAATACCATCAAATTGGCTGGATGCAGGTCGGCGTGGAAGAAGCCGTCGCGGTAGATCATGCGAACGATGGCACCCACACCGAGATCGATCGCCTGGCGGCGCTGATCGGCATTCAGCCTCTTCATAGTTTTCTCGTCCGGCTTCATGCCGTTAAAAAATTCCATGCACAGGACATCGCGCGAGCTGTATTGCCGGTAGATGCGGGGGAAGCGAATGTCGGGCCGGTCTTTGAAATAGGCGGCGAAGGTCTCGGCGTTATCCGCTTCGAAGCGCAGGTCGACCTCGCGCAAAGTATAGGCGCTGAATTCGTTCACGAGGCGCGCCGGTTGGTACCGGCCCAAAAAGAGCTCCATGAAATTGCCGAACCAGCGCAGCAGTCGCGTATCGCGCTCGATCAGGATGCGGACACCCGGCTTGAGCACCTTGATGACCACCTTCTCGTTCGTGATGAGCCGGGCCCGGTGAGTCTGTGCCAGCGAGGCGGAGCCCAATGGAGTGGGATCGATCCAGCGGTACATCGTGTTGATGGGACACTTCACGCTCTCGACGATCAGCTCCTTGAGGCGCTCATACGAAACGGCGGGCAGCTGATCCAGCAGGGCCTTCAGTTCATCGGTGACGTTCTTCGGCAGCAGGTCTTCGCGCAGGCTCAGTATCTGACCGAGCTTGATGTAGGTTGGGCCCAGCCGTTGCAGCCGGATGCGGAACTGCGTGGGGAATGGCCGCGCGACGATGTTCTTATCCAGGAATGGCCAAGGCACCAGGAGGATCAGGCGCAAGAGAAGAATACTGAATGAGTTACCTTCGCCAGCCGCCTTTTTTTGTCTGACGTAGTCAATGCCGCCGCCGCTGATGAGCGCCAGGAATTGGCCCGCCGTCTCGAAGAAGCGAGCCATCAGCCCCGGTGGGCGCCTTTCCTGGTATGGTTCGAACGTGATCGCCATGGACATCTTACTTGTGCGGTTTCTTCGGCGTGTACAGCACCCGCGTGCTGGCGATCTTATCGTGCCAGCCCTCGCGGTCCGAATCCCATATCACCCACAGAAACCCCAGAAAAAGAGGGATTGCCGAGATCCAGTACGCAAAGAAGCGCAGCAGAGCCCGCCAGAACGAGATTC
>DATKAF010000237.1:0-5944 GCA_035498395.1 Anaerolineales bacterium
TGGTGAAGGAAAAGGGGATCTTTGACCTCGTCGAAGCTCTAACGCTCTTGCGGCCACAAGCAGATTTTCGCCTAGCAGTTGCCGGTGTCGGAGCCGATGAAGGCAAGCTTCAGACTGAAATTCGCCGAGCTGGCCTCAACGGAAATGTCACGCTCATGGGCTATCTGCAGGGGCAGGATTTGGAGCGTGCCTACCAGGATGCAGACCTGTTCGTCTTTCCAAGCTGGCGAGAGGGCCTTCCCTTGGTTCTGCTGGAAGCCATGGATTATGGATTACCCATCGTAGCTACACAGATTCGGGGTGCAGCAGATTACCTATGCCAGGGCCAGAATGTGCTTTTTGTTCCGGCGAAAGCCCCGGCCGCGCGTGCGGCGGCGATTTTGGGACTGGTGAAGGACTTGCCATTGCGCTGCCACATGAGCGCTGCTAACCGTGAAAAGATAAAGGAATTTGCCCCGGATATGGTTGGCCGCCAGTATCTGGCCGTCTTGCAGCAAGTTGTCGGGGCGCAAGTAAGCTGAACCATGCCAGCGACCTCGGATAGCATCCTCGGCGTGCCGATCAGCGCCGTCAATATGCCGCAGGCTCTCCAGCAATTGGATGTCTGGGTGCAGCGTCGCGAGCATAAATTCGTTTGCGTCACGCCCGCGCACTCCATCATGGAGTGCCACGCAAAGCCGCACCTCCGGGCGGTATTCAATGCCAGCGCGATGAGCACGCCCGACGGTATGGCTGTCGTCTGGCTCATGCGGCTAAAAGGACACGGCAACGTCCGGCAGGTCTGCGGCACGGAGCTGCTCAAACAAGTCTGCCAGCTTGGAACGGGGTACCGGCATTTCTTCTACGGGGGAGCGCCCGGCGTCATCGAGAAGCTCGTGACCGAGCTGCGGCGACTAGCGCCGGGCCTGGCGGTAGCGGGCACATATTCCCCGCCGTTCCGCACGCTCACGCCCGATGAAGACCGCGGCATCGTCGAAATGATCAACGCCAGCCGCGCCGATATTCTCTGGGTCGGGTTGAGCTCGCCCAAACAAGAGATATGGATGCACGCCCACCTAGGTGCCATCCAGGCTCCAGTGATGGTCGGTGTAGGGGCGGCGTTCGATTTTGTTTCCGGGGCCAGGAAGCGCGCGCCGCGTTGGATACAGCAGGTCGGCATGGAATGGCTCTACCGCCTCGCATCCGAGCCGCGCCGCTTATGGCCCCGCTACAGGCAGTATCCGTTGTTCGTGCTGCTCGTAACCGCCGAGATGCTCGGTCTGAAGCAGTTCGGCGCGTTCCAATCGTCGATCGCGATTCGCCAGGCAGATCGTCGTCGTTCATAGATCGTCCGTCGATAGCTGGCCGCTGACAGCTATTATCGTTTTTTCCTTTCATACGTGGAACGGGGAACATGGAAGAGACACTTGGAACAGACTTCGTCCTAGAGCGAAGCCTCACTCTCAACGATGCCCGGCGCCGCCTCGCAGGCGCCTCCATCCGGCGGCGCAACGCGCGCCTGTGGATGTGCGTTGTCCTTGGAGCGGCCGACATGCTCGGCCTCAGCGGCTCCATCGCCCTCGCGCTCCAGCTGAACCGTGTGCAGGGCTTCCTCCAGGATCCGTACTACGAGGGCATGCTCGCCCTCCTCGCCGTCTTGCTCGTCGTGGCCTTCTACCGCCGCCATCTCTACCCGGCGGTCGGGCTTCACTACGTCCAGGAGCTGCGCGACCTCGTCAGCAGCATCAGCTTCGCCTTCCTGATCCTGATCGGCATCACTTTCGCCCTCAAGACGAGCTCGATCTACTCCCGCCTGACCATCCTCGTCGTCTGGGGCCTCTGCCTCATCCTGATACCGACCGCTCGCTACCTCCTGCGGCGGCTCTGCATCCATCTCAAGCTTTGGGGCGAGCCCGTAGCCATCATCGGCGACGGCTTCCAGGAGGCGGAGCTAGCCCGCTATTTCAACGAGAATCTGCAACTGGGCCTTCGCCCTGTGCCGACGCGGCGCTACCAGCGCTTCGCCCACGGCAGCAACACCCGCGGCTCACTCCTCACCGTCGACCAGATCCGGCGCTTCGTCCGCGACGAATCCATCAGCACCGGCCTCGTCATCGTCACCGACCTCAACCACATCGACGCGCTCGTCAACCGCTACCGGCCCCTCTTCCAACGCGTCATCCTGATCAAGGGCCGCAACGGCAGCTACAGCCTGAACAGCCTCCAGTCGCTGGACCTCTCCGGCGTCCTCGGCCTTCAGGTGATGAACAACCTGCTCAGCCCCTGGCCCCAGTTCTGGAAGCGCCTGGCCGACATTACCCTCTCGACCCTTGGGCTGGCTTTCCTGGCGCTGCCCTTCGGTATCGCTGCCCTGCTGATCCGGATAACTTCTCCCGGAGGTGTTTACTTCCGTCAAAAAGTCCTCGGCCGCGACGGCAGGCCTTTCGAGATGCTCAAGTTCCGGACGATGTACTCCAACGCCGCCCAGCTGCTCATTGATATGGTACAACGCGACCCGGAAGTCCGCCGCGAGTGGGAAGCCTACCAGAAGCTTCGGCACGACCCGCGCATCACGCCGGTGGGGCGGCTGCTCCGCAAGTTCAGCCTCGACGAGCTGCCGCAGCTCTGGAACGTGCTGCACGGCCAGATGAGCCTCGTCGGCCCGCGCCCGATGATGACCAGCCAGCGCGGCACCTACGGTGAAGCCTTCGACGATTATGTCCAGGTGGCGCCCGGCATGACCGGCCTGTGGCAGGTCTCTGGCCGGAACGAGACGACCTTTGCCCGCCGCGCCGAGCTGGATCGAGAATACATCCAGCGCTGGTCTGCGTGGCTGGATATGTTCATCCTTCTGAAGACCGTGAAGATCGTGTTCTGGCACAAGGGCGCCTACTGATCGGCGACTGGACGACTCAACCATCCATTCATGACAACGATCCTCTTTGTCTGCACCGCAAACCGATATCGCTCACCGCTGGCGGCTGCGATCTTTCAGCAGGAACTCCGCTTGCGAAGGCCCGGCGAGCACTGGACGGTGGTCAGTGCAGGCACCTGGGCGGACAACGGCAGTCCCGCGGCTGCAGGGGCACTGGTGGGCGCGCAGAGCATGGGCCTGAATCTTGGAGCGCACCGTTCGCGCAGTATCGATGCGGAGCTGGTGCGGGCGGCCGATTTGATCCTGGTGATGGAGCAAGGCCAGAAAGAGGCGATCCGCAGCGAGTTCCCGGAGAGCGCCGGGAAGATGCAGCTCATCAGCGAGGCGACGACCGGGGTTGCCTACGATGTCCCCGATCCGGTAGGGCCCGCAGATGGAACCAATGTCGCGGCGGAACTCAGCGAAATGATCCATGCCGGCTTTGAGCGTATCTGCGCGCTGGTCGGGAAGTGACCGGCCCCGGCATGCCATGTACCTCCATTTGGGCAGTTGATGACAGATATCAGACGCTTTTCGAATGCGGAGCTTTATGAAGATCGGTGAGATCGCACAACAGGCTAGAGTCTCGAAGTCGATCATTCGCTACTATGAAGGCAAGGGCGTGCTGCCGGCGGCCACGCGCAACTCGTCGGGCTATCGCGATTACGGGGAGAAGGATCTCGAGCGCATCCAGCTGGTGGCGGGAGCACGCCGGCTCGGCTGCTCGTTCGGAGAGATACGGGACCTGGTCGCCATGCAGGACGAGGCCACTGCGCCGTCGCTGCACGTACTCGACCTGCTCGCCAACAAGGTGGCCGCGATCGGCAGCGAGATCGACCGGCTGCAATGTGTCCGGACACAACTGAAGCGGCTGCATGAGCTGGCACTGAAGCTGGTGAAAGAACGGGGGTGATCCCAACTACCTTGCCACCCTGCGCAATAGATAGAGAAACCCGCCACTGCTGGCGGGTTTCTTGTTTGCTAGAACCGCGCCGGTATGAGCAGCAGCATTGTGAGGAGCATGTAGAGGGAGGCGTACTTGTAGAGCCACAGGTTGGTCTTGTCCGAGGGGCGCAGGACGACGGTGGCGGCCAGGAAGAGCAAGACGCCGCTCAGGATAATGATCAGCGCGAGAATGCCCTCCGCGACGCCGATCCAAACCGAGGCGGTGATCATGGACACGCCGGCAGCAATGCTCGAGATGGCAATCGCGAGGCGCGTGAAGCGGATGCCGTAGGTGGATGGAAACGTGGGCACGCCCGCAGCGAGGTAGTCGTCGGCAAACTTGAGGCTGAAGGTGAGGGTATGCGTGGGTATCCAGAACAGAATGGAAGCGGCAAGCAGCACGCCGATGGGATCCAGGCGGTTGATGGCGAGGACGCGGCCGGAGAGCACCGGCATGGCGCCGGCAATTCCGCCCCACACGATGGCCCAGCAGGTGCGGCGTTTCAGCCACATGGTGTAGATAACAACGTCGAAGAACAGACCGGCCAGGACGACGATTCCATAGCGAACGTTGAGCAGGAAGGCCCAGCCGATGCCGACAGTCGACACGAGGATGCCGAGCACCAAGACTTCGGAGGAGCTCGTATCGCCTGACGGCGCAGGACGCATGTGGGTACGCTTCATCCGTGCGTCGATGTCGCGATCCCACCACATGTTGAGAATCGTCGAACCGCTGATGGCGAGGAACAGGCTGGGCAGGAGGCCGAGGAAATCACCCCAACGCATGGCGGCGTGCGCGCTGAGGTAGCCGGCAGCGCCGGTCATCAGCAGCAGGCTGGTCTGCAGCGACTTAATCAGCGACCAATAGGAGCGCAGCCTGGATTTCAACCTAATTCCTAAGGCTCGGGGCGTTGCCGTGGCAGACATAATGACTCCTAAAGCTGGTATGTTGTGCGATTGCGATCTTACGAGAGGGAGAGGTCGCGATCGGAGAGGTCGGCAAAGGTCTCTCGGCGGATGACAAGCCGCGCGCGCCCGCGTGCGATCCAGACGACTGCGGGCCGGCGAGCCCCATTGTAATTGCTGGACATGCTAAGCTGGTAGGCGCCGCTGGCGGGGATGGCAAGAAGATCGGCCTCGTCGAGGCGGGGCAGCGGCAAGCCCTCGATGAGAACGTCCCCGGATTCGCAGAACGGACCGGCAATGGAGACGGGTTCATTTGGTTCGCGTTCGGGGTGTGTCACGGGCAGGCAGGAATACCGGGAGCCATAGAGCGCATGCCGCGGGTTGTCGGCCATGCCGCCATCGACGAGAATCCACGTGCCCTCAGGACGTCGCTTGACGGTACCAACGCGGTAGAGTGCAACACCGGCGCGGGCGATCAGGCTGCGACCAGGTTCGATATGCAGGTAGGGCAATGGCAAGCCGGAGTCCTTGCAGGACCGTGTTATGGTTTGAGAAATGACGCGGACGTAGGCATCCATATCCGGCTGAGGCAATTCGCTCTCATGATAAGCGACGCTCCAGCCGCCACCGGGGCAAAGATGCCATTGGTTACCTAGCGCAATTTCGCTGGTGAGCTCAACCGCAAGCCGTATGGCGGAGACCAGCGGCGCAGGATCGCGGAAGTTGGAGCCTTGATGAAAATGGAGTCCGCTGACGGGCAAATCCTGCTGCCTGCAGAAGCGGACGGCTTCGACCAATTCCTCGGGCGTCATGCCGAACTTGCTGCCGTGCTGACCGGTCTGCGTATGCACGTGGTGCGTGGCGACCGCGACACCGGGGAGTAACCGGAGCCAAATGTCGGGCAGTGTCCCGCCGGGGTTTGCCTGCCGCAGCGCGCTGATCTTCCTCAATTCCGTGAGATTGTCCGCTACGACGGTGCCCGCGTGTTGTAATGCGGCCAGGAGGTCGTCAGATGACTTGTTGACGCCGTGAGCAACGATGGATTCGCGGCGCAGACCGCCCATCAGCGCCATCCTGATCTCGCCCTCGCCTGTGCAATCGGCCCACAGACCCTGCCGATGGATCCATTCCGCAACGGCCTTGCAGAAGAAGGCCTTGCCAGCGTAGGTGACGTGCGCGTCGGCGGGATAGTGTTTCTGA
>DATKAF010000238.1:0-5755 GCA_035498395.1 Anaerolineales bacterium
TCACCATGAAACCGGTGTACGGCCCGGAGTTCAGCGTCCGGTTCAACGAGTACCGGGCGGCGCAGATCAACGGAGTCCTTGCGCCCGGGTTCAGCAGCCGGCAGGGCATGCAGGCGCTCCAGGAGGTCTTCGCGCAGACCATGCCGGGCGACATGGGCTTCGATTACTCGGGCATGTCGTTCCAGGAAAAGGTGGCGGCGGAGGGCATCCCGCCTGCCGCGGTCTTCGGCTTCTCCCTGCTGGTGGTCTTCCTGCTCCTGGCTGCGCTCTACGAGAGCTGGACGCTGCCCTTCGGCGTCCTGCTCGGCACGCCCATCGCGGTCTTCGGCGCCGTGGCCGCCCTGTGGGTCGCGCGGTTCGAACTGGACGTGTTCTCGCAGATCGGCCTGATCATGGTCGTTGGCCTCGCTGCGAAGAACGCCATCCTCATCGTCGAGTTCGCCAAGCAACAATACGACCACGGTGCCTCGCTGGTCGATGCCGCGCTCGCGGGGGCCCGCGTCCGCCTGCGCCCCATCCTCATGACGGCCTTCGCCTTCATCCTGGGCGTTTTCCCGCTCGTGATCTCGACCGGCGCCGGGGCCAACTCCCGACGGATCCTCGGCACGACGGTGGTGGGCGGCATGCTCGCGGCGACCCTCATCGCCATTTTCCTAATACCTGCGACCTTCTACCTCGTGGAGAAAATCGCCCATCGCGGTAAGACCGCGACAGGTCACGCAGGAGCCCTCGCTGAGAAGCCGCACGGGAAAGCAAACAAGGGAGACGAGCATGCATAAGCGCGCCCTGTGGTGCATCCTCTTGGTTTTGCTGACGGGCTGCATGACGGTCGGCCCGGACTATAAGCGACCGAGCATCGACACGCCCGCCTCCTGGCGGTTTGAAGAAAAAGAGGTCCGGGACCTCGCCAACACGGCGTGGTGGGAACAGTTCAACGACCCGGTGCTGAACGGTCTGGTGGCTACGGCGCTTCAGGAAAACAAGGACCTGCTGATTGCCACTGCCCGCATCGATGAGTTCTTCGGCCGGTATTTTTCGACGCGCGGGGATCAGTTCCCGTCGGCCGGCGGCAATGCCGACGCCTTTCGCCAGAGGCAGAGCGAAAAAGCCTTTATTCCCATCGATGGCAAGGACAATCCCTTCAACACGTACGACGCGTTTCTCAGCGGCGCTTGGGAGATCGACTTCTGGGGCAAATTCCGCCGCGCGACCGAGGCGGCCCGGGCCGAGCTGCTCGGCACGGAGGAGGCCCGCCGCACCGTGGTGCTGACCCTGGTCAGCGCGGTGGCGGCCTCCTACGTGGATCTTCTGGCGTTGGACAAGCAGCTGGAGATCACCCTGCGAACAGCCGACACTCGCAAAAACACCCTGGATCTTTTCCAGCTGCGCTTCGACAGGGGGATTATTTCCGAGGTGGACTTGAGCCAGGCGGAGTCCGAGTACGAGGACGCCATGGCGCGCATTCCGGACGTCGAGCGCGCCATCGGCCAGACCGAGAACGCCCTGAGCGTGCTGCTGGGGCGCAACCCCGGCCCGATACCGCGCGGCTTGGCCCTCGATGAACTCATCCTGCCGGCTGTGCGGGCCGGGGTGCCGTCCGATCTGCTCGAACGCCGGCCGGACATCCGCCAGGCGGAGCAAGTCTTGATTGCTGCCAATGCCCAAATCGGTGTAGCCAGGTCGTTGTACTTCCCGACGATCTCCCTGACGGGCGCCTTCGGCACCTCGAGCACCGAGCTGTCGAACCTGTTCACGGCAGCCTCCAGGGCGTGGAGTTTCGGGGTGCCGCTGAGCGTGCCGTTTTTCACCGCCGGCCGGATCGGCGGAGAGGTGAAGGCCGCCGAGGCGACGCAGCAGCAGGCCGTCTACAGCTACCAGCAGACTATTCAAAACGCCTTCCGCGAAGTCGACGATGCGCTGATCGACCGCAGCAAATCCGGACAGCGGCTCGACGCGCTGGGTCGGCAGCTCAAGGCCCTTCAGAATTACGCACGGCTGGCGCGCCTGCGCTACGACGAGGGCTACACGAGCTATCTCGAGGTGCTCGACGCCGAGCGCAGCCTGTTCAACGTCGAGCTGATTCACACCACAGGCCAGAACGTGCTTTTCCGCTCGCTGATCAACATATACAAATCGATGGGCGGCGGCTGGGTGGAGGGGGCCGAGCACGATATGACGGCTCAGCCTGTGATGGAGGCGGGTTTTATCCCTTGACCGGCGTATGTTTGGAGGAGCCAGGGCTACAGACGGCAAAGCGAGTTGCTTTCACTGACCCATGTGCTTGCCGTCGAAGAATCTGCCCTGGTTTGCACATACCCGTTTCGCCGCTCGTTGAAGGTTTTGTCTTCCAACCACCTCCTCCAGCGTTACGCCGACTGCGGGCTCAGCTGTGTCGGATGCCGCCGTCACTTGACGCACCGGCCCACCACCTTCGCGAGCTTCACCCGGAGAGCAGGCGAGTCGGCCTCCGCTCAACTCAAATTGGAGCTGCTGCGCTGCCATGACAATGAATCCTCATCGCCTCACCGCTGGCTACATGTTCGGCCCTTCGGGTCGGTTGAACGCCCTGTCGAGTCGGAGGAGGCGCGCGTGCGCGCTCGCCTTCGTTCGCCGCTCAAACTGGACATACGGTTTTCCCGTATCCAGGGTTCACAAGAGCGCGCCGGGAGCGCGGTGCAATCGACGGTATCAGCCGCACAAGGTTTACCAACCGCATTTCACTGTAAAGCTTGGATTCAGGCAACTGCTTCCATCCTGCGTTCCGCCATCGCTTAAAATGAAACGAGCAGATACGTCTGACCATTCAACGAGTCAATAGTTTGCAATGGGCCGAGCGGAGGCCGCGTGTCTCCCGTTGCTCTAATGGCTCCATCCGCTTCTCTGGCTCAGATACGCTGGTACTTGCTGACAAATACAGGTCTGATCCCCTGTGAACGTGAAGGTTACCTGACGGGACCGGGCAGTATGCATTTAAAAGGAGATCAATATGGCACGCATCGTAAGATTTCATCAGACAGGCGGCCCGGAAGTGTTGAAGATCGAGCAGGTGGAGGTGCCCTCAGCACCGAGCCGACGCCGCTGCCGCTGTTCGACGTGATTGGAAAATCGTTGACCGTTCGGGGCTATATCCTCTTTGAGATCACCGGAGACCCGCAGCGGCTTGAGCGAGCCAATAAGTTCATGTGGACGGTTTGTCCGCAGGTAAGCTCAAGCCGGTGATCGCCAAGACGTTTCCGCTCGAGCAGATCGTTGCGGCGCATCGCTACCTGGAGTCGAACCAGCAGATCGGCAAGATCGTGGTGACGGTCTATTGCGGTCGGGATGGAATTTTTAGGATTACCTGATGAAAGGTGCAAGATTTTCTATCAATCAAATAAGTTGTGGATCAGGCGCGCTATCCCCGTAATCACGGAATTGCACCGCCATGTAGGCATTGAAGCGGCACGGTCAATTGTTCGCATCGAAACTGTGAGCACGATCATCTCCCCGAAACTCAAACCTATCCGCTACGCGGAAGGAGAACTAACAGCAGCTTCTTCTTTAGATACAACGCTTAATGCGCGGGGCACTATCCACAATTCACAGATACCAAAAGGAAGGCCTTGATCAAAATGTCTACCGCGCACCCGCATGTGGACTTGTGTGATCAGCTCAAGCTGTTGAATAATGGCTGATAGAGATTGTTGGAGACAGGTAGCAGGGGTTGCTGCAGACTGGGGATAAAAATAAGGGCCGGAGGCGCTTACGTTCTCCGGCCCTTATCTATGAACGACCAGGTCTCTTTTAACAAGACCAGGCGATACTGGGGCCGTCCGGGCAATAATGACCTGGGCCTATCACTTTCTTGAGCCGGTTATCCACCATTTTAACACCATTGATGGACCGAGCAAGTTCGGTGGCTCGAGCAATGTCTTCATCCGAGCTGACCGTGCCCGATAATGTCACTTCACCGTCCTTGGCTTCCACATCAATTTTGGAGTCTACCAGTTGGATATCGTTCTGGAGTTTTTTCTGAACGTTTGAAGTGATAGCCATGTCGCTGTCCGAAGCCCCTACTATGTTGACGAGAGCTATAGCAAAAAGAAGGGAAACCATAACCAGAATGGCCTTCGGCCACACCTTGTTTTGCATAGAACACCTCCGTTCATACCGAGTACCTCTGTCTAAGAGGGTACTACAAAGTAATGCCCGAATGGCTTGCGTCAAGGTGAAACCATATGCTCAAACAATCCCTGTAATCATGAGGGCTGATGCCGTGCTCATCTCGCGGGTCGGGCAGTTGATGCTGCCCAGCCAAGGGAGGCTCACTGAGGGTCGAGGGTCCGGGTATTGATGCGAAGGCTGCACCCAATCCAGGCGGGCGACCTTGCGGCCGCCCGCAGCATGGGACGATCAGAGATGAGTCCTGATCAACCGGATCGCCTACTCCATCAATTTGATCACCACCATGGTGATATCATCCGACGGCTTGATGCCTTTCCGGAAGGCTTCGAGCTCCCGGATGACCGCTTGCATGATTTCACGGGCGCTGCGATGGGCATGGGTCTCTATGAGCCGCAGAAGAGCTTTCTTGCCAAATAGCCGACCCTCCCGGCCCGTGGTTTCCCAAATTCCATCTGTCCCAATAAAGATAATCCCGCCCGGCTTAAGGTTGTCTTTTCCCCTTTCTTCGAACACGACCTCCTCGTCCACGCCGAGCGGCGCCCCATGACCGCCGAGTTCATCGAAGCGTCCCGATTTTGGCTCGTAATAGATCGCCGGATCATGCCCTGCGCGCACCCACCGGGCTTCTCTGCGAACTCCATCCACAGTCAGGTAAAACAGGGTCATGAAGGCGCCGGTATCCCCTACATCCTCTGCAAACTGGCGGTTCACATCGGCAACAATCTCAGCGGCGCTGCCAGGCAGCGATGCGCGCAGCCGCAGGGCCGCTCGGGCCGACGCCATCAACAACGCCGAGTAGGCGCCGTGGCCGGACACGTCTCCGATAACCACGGTCGTACCTGCTTTGGGAGTCGTTGCCGTGGTCAAAAAATCGTAATAATCGCCTCCGGTTTCATCGCAATAAAGGCTGATTCCAGCGATATCCAGACCGGGCACCGCAGGCTCCTTACCAGGCAGCAGGTTCTGCTGAACCTCGGTGGCCAATCGCAATGACTCATGCACCCGTAGCTGGTCTTCCAGCTTCGGCCCCATATCGTTGAAAGCTTGAATCAGCTGATCCCTTTCATCACCGGTGCGGGTATCTATGCACACATTGAAGTCCCCGCGGCTCAGGCGGCCGGCAGCCTCCACCAGTTCATAGGTGCGGCGTGTGAAGTTGCGCGAACCTGTCAGGGCGGCTAGAAATGATAGAAGGATCATGCCAATCGCCGTGATGGTAGTGAACAATAATCCTTCGGCGGTTAATGCGCGAATCTCGTTGAGAGTTTTTTCGGGAAGCAGATCAGTGACCTTCTTGGGCAAAATCAAGACGAAAGCGGCCTTCGGCCCGATAGGAGCAAAGGCCCATATCGACGGCACGCCCCGGTAAGGCATCTCCAGTGAGCCGGGGCGATCATTGGAGATTTCACTTACCAGCTGCGCCATCTTCCCGGCGTCTTCAGCCGCGAGTCGTTCCTGTGGTATTGCTTCTTCCCAGTATGAGGCCTGGGTCTGGTAGTCCTTCTGAGCTATAATGAGAAGGTCACTGGTTTGAGTTTGCGGGTTCAAGGCGGGCGTGACCAGCAGCGACTGCATGTCGGCGGTCCACAGT
>DATKAF010000239.1:0-5319 GCA_035498395.1 Anaerolineales bacterium
GCCGATAAGGTCAGCTACAACGGCCTGCGCTGGAGCGATTTCGCCGACACGGAGCTGTTCGACCGCAAGCTGAAGGTGCAGCTGGAGCTGAAGAACAAGATCATCGCCGCGTTGGGGGGCGACGCGTTGCAGTTCGATCAAGTGCGCGGCGACGCTCTGCGCTGCTACGCGGAGATCAAGCCATTCATCCGGGAATTGTTCCCCATCGTGCAGGATGGGCTGAAGTCCGGCAAGAATTTCCTGCTCGAGCAAGCCATGGGAACCTGCCTCGACCCCGATTGGGGCACGTATCCATTCGTCACCGCATCCACGACGCTTGCTTCCGCTGCGACAAGCGGGTTGGGCATCCCGCCGCGCGAGATCAGCCGGGTGATCGGCGTGACGAAGGCCTACACCACGCGCGTGGGCGCCGGCCCCATGCCGACCGAGATCAATCCGGGTGCTGCAGGGCTATCCGAGGCAGAACGCCTCGCATCCGCCGCGTTCCGCGAGGTGGGCGCTACCACCGGGCGGGCGCGCCGCGCCGGCTGGTTCGACGCGGAACTGACGCGCTTTGCAGTCCAGGTCAACGGCATATCCAAGCTGTTCCTGACCAAGCTGGACGTGTTGAGCGACTTCGACGAGATCCGGGTCTGCACCGGCTACGAGCTGGACGGCAGGCGCGTGCACTACTACGACGTGGATTCCTACGGCTTGGAGCGTGTGAAGCCCGTCTATAAGACGGTGCGCGGCTGGAAGCAGGATATCCGCGGCATCCGCAAGTATGCTTCACTTCCGGCGCGAGCGCGGTCGTATGTAGTGATGATCGAGAAGCTGGCAGGCGTGCCGGTTGGCTGGGTTTCAAATGGGCCCGAACGCGAGGCCGTGATGGTGAGGAGGTAGGGAATGGGGAATGGGAAGTAGCGAGAGTAGAGAGTAGAGAGAAGAGGGAATAGAGAATAGAGAATGGTTGATGAAGAAGAACAGGCAGGCTCGGGAAGTACCGAGCCTGCCTGTTTTATTTGTACCAGACTGGAATTTCTGAGGCCTGGCTAGCCTACGATGCAGATCCTGACGAAGAGGCGTTCCTTTGCAACCCGCGCAACGTCATCGCAGTTCGGAGCACCGTTCTCCACATGCACGCCGAGCGACCGCACCGAGAGAGGCATGCGCCGCACGTATTGGCCGAGCTGGGCCGCGACGTCGGCAGTGTCAAGGATCACCTCGCCGTAGCCTTTAAGATCTCGACCGTGCAGACGCATCTCCACCTCTCCGCCGTGCGCCAGGTTGCGCCACCACGTCCGGTCCCGACTGGAGATGACCCACAGCGCATTGCCGTCCTGATAATAGCCCACCGGCAGGGAGATCTTGCGTCCGGTCTTGCGCCCGGTTACCGTCAGAAGCATGACATCCCCCATCATGACGTGCAGGGGTGACTTCAGCGCGAACGTAACGAAATCATTGGCTTTCATCTGAACACTCCGAACATCTGGTCAGGGCCCAGGATCTCTGGGAGGCGCGAACGCAAGGACGAACGCGCCTCATAGCAAAGGTGGCACGCGTCCGCATAAGCTGCTTCGTGGGGGAGCCCGTATTCCTCGACGAGCGCCGCCGGCCCTCCTTCGCGCAGCGGTCCGCAGACGGGATGATCTTCCGGGTTATACTCCTCACAGATCTGCCTGAGCCGCTTCTGAAACATGTTGCCTATGATGATTCCCTGGCAGATGTGCAGGTTGCCCAGCGGATCCAAGTGCACGCGCCCGGGCTCCAACAGGTCCTCGTGCGCGCAGCGCGCAAACGTGTTCCAGGGGTGCTTTTCCGCTCGTGGTGCAAGAACGTATGCGGCGCGACCACGGAACATGACCGCGGCCTGGTCCAAGATCTGGCCGTGGGTCTCTTTCGAATCCTCGCTGGGCTGCGCAACGCTGATCATGCCGGTCGGGATGCCGAGCGCCTTCGCCGCCTCCAGCGCATTCTTCGGCCTCTCGCCCAGCATCCGTTCGCAGTGGAACAGATCGCTGCTCACGGTGAGGTCGGAGACATGCCCCGCCAGCGGGCGCAGCCACTCGATTGCGTCGGGTACGGTGGTGGCCCAGTATGCGTTGGATACGATCCCCACGGAAAAGCCCATTCCGGAGGCCTTCTGAACGGCGGGGACCAGGACGCCGTAATAAAGGAAGGGCTCGCCGCCCTCGAAGTAGATCGACGTGACGCCCGCGTCCTGCGCCTGCTGCAAGGCATCTTCAATCTGCGCCAGCGAGAGCACGCCGCTTTGCCGCGGGCTGCCCCACACGAAACAGTGGTCACATTCGTAGGTGCATTGGTAGGTTAGCAGGATATGCAGGCCGGTGAGCTTCATTTTGACCTCTCGGATTCCAGTGTACGCGCAAGGCACGAGTGCGTCATGGGTCAAAAATCACCTTGCGGCTATAATAAAGTACCTATCGCGGAGGCGGCCATGACGAATGTCTTTCCATCCCAGCACCCCCTCGTTGCCCATAAACTGACCCGCCTGCGCGATATCCGGACCGATCCGAAGCGGTTCCGGGAGCTGGTGCGCGAGATCGCCGCCCTGCTGGCCTACGAAGCAACCATCGATCTGGCGACCATGCCGCGCGAGGTGGTCACGCCGATGGCGCCGTACCGCGGCGTCGAGCTGCAGGAGAAGATCGGACTCGTACCGATCCTGCGGGCGGGCCTCGGCATGGTGGAGGGTGTCTGGGAGCTCATGCCGTCCTCCGAAGTCTGGCACATCGGCCTGTACCGCGATGAGCACACGCTCAAGCCCGTGGAGTACTACAACAAGCTGCCCATCGAGCCAACCGTCTCGGTGTGCCTCATCCTAGACCCGATGCTCGCCACCGGCGGCTCCGCGGTGGCAACTACCGATGTCTTGAAGCGCTGGGGCGTGCGCAAGATCAAGTTCGTCGGCCTGATTGGTGCGCCGGAAGGCATCCAGAACATGCAGGCGCACCATCCGGATGTGCCGATCCATATCGGGGTGGTTGACGACCACCTGAACGAGCGCGGCTACATCGTCCCCGGCCTGGGTGACGCGGGTGACCGCCAGTTCGGGACAGGGTAGACATCCAGGGTGGCGAGGATCGTCAAGTAATGCAACACATCCGCGTGTAAACACCGTATATCCTTTAACATATGAAAGCGATGCTCTTGCGGGAGCTTGGACCGCTGGCGAAGAATTCCAAGCCGCTTACTTTCTCGGACGTGTCCGAGCCGGACTTGTCGGCGGGAGAAATACTGATCCGGGTAACCACGTGCGGCGTCTGCCACACCGAGCTGGACGAGATCGAGGGCCGCACCCCGCCGCCGCGCCTGCCTGTGGTACTGGGACACCAGGTTGTCGGGGTCGTGCAGGCCATCCATCCGGAGGCAGAGGCGCAAGCGCTGAAGGTCGGCGAGGGAGTCGGGGTGGCATGGATCTATTCTGCCTGCGGTGTCTGCAAGTACTGCCGCGAGGGCAACGAGAACCTGTGCGTCAAGTTCCGCGCGACGGGCCGAGACGCGGACGGCGGCTATGCGCAGTACATGAAGGTACGCGCAGACTTCGCCTACCCCATTCCCGGCTCCATTTCGGATGCGCACGCCGCTCCCCTGCTCTGCGCCGGCGCCGTCGGTTACCGCGCGCTCCGCCTCTCGAACCTCCAGGACGGAGAGATCCTCGGCCTGACCGGCTTCGGCGCATCCAACCACCTCATCCTGAAGATGGTACGGCACAAGTTCCCCTCCGCCAAGGTATTCGTGTTCAGCCGCAATGCCGGAGAACGCGAGTTCGCGCGGTCGCTCGGCGCGGCCTGGGCAGGCGCCATCGACGAAGCGTCGCCGGAGCTCCTGGACGCCGTCGTCGACGCGACGCCCGCCTGGAAACCCATCACCGAGGCGCTCAAGCACCTGGCGCCGGGCGGTCGGCTGGTGATCAATGCGATCCGCAAAGAGGAGCTCGACAAAGAGGCATTGCTTCAGCTCGATTACCCGACGCAGCTCTGGATGGAAAAGGAGATCAAGTCCGTGGCGAACGTGACGCGGCAGGACGTGCGCGAGTTCCTCGAGCTTGCCGCGCAGGCGGGCATTCAACCCGAGGTGCAGGAATACGATCTGAAGGATGCCAACCAGGCGCTGAACGAACTGAAACAGGGCAAGATCCGGGGCGCGAAGGTGCTCCGAGTAAGCTGAGGAGGTGCGATGGCTTACGATGAAGCGCTGGCAGAGCGCATCCGCACGAAGCTCAAAGGCAAGCGCGGGCTCACCGAAACCAGGATGTTCGGCGGGGTGGGCTTCCTCGTGAACGGCAATATGGCTTGCGGCGTGATCAAGCAGGATATGATCGTGCGGCTGAGCCCCGAAGAGTCCCGCAAGGCTCTGAAGAACGCGCACGTGCGTGCCTTCGACATGACCGGCAGGCCGATGAAGGGCTGGTACTACGTCGCGCCCGGCGGATTGAAATCTGACAAGGCGCTCGAGCGATGGGTCGAGAAAGCCTTCAGCTACGCGCGCTCGCTGCCGCCGAAATAACCCCCATGACTGTCCAGGTAGATCCTGAAGGCACGGAAGCTAAACACCTGCGCCACTACGCGGATCTCGCATCGCGCCCGATGCGCGTGCTGGAGATCGGCTGCGGCGACGGACGCCTGACATGGCGGTATGCCGAGGCGGCGCGACGCGTCACCGGCATCGACCTGCACCCCGACGACCTGCGCGTCGCCATGATCGACCGGCCTGCCAACCTCGCGGCGACCGTGAGCTTTTCGCAGGCCGACGCGGTTCATCTGCCCTTCACAGCGAGGCGCTTCGACCTCGCCATCTTCGCATGGGCGTTCTGATGAATTCAAGACGAGGGCATGGTGCATGCCCTGAAGGAGATCGTGCGCGTGGTGGTGCCCGGCGGCGCCTTGATCGATCTGCGCCCGTTGTGCGACCGGTGGCCCGTGGAGGTCGCCTGGTCGGATGGCTTCCTGGAGGCGGGCCGCGTGACTGACCTCGAAGAGTCGCTGGCTGCAGACCGGGCTGCGAACAAGGCGACGTTTGACGCGGATGCATCGGGCGTGCTACACCGCGAGCGCGACGAGTACTTCCCGTTCTTCTACTACTGGGATACTGCCAAAGAAATGCAAGACTATATTGCCCAGAATTGGGAAGACGTGATCTCCGTGGAGGACGACGTCTGGGCGAAGCTCCGGTCGCTGTGGACAACCGCCAACGCCGACGCCCGCGCCCGGCTGCGAATGAAGATGCTCATCACCCGCTATCGAGTCCGGGAGTAGCTCACCGGCAAAGAGTGGACCATAGCCTTCAGAGGAGCGCAACATGAACGCATCCGATATC
>DATKAF010000240.1:0-29995 GCA_035498395.1 Anaerolineales bacterium
TCGTTACCGAGACCAACCTGGAGATCATTTTCAACCACATTCATGAAGTCAAACCCGAGCTCGTGATCGTCGATTCGATCCAGACCGTTTATCTCTCTGAGCTGGAGTCGTCGGCAGGGTCGGTGTCGCAGGTACGCGAGTGCGCCTCGCAACTTCGCGAGCTGGCAAAGTCCAGCGGCATCTCGGTGTTCATGATCGGGCACGTGACGAAGGAGGGAGCCATTGCGGGCCCGCGCGTGCTCGAGCACATCGTGGATACGGTGCTATATCTCGAAGGCGACCGCTTCCAGGCGTACCGGCTGCTGCGGTCGGTGAAGAACCGCTTTGGGGCCACCTCGGAGGTGGGTGTGTTCGAGATGCGGGAGAGGGGCTTGCAGGAGGTCGCGAACCCTTCGGAGGCGTTCCTGGCGGAGAGGATGATCAACGCGCCGGGCTCCTCCATTGCGGTGACGATGGAAGGCACGCGGCCTATCTTGGTCGAGATCCAGGGGCTGACATCGGCGACACAGTTCGGCAACGCGCGGCGCACGCCGAACGGCGTGGACTTCAACCGGCTGCTGTTGATCGCGGCGGTGCTGACGCGGCGAGTCGGCCTCAAGCTGGGCGAGCAGGATGTTTTCGTCAACGTGGTCGGCGGGTTGCAGATCGACGAGCCCGCCGCGGACCTGGCAATCGCGGCGGCGATTGCGTCGTCCTCCAAAGATTTGGCGGTGCGCGCGGATGCCGTGCTGATCGGCGAGATGGGACTGGCGGGCGAGCTGCGTATGCCAAGCCAGATGCCCGTCCGGCTGAGAGAAGCCGCGAAGCTAGGCTTCAAGACCGCCATCATCCCGCGGGCGATCCGGGCGGGGGAAGGCTGGCCGAAGGACATCGAGGTGCTTCAGGCGCGTTCCATCCAGCAGGCGCTGGAGGCGGCGCTGGTTGGGCAGAGGGAAATGCCCGCGGCCAAGAAAGTGGCTTGATTCATCCAAGGCTCTACATTCACAGCTCCCAAGAGGCGGACCGGGCAGATACCCGGTCCGATTTGCGTCTCTTAGCCTGGGACCTGCCTGGAAGTGAGCAGGCACGGTCAAGCAGCGTACAATGTCAGGCAAAAAAGCGCATTTTGTTGCAAAAATCGGAGTAAAAGGTCATCTTTCATCCATGACACCTATCACTTGTCTCATGTTGGCCTAACAAATAAAATCACTCTAACAGACTAGCATTATCTGTTTTTTCCTTGGGAGAGGAAGGACACCATGCAAATTACCCGTCAAGCCGATTATGCCGTTCGTGCGGTGCTTTATCTCGCCCGGTTGGGGACGACCGAGCGTGCAGCTACCAGCACAGTGGCCGAGGAACAGCGCATTCCGCCCTCATTCCTGGCCAAGATAATCTCGCAGCTTTCGATCGCAGGCCTGCTTCACACGTCGCGCGGGGCACGCGGAGGTGTGACGCTGGCGCGCGAGCCGAAAGACATCTCGCTGCTGGAAGTCATCGAGGCCATCGACGGGCCGATCCAGCTCAACGAATGTGTCGGTGAAGACGGGTTGTGCCCGTTCGACGATGACTGCGCGCTGCGTCCTGTATGGACGGAGGCGCAGAACGAGCTGGTGACGCGGCTGAAGAGCACGAACTTCGCGCAACTGCTCGAACAGAGCAAGGCGCTGGCCTAGTTCCAAATAGCAAGTCCATTCAGCCTCCCGATAAACATCGGGAGGCTTCTCTTCTTTCCTCGGGACCGTCTTACCCCCGGCTTATAATAGCCGGGAGTTTTCTTTTCGAAGGAGAATCCCAATGTCCGGTCCTCGTATCGTCCGCGCTCCGCGCGGAGCGCAGCTCACCTGCAAATCATGGCTGACCGAAGCGCCGTACCGCATGATCCAAAACAACCTCGATCCGGAGGTCGCCGAGCGACCGCAAGACCTGGTCGTCTATGGCGGGCGCGGGCAGGCAGCGCGCTCGTGGGAGGCATTTGATGCCATCCTCGAGTCGCTGAAGAACCTGGAAGAGGATGAAACGCTGCTGGTGCAGTCCGGGAAGCCGGTGGTCGTGTTCAAGACGCACCGCGATGCCCCCAAGGTGTTGATCGCGAACTCGAACATCGTGCCGCACTGGGCCACGTGGGAACACTTCGATGAGCTGGCGAAGAAGGGACTCATCATGTACGGTCAGATGACCGCCGGCTCGTGGATCTACATCGGGACGCAGGGCATCCTGCAAGGCACGTATGAGACCTTCGGCGCGTTGGCAAAACTGCGCGGCTGGGATTCGTTGAAGGGCAAATTCGTACTGACCGCAGGGTTGGGCGGCATGGGAGGCGCGCAGCCGCTGGCGATCACGATGAACGAAGGCGTGGGGCTGATCGTGGAGGTGGACCGGGAGCGCGCCGAGCGCCGACGCTCCATCGGCTACGTGGACGAGGTCGTGGACAACCTAGAAGAGGCGATGACCCTGGTGGAAGAAAACCAGGCGGCGGGCCGGGCACGGTCCATCGGGCTGATCGGGAATGCGTCGGATGTGTACGGTGAACTGGCAGCACGAGGAGTTGTCCCGGATGTCGTGACCGACCAAACGTCGGCACACGAAGCGCTCATGTACGTCCCGTCGGGGCTCTCAGTACAGCAGGCCAACGAGCTGCGTAAATCCGACCCGGAAAAATACAAGCCGTTGGCGATGGCGTCGATGGCAAAGCACGTGCAGGCGATGCTGGACTTCCAGCGCAAGGGGGCCGAGGTCTTCGACTACGGCAATAACCTCCGCCAGCAGGCCTATAACTACGGCGTCACGGACGCCTTCGAGTTCCCCGGATTCGTGCCCGCCTACATCCGCCCGCTGTTCTGCGAGGGCAAGGGGCCTTTCCGGTGGGTTGCCCTCTCAGGCGACCCGGAGGACATCTATCGCACGGATGAAGCCATTATGGAATTGTTCCCGGACGATGCGCACCTGCACCGTTGGTTGAAGATGGCGAAGGAACGGGTGCCGTTCCAGGGGCTGCCCGCGCGGATCTGCTGGCTGGGATACGGCGAGCGTGCGAACGCCGGGCTGAAGTTCAATGAGCTGGTTGCGAAAGGCATCGTGAAGGCGCCGATCGTCATCGGACGCGACCATCTTGATGCGGGCTCGGTGGCCAGCCCGAACCGGGAGACCGAGGCCATGCAAGACGGCTCGGACGCCATCTCGGACTGGGCGATCCTCAATGCCCTGATCAACGCGGTAGGCGGCGCGACCTGGGTATCGTTCCACCACGGAGGCGGCGTGGGGATCGGCTACAGCCAGCACGCGGGGCAGGTGATCGTCGCAGATGGAACGCCGGAGGCGGCGGTACGCTTGCAGCGCGTCCTGACAACAGACCCCGGCATGGGTGTCGTGCGGCACGCGGATGCGGGCTACCAGATCGCCATCGATGCGGCGAAACGGAACGGGATCAAGATGCCGATGCTGGGGAAGTAGGCGGTTGGCGGTCGATAGACTGATAGTTGGGTAGTTGGATAGTTAGGTAATTGGATAGTCTGATAGGCTCATAGTCTTATAGTGAAAGCAAAACAGCCAGTGCAAATGCTCTGGCTGTTTATGTTCCCGTCGGGCTTCTGCCCGACCTACAGTGACGTACTGTGTTCAGTCTACCGGCGTGGAAACCCTTGGCTCCGTTTCTTCTGCGAGGGCGTCTCGATCTTCCTGGCCGCGCACGAAGGAGATGCCGGCTGCAACCAGCACCAGTACGAACGAGACCAGGAAGGCGTTGTGCATGCCGATGACGAAAGCCCTCATCGGCGCAGAGCCAAGCGTTACGTTGGTGCCGACGAAGAGCTGCATCATGGCCTGGCGCGGAATGCTGCTGGCGGTAACGGCGAGGGCCAGCGCGAAGCTTGTCACCATGCCGGCTTGCCGCAGCGTGGCCAGCGTTCCGGAGGCGATTCCCAGCCGGTTCTTTGGAGCGGCATTCATGGCGGCGCTGGTGTTCGGCGGGTAGAACAGGCCGCCGCCAAGACCCATGATGGCCAACCCCAGCGCGATCTGCCAATAGGGAGAGCCGGGGTTCAGTCGTGTGAACCATACCAGTGCGCCGCCCTGGATCAGGAGCCCAATGGTGGCGGGTATCCGCGCGCCGATGCGGTCGGCGATGTTGCCGCCGATCGGGGCAATAATGGATGTCACGACCGGCAGGGGGATGAGCAGCAGCGCCGCTTTGAGCGGATCGTAGCCGAGCACGCCTTGCAGGTAGAAGATGATCAGGAAATTCACCGCGAAGAGCGCCAGGGACTGGATCATGGCTGACATGACCGAGAAGTTGTAGACGCGGTTGCGGAAGAGCGAGAGGTCCAGCACCGGGTTCTTCACACGTCGCTCCCACCATAGGAAGAAAGCCACGCCCACGATAAAGAGGCCGAACAGTGCCATGATGGGCGGCGATGTGAAGTTGTATTGGATGCCGAGCGTGAGGGCGATCAGCAGCGCGGTCAGCCCAAGGCTGAAAGTGAGCGTGCCGAGCAAATCGAAGCTTTCGCCCTTGCGGCGGGTGGAAAGCTCTTTGAGCGCCATGTAGCCCCAGATGGCGCCAAAGATGCCCACCGGCACATTGATGAAGAAGATCCAGCGCCAATCGGCGAGCGTGAGGATGAGCCCGCCCAGAATGGGGCCCGCTACACCGCCGAATGAGAACGTGACGGCGTTGATGCCGAGGGCTTTGCCCCGTTCGTTGGCGGGGAATGCCTCCGTGATGATGGCAACACTGTTGACCACCATCATGGCAGCGCCTGCGCCCTGCACCATGCGGAACAGGATTAACTGGGTCGCCGTGCCGGAGAAGCCGCACAGCGCCGATCCGACGGTGAAAATGACGAAGCCCAGGTTGTACATGCGCACCCGGCCGAACATATCTGCGATCCGCCCGAACGTCAGGAGGAAGACGGTGCTGACCAGGATGTAGGCCATAATGACCCAGATCATTTCGACCAGATCGGCATGCAGCTTGACCATCATGTCCGGCAAACCGAGGATGACGATGGTGCTGTCGATGGCGGCCATCAGCGCGCCGATGGTCGTCACGCTCAAGACGATCCATTTATACGCAATCGTCCGACCGAAAAGCTTATGCTCCCGAACTTGTGCTTTCATATTTCCAGTTTCATTCCTCTCTAAATTTGTGATTTCCGGTGAAGCCTGCCTGGGGTGCGCTTATAACCACAGGGAAAATAGCCGTGGGCCGATCTCATAACACAACAAGAATTCTGATGAAGATGAAGGCCGAGTTCTTTCCGTATTTCCTTCCATAGATGCGCGGGGGATAGTACCGGGTTCCGAGATGTGCAAAAGCCGCTGATTCTATTGCTTGTTCTCTGGAATCGCATCGACGGCGGATTCCGGCGAGAAAACAGCCTTCAGCAAGCGCATGGCATCCGAAACGGTCTTGAGATCTTCATCCGGCAGACCGGAAAGCTGGTCTGCGAGGAACCGTTCGGTGGAGCGATGGGCGGCGCGGAGCTCTTCGCGGCCGAGGGGCGTCAACGACAGGCATATCCGCCGCCGGTCCCGGCTGTCGGCCGCGCGGCCAATCAACTTGCGCGCGACGAGCCCGTCGATCAGCTTCGACATGGACGGGAGAGTGAGGCCGATATAATTGGCCAGATCGGAAAGTGAAGCGCCGTCGTTGCGGTCGATATAGCCCATGGCGCGCAACTGTGGAACGCTGATATCGGCACGGCGGTGCGTACGGAGCTGCGCACGAACCGTCCGCATGACAAGGGGCACGGTATCCAGCACCTGTTGGGCAGCGCTCTGAATGGGGGATGTCATTTTTATTTCTCTTTCTAATAGTTTCAGGTTCTAATTATATTGACCCGGCCGAGGCTCTGTCAATGGCCGCGACCAAATACACAGCTTCTTCTAAGGGATGCTGCCCGGGGCGGCCCCATCAACGGCCGGATAATCACGTTAAGAATTCATGAAAGCACAGGAAGCTGTATTACCGAAGGAGAGCCAGATGAGAAAACGCCCGCTGATCGCTTTGTTTCTGCTGGTGGGCATGATGTTGGCATGCGATATTCCAATGTCCGCAACGGCGACGCCCGTCGTGCTGGTCGTACCCAACATCACGGGGGGTGAGGCCGGTGAAGCAGCTACGCCCATCGGCCCGGCGATCGCGACGGCCCAGTGCTGCTGGTCACGGCGACGCCGGTTATCATCGCCACGCCCTCCATACCGATCGTCACGCCGAACGCGGTGGATGTGAACTGCCGGTCCGGTACCGACCTGGCCTACAGCTCGGTCAGCGTGCTAGCCTTCGGCGCGTCGACGCCCGTCGCGGGCCGAACGGCGGATGCTTCGTGGTGGTACGTGCAGGACCCTGCCAACCCCGCCGGTTATTGCTGGGTAAGCTCGTCCGTGGTCACGATCGCGGGCCCTACGCGGGCGATCCCCGTCGCGGCCCTCCCTCCGGCGATCGCCACCCAGGTGATCATGAACGTGTCCGCGCAGGCTGCGCGCAGCTACAGCGCGGCATTGCACGTGACAAGCCCTAATGACCTTTCGGCTACCAAGGCATTCCAGATCGCGGAGCCATAGCATCATGCGCGGTTCCGGAGCCGCCAGCCCATCCATTACCGGTCAGTCGCCGGACAGAGGAAGAAAGAGCCGCGTGCCGGCTCTCTTCTTTGTCCGCCGGGCCTCCCGCACGGATGCTCTTGCAATCGAGGCGGCATGAGGATACGATAGGTTTCCGGAAGGAAAAGATATGAGATACGCCAGGACATTCCTGCTGCTTGCCGCAGCAGCGCTGCTGTTCGCGTGCAACTTTCCACTGTTCATGCCTGCCGTTACACCCACCACAGAGCCGACCGCGACGTCGACCGATACGGCCATCCCCCAGGCCCTTCCGACCTTTACGGCGGCTCCATTGCCGGCGACGGCAACCGCAACCGTGTTTGCCACTCCAACCATGCCGCAAGTGACGCCGATCTCCGCCAATGTGAATTGCCGCTCGGGCCCAGATGTGGCCTACGACGCGGTCAGCGTGCTGATTTCTGGCACCAGCACCCAGGTGTCCGGCCGGAACGACGACTCGTCATGGTGGTACGTCCATGACCCGTCGAATCCGGGGGCCTTCTGCTGGATCTCCGCGGGTGTCGTGACCTTTGCCGGGCCGCAGGGCGGAATCCCGGTCGTGGTTGGGCCGGCACCCATCGCGAACCAGGTCACGGTCGATGTGGCGCTGCCATCCACGATCACATGCGGGGGTCCCAATCCGGTCACGTTCAGCGGGACGATCAGCACCAACGGCAAGGCAGACGTGAAATATCAGTGGGAGATCACGGGCGATAAGTCGAACACGACCGCGCCCGAAACGCTGAGCTTTGACGAGGCTGGTACGAAGGATGTCCCCGATCCGGGCGCGTACAACGTGGATTGCGGCAATTACAAGGTCACCCTGCACGTGATCGGGCCGAATAATCTATCCGCCAGTAAGGACTTCCGCGTGCATGCCCCTTAGTGATCGCTGGGTCTAAACCGGAGCGCGATGGCTGGTACTGACAGCAAGATACGTCGCGCTTGACGTCCGGCAGGCGGCAGGCTGGGCGTCTCCGGATTCGGAAAGGAAGCATCGTGCAGCATACGTCATCACCGTCCCACGATAGGTCCGCTCTTCAGCATGGCGGTCTTTGGATTTGGCTTTCGGTCGCGGCTGCTCTGCTGGCGGTCGTAGGTAATGTGCTTGCCTTTTCACTCAGCAGCATCTATGCCGGACTCACACCCGCTTTCCTTCCGCAGGCGATCGCACAGGATGCGGCGAGCCTGCTCATTGTCTCGCCCCTGTGGCTGGTCCTGGCCGTGCTGGCGCTAAGGGGGTCGCTGCGTGCCTACCTGCTCTGGCTGGGAGTGCTGACCTTTACTGTTTACAACTATGTGATCTATACGTTTTCGGTGCCTTTCGGGCCACTTTACCCAGTGTGGGTGGCGGTGCTCGGCCTCACGCTCTTTGCCCTGATCGGCGGCGTTGCGACGACGGATCATCAGGCGATTCAGCGGGCATTCACTAGCCCGGCTGCCGTCAAAGCAGTTGGCTGGTTCCTGATCGTTGTGAGCATCCTTTTCGCTTTCCTGTGGCTCTCGGACGACGTTCCAGCGCTGCTTGCGGGCAGCACTCCGCAAAGCCTTATTGCCGAAGGTTTGCCGACCAATCCGGTCCATACTTTGGATCTGGCGTTCTTCCTCCCGGCAGTGATCATCACCGGAGTCATGCTGCTGAAGCGCTTCCCGCTCGGGTACACGCTGGCTCCGTCGTTCCTGGTGTTCCTGATCCTGACCGGCGTACCCATCCTCATCACGCCCATCGTCCAGGCGCGGCGCGGTGAGATACCGGGATGGAGTGTCGTGCCACCCATTGGAATACTCACTGTGCTTTTGCTGGGGCTTCTGGTCTGGCTGATGTCAACTGTGCGAGATCTGAAACTTCCCGCTTAGCGGCGCTGACGGTCGAGCTTCAACGCTATGGATGCAGACTCATGAGCAGGTCGCGGCCCGGGCGAAGGACAAAGAGGGCCTGAGGCTCGGCTTCGACTCCGGGCATGAGACGCATCTCGAAACGCTGGGCAATGCAGGCAATGATGAGGCAGGCTTCCATCACGCCGAAGTTGTTACCGATACACTGCCGCGGCCCGGCCCCGAACGGCACGTAGGCGAACTTGTGGCGTCCGGCCGAGCGATCCGGGGAAAACCGCTCCGGGTCAAACTGCTCCGCATCTTCCCAGAAGGCCGGGTGGCGGTGCAGCGTATAAATGCAAACTGCAATCACGGTGCCGGGGGCGACGGTATAGCCTCCGATCTGGTCCTCCGCAAGCGCGCGGCGGCCGAGCGTCCAGGCCGGCGGGAAGAGCCGCAAACTTTCATTGAGCGCCATGCGGATATAGGGAAGCTGCTCCAGGTCGGCATAGCGAGGAGCGCGGCCTTGAAGGGCGCGGCGGGCTTCACTGCGCACGCGTTCCATGGCCCACGGATGCTTCGACAGCAAGTACCACGTCCACGTGAGCGCGCTGGCCGTGGTCTCATACCCGGCGAGCATGAGTGTCATGATCTGGCTGCGGAGCTGCTCGTCGCCCATGGCCGCGCCGGTATGCTCGTCGCGAGCCATGATGAGGGAGCTGAGCAGGTCGCCCGCGTCCCGGAAATCGCGCTTGCGCTGCTGGATGATGCGATCCACCAGGGCGCTCAGCTCTGCAGCCGATTCGATGAGACGGGGATTGCTGGGCTTCTCAAGAAAGCTGGCGGCGCGATTCACGATCTCGCCGACCTCGCGCACCTCATCGCCGAGGTCCACTCCAAAGAGCGCCCTCGTCGTAACGGTCAGCGTCAGGGCTGACATCTCGCGCGGCAGGTCGATGGGCTGGCCCGCGGCGTACAACGCCTGCCACTGAGCCAGCATGGCCTCCGTGGCCTGCGTGATCATCTCATCCAATTGGGCGAGCCGCGTATGGTGGAAAGCAGGCTGCATCATCCGGCGCTGCTTGCGCCACACTTCGCCCTCGGATGTGAGCAGGCCTTCGCCGATCACCTTATTGAAGACCATGTTCGAGTAGGTCGCCTTGGTGTAATTCCGGTTGTTGTCCACCAGCACGTGACGGATGTAGTCCGGATGGTTGAGCAGGTAGGCGGGGTCCGGTGCGGGCCGGTAGCAGACAATATCCCCGTACTGGGCCGTCAGCGACCCGAAGAAATCCAGGGGGTGACGCACGAGCTGGCGAAGGCTGGCGCCGGATGGCGTGGGCGGCAGCCGTTTCGTCGATGACTGATCCGGAGGGGTAGGGCGGGGGGCAGGCGCGGTCATGGTCAGCTTCTACCGATTAGTATAAACAATCCGAACCGTGTCAGATTGGTCAAGTATAAGAGGAAAGATTCGAAAAATCAAATCTTCTATTGAAGGTACAATCGTGCGCATGCAGACGACCGCATGGACATCCATCCGCGGTGTGCTGGTCGAGGGATACCGGGTGGCTTCGGGCCCCTCGAAGGATTATCCTTACGGCGCGCTGGACCGGCAGCGGCCGATCTTCAAGGAACGGGGGCTGGACCTGGCCGCGTATTTCAACGGTACTCTCAACGTCGACATACGGCCGTACGTTTTCCGGGTCATCAAGCCCGAGTTCACGTTCCGGAACGTGGAGTGGACCGATCTGCATCCGCCCGAGCACTTTTCCCTGTCCCGCTGCCAGGTCGTCTTTCGCGAGGAAGCATACGATGGCTGGGTGTACTATCCGCACCCGGAGACCAAGAAACGCAATTTCCAGAACCCGTCGCTGCTGGAAATCATTGCCTACCACATCCCAAACATCCAGTATGGGGATGGGCTCGACGTGCAGGTCAACCCTGAACGGATCGAGGTCACGCGGCCTTCCTGAGCAAGACTGCCTGCGCAAAAACCCGGGCGCTGCCCTCGCTTTGAGGAATTTGGCGATCTTCTGAACTGAACGCTGCATGCCGCTGCTGAGCGCGATGGCGTGTGATAAGCCTGAGGAGGAGAGATGAACGTCCTGTTGGTGTACCCCGAATTCCCGGATACATTCTGGAGTTTCAAGTACGCGTTGCAGTTCATCCGCAAGCGCGCCTCGCTGCCGCCCCTGGGCCTGCTCACCGTGGCGGCCATGCTGCCCGACGAGTGGGGCAAGCGGCTGGTCGATCTCAATGTCCGCAAGCTGACCGAGGCCGATCTCGAGTGGTCGGATATGGTGTTCGTCAGCGCGATGGCGGTGCAGCGCGAGGCTGCGCGGGCGGTGATCGCTCGCAGCAAGGCCGCCGGAAAGAAGGTTATCGCCGGCGGGCCGCTCTTCATCCATGAATACCAGGATTTCCGCGATGTGGATCACTTTGTGCTTAACGAGGCGGAATTGACGCTGCCGCCGTTCCTGGCCGACCTGGAAGAGGGCTGCGCGCAGCCGGTCTACAGCAGCACAGCCTTCGCCGACACAGAGCAAACGCCCGCACCGCTCTGGCGGCTCCTGGATCTCAAACAGTATGCAACCATGGCGATCCAGTTCTCGCGCGGCTGCCCGTATAACTGCGACTTCTGCAATGTCACCGTTCTGCTGGGGCACCGGCCGCGCCTCAAGACCGCACAGCAGATCATTACCGAGCTCGACGCCCTCTACAACCTGGGCTGGCGGCAGAACGTGTTCTTTGTGGACGACAACCTGATCGGCAACAAGCGGGTCCTCAAGGAGAGTTTGCTGCCCGCACTGATCCAGTGGCGCAAGGGCAAGTCCGGCATGACGTTCCATACTGAGGCGTCGATCAACCTGGCGGACGATGAGGAGCTGATGCGCCTGATGGCGGAGGCGGGCTTCGACATGGTCTTCATCGGGATCGAGACGCCCAGTGAAGAGAGCCTGGCGGAGTGCGGGAAGAAGCACAACAGGAACCGCGACCTCATCGAGGATATCAAGCGCATCCAGCGCCACAGCCTGCAAGTACAGGGCGGCTTCATCATCGGCTTCGACAGCGATACCCCATCCATCTTTCAGCGGCAGATCGAGTTCATTCAAAACAGCGGCATTGTCACCGCCATGGTGGGATTGCTGCAAGCGCCCATGGGTACGCGGCTCTACCAGAGGCTGGCGGGGGAGGGCCGCCTGCTCGGCGCGTTCTCCGGCGACAATGTGGACGGTATGACGAACATCATCCCGAAGATGAGCCTGGATGTGTTGCACAAAGGGTACGAGAACGTGATCCGGTCGCTGTATACGCCCAACAACTACTACGCCCGCGTAAAGACCTTCCTGCGGGAATACCGGCCCCCGAGATTCGGGGTGCCGCTGAGCGGCCAGCACGTGCTGGCATTGTTCCGGTCCATCGGACGGCTGGGGATCGCGGGCCACGAGCGGGCGCAATACTGGAAGCTGTTCTTCTGGGCGCTGTTTCGCAAGCCGCGACTGTTCCCCATGGCGATCACGTTTGCGATATACGGTTATCACTTCCGGCAGGTATGTGACCTGCACGTCGTTTGATAAGTTGAACGCTTGCGCTCCTCGCCAGCAAAGGGGCTGTGTCCGCGCGCGTTTCGCCTCGCGGACACCCCTGGCGTATCGCTGAAAGGCGTCGACATAAGGTCTGATGGCACGCCGAACACGGCATTGCACCTTATTTTACAAGAGTTGTCTTGTTTTCCGTTATAATGCGGCGTGCCAACACGGCAAGGAGACGGTCGATGCCCAGGCAAGCGGTTGCTCGGAGTTCCCCCTGTTCTTCATTAGCAAGCAAATAGCTTTTACTTGTGACTCGCCTGCCGTTAACGGCAGGCGAGACTGCCTCCACCTCGGAGATCACGTGAGCCAGTTGCGGGCCGAAGCATGACCGATCTGGAATTAGCTGCTGGAGCCTAGCGGAGATGGGAACGGACGTCCCGCTGAAAAGGAGCCACCATGTTGTCACTAGCTGAGAAGGTACTGGCGCTGAAATCGGCAAGCGTGTTCCGTCAAACGCCGGATGAAGTGCTGGCGGACGTCGCCAACCAGGTCGAGGAGCTGGTTTTCGGCAAGGACGAGATCATATTTCGCAAGGGAGATCACGGAGACAGCCTATACATCATCGTCAGCGGGCGGGTGGAGGTCCGTGACGGGGAACGACTGCTGAACCAGTTGGACGAGGGGGCCATCTTTGGCGAGCTGGCGCTCCTGGACCCTGCGCCGCGCTCCGCCACCGTGAAGACCCTGGAGCCTGCCCGCCTGTTACGGTTGAACGAGGCAAAGTTCCAGAAGGTGCTGGCGGAGCGGCCGGAGGTATCAGCCGCCATCATTCACGTCCTCACCAGCTATATCCGCGGCCTGCTGGCAAGCAGCCAGCCTGTTGACGTCAGCAGGAAGGATGCCGAGACATTTGAGCCGTAGCTCGGCGATTCCATAAGGGTCGCGATGCACTCGAAGCAGACCGGTTGGTAAGGAATCCGCACCCGGTTGGAAGCGGCCCATCCGCGTTCGGATTTCGTTATACGGATCATCAGGAAACTCCAGGAATCAGGAACGTTCCATGTCAACAAGGAAAAGCAGCGCCGAACGGGTCATCGCCGATCCGCTTCCTCTCGAAAAAGGTGAGATCATCCGGGACTACCGGCTGGCGTACCAGTCGCGGCAGGCAAGCCTGATCGGGCGGCGGGAGGTGCTGAGCGGCAAGGCCAAATTCGGTATCTTCGGCGATGGCAAGGAGCTTGCCAACATCGCCCTGGGCCGCGTCTTCCACAAGGGTGACTGGCGCTCCGGATACTACCGCGACCAGACCTGGATGGCCATGCTCGACATCATGAGCTTCCAGCAGATGTTCGCGCAGCTCTATGCCCACGCCGATCTGCTCGCCGAGCCCAACACAATGGGCCGCGGCATGAATGCGCACTTCGCCTCGCGCCTGCTCAACCCGGACGGCTCGTGGAGGGACCAGACCGACAGCTACAACACGACTGCCGACGTCTCCCCCACTGGCACGCAGATGCCCCGCTCCGTGGGACTTGCCTATGCCTCGGTCCTCTACCGCAAGCTCCCGGAGCTGAAGAAGTACTCGCAGTTCTCGCACCACGGCGACGAGGTCACGTTTGCCACGATCGGCAACGCGTCGACGGCCGAAGGCATGTTCTGGGAATCGGTGAACGCCATCGGCGTATTGCAGGCGCCCGCCGTCATCACGGTCTATGATGACGGCTACGGGATCTCGGTCCCGAACCAATTCCAGATGGTCAAGGAGAACATCTACGCCATCCTGAAGGGCTTCCAGCGGGATGACTGCATGGAGGCTGACTGCGAGCGCGGCTTTGACCTCTACCAGGTACGCGGCTGGGACTACCCGGCGCTACTCGAAACATACCGGAAGGCGGCGGACGTGGCGCGCCGCTACCACATCCCGTCACTGGTGCATGTTACCGATCTGACCCAGCCTCAGGGGCATTCGACCTCCGGCAGCCATGAGCGCTATAAGAGCCCCGAGCGGCTCAAGTGGGAGGAGAAATTCGACTGCGTTCGCAAGATGCGCGAATGGATGATCGGCAGCGGCGTTGCCACCGAGGCCGAGCTGGCGGGCATGGAGCAGGAGGATCACGATACTGTCGAAGAACTTCGCAGGGCCGCGTGGCAGGCCTACTTGCAGCCGATCCTCGAGGAGCGCGGGCAGGTCATTGATATGCTGGATGAGATCGCCAGCACGTCATCACACGGGGCAGAGCTGAGCGAGATCAAGGATGGCCTGGCGGATATGCCATCCCCATTCCGCAGGGGCGTGCACGCCGCGGCGCACGCGGCGCTGCGCGCCCTGCGCGACGAGCAGCACCCGGCCAAACAAGTGCTCGTCCAGTGGAAGAATGAGCAGGATGAGATCAACGATGAGCGCTATGGAGCCCATCTCTACAACGAGCAGGCCCTGCACGTCGAGGAGGTCAAGCCTACCTACTCTGAGAGCTCGCCGATCCTGATGGGCTTTGAGGTGATCAATGCCGCGTTCGATGCCATGTTCGCGCGCGATGAGCGGGTGATCGCCTTCGGCGAGGATGTCGGCAAGCTCGGCGACGTGAACCAGGGCTTCAAGGGCCTGCAAGAGAAATACGGCGAGTGGCGTGTAACTGATACAGGTATCCGGGAAACCACCATCCTGGGCCAGGCCATCGGGATGGCGCTGCGCGGCTTGCGGCCCATCTGCGAGATCCAATACCTGGACTACCTGCTGTACGCGCTACAGGTCATGTCGGATGACCTGGCAACGCTGCACTGGCGCACCGCCGGAGGCCAGTCCGCGCCGGTGATCGTGCGCACGCGTGGCCACCGCCTGGAGGGCATCTGGCACTCCGGTTCGCTGATCGGCGGGCTGATCGACCTGCTGCGCGGCATGTACCTGCTGGTCCCCCGAGATATGACGCGCGCGGCGGGCTTCTACAACACCCTGCTCAAAGCCGACGAGCCGGGCCTCATTATCGAGGTCTTGAACGGCTATCGGGTCAAGGAGCGCCTGCCGGATAATATCGCAGACATGACGGTCATCCCCGGCATGCCGGAATTCATCCGACCCGGCTTAGACGTGAGCGTGGTGACCTACGGTGCATGCTGCCGCATTGCGCTCGACGCCGCCGATAAGCTCGCCAAAGTCGGCATCGAAGCCCAGGTCGTCGACGTGCAGTCCTTGCTGCCGTTCGATGTCCAGCATCGCATCGTGGAGTCGCTCAAGAAGACGAACCGCGTCCTGTTCCTCGACGAGGATGTGCCAGGCGGCACCTCGGCCTACATGCTGGAGCAGGTGATCGAAAAGCAGGGCGGCTATTACCACCTGGACTCCGAGCCGCGCACGCTCACGGGGGCGGCGCACCGACCCGCCTACGGCTCCGACGGCGATTACTGGTCCAAGCCCAATGCCGAGACCGTATTCGATGCGGTGTATGCGATGATGCATGAGGTGGATCCGTCGGCGTACCCGCCGATCCGTTGACGGTTGGCAGTTGGCAGCAGCAGCTGATATGGCGGATATTCCACAAAGAACAAGCGCACGCAACTATCGTGACCTGGTCGTGTGGCAGGATGGTATTCAGCTTGCCAAGGCCGTCTACCTGCTCGTGGAGAAATTCCCAAGGCAGGAGACTTACGCGCTGAGCGACCAATTTCGGCGTGCAGTGGTCTCGGTTCCATCTAACATTACAGAGGGCCAGGCACGCAAGGCCCCGCTGAGTTTCGGCATTTTCTGCACATCGCACTTGGTTCACTCGCCGAAGTTGACATGCAACTGGAGTTGGCCGGGCAATTCGGCTTCATTAGTGAGCGCGACCTGTCTTCTGTCACGGAGGCCATCCAAGGCCTGCGTATTAAGCTCTACGCCTTAATCAATGGTCTGCCCGCACCTTGGTGCGGCCAACTACCAACTGTCAACGGCCAACTGCCTACAGTCTACTGGAGTCATCCATGGCAACCAAAGTCGTCGTGCCCAGGCTGGGCGAAGGTGTCGAGGAAGTCACCGTCACTAAGTGGCTGAAGCAGGAGGGGGACAGCGTCAAGGAGCTCGAGCCACTGCTGGAAGTCAACACCGACAAGGTGGATACCGAGGTCCCCGCGCCAGCTTCCGGCACGGTGCTGAAGATCGTCGCACAGGAAGGCGTGCCTGCGCGCGTCGGAGCCATCCTGGCGTTCATCGGAAAGCCCGGCGAGAGCCTCGAAGGCGCTGCTACCGTGGCGGCTACCGGAGTTGAGGAGACAACAGCCAGGGCCGCGGAGACAACGCCGACGGAGATGGCAGCCGACCATCAACAATCAACTGCCAACCCTCAACCGGCAACTGCCAACCGTCAACCGTCCACTATCAACCGGGAATCCGGATTCATCTCGCCTGTTGTGGCGCGCATCGCGGCGGAGCAGGGCGTCGATCTGACGCAGGTGCAGGGCACCGGACTGAATGGGCGCATCACCAAGAACGATGTATTGAGCTTTGTGGAAGGCAAAAAGCAGGACGGCCGCGCACCGGCAGTTCAGCCACCGCCTCCCCCGGTACCAGCGGGCGGGGGCGACCGGCTCGTAAAGCACACCACCATCCGGCGGCAGATCGCCGAGCACATGGTCATGTCGCAGAAGACCTCGCCGCACGTGCTGACGGTCATGGATGCGGACATGAGCCGTGTCTCCGCACACCGGGAGGCGAACAAGGAGCAATACGCCCGCGACGGCGTCAAGCTGACCTATACGGCCTATTTCATTGCCGCCATCGTGGCGGGGCTGAAGGCCTACCCCATGGTCAATGCAACGTGGACAGAGGAAGGCGTGCTGATGCACTCGGCCGTGAACGTCGGCATGGCTGCCTCGCTCGGAGATGAGGGCCTGATCGTGCCCGTCATCAAGGGCGCGGACAATCTCTCGCTGCTGGCGACCGCCCGGGCGGTCAACGACCTTGCCAACCGGGCCCGCGCCCGCAAGCTGCAGCCGGACGACGTGCGCGGCGGCACGTTCACGCTGACGAACCACGGGATCGCGGGGTCGCTGTTTGCCATGCCCATCATCAACCAGCCGCAGACGGCGATCCTCGGTACCGGGGCTCTCCAGAAGCGGGTCGTGGTCGTGAGCGACGCGAACGGCAATGACGCGTTCGCCATCCGTCCGATGGTCTATCTGTCGCTGGTCTTCGATCACCGCATCCTGGACGGCGCGTCAGCGGATACGTTCCTCTCCAAGGTCAAATCGACGCTGGAGAACTGGGCGTGAGCGCCACCTCCGCTTGAAATCGCTTTGGGCGGCTACTTCAAAATGGGGAAGAGTTGCTCCAAAGGGATGCGAGCCGTCAGCGCGCTCATTCCCAGCAGCACGCTTGTAACGATGGATGCCATTGCAAGCAGGCCGCCGGTTATGGCGTAGATGCGCTGCCCTGTCGGTCGCTTGGATAATATCTGGTAGCCTTCCCAGAAACCAAGGATGCTGAGGATCATCAGCGCCGGCAGGAAGTCCTCTACAAAGCGCATGGCTGTCCAAAAATACAACAGAAGTAATCCCAGTGCCGCCGCCGATGCGCATGTGAGGATGAGCGTGGTCCAGTCCAGTGAATGAGCTTGCGCGGCATCTCCCTCTGACTTGACTTTCGGCCTCCTCGCCTGCCGTGCGATTGCGCTCGCAACCGCAACGACTCCGAACACCGCGAAGGGGAACATCCAGAGCACGCCGGTCACCCATTGGGACGCATAGAAGTCGGTCCGTCTCCCAAAAAGGAACAGGGGCGGGCGTACGTAGGTTGCATGTAGGTACGGAAATTCATGCGTCACGCTGGCTGGCCCTATAACGTAGCTGTACAGGTTGGGCGGGATGTAGCTCAGTGAAAATCGTGCGCCCCAGTTCTGCTGCAGGTGCAGGGTGGACAGTTGATAGTAGTATCCGGTCTCGAACGGTGAGCCAAAGCGCGCCCAGTCGTACCACGCTAGTATGGCTCCTGCGCAGGCCAATATCACCGCTGCGGGGATCAGCCTCGTGAATGCTCTGGGCGACCAGTCGTTGGCAGCCAGCAGCCAGGCAGATGCAGCGATGACTAAAAAAGCAACCGGCAGGAGCAGGTCCGCTCTTGCTCCGATCGCCAGCGCCCACAGGAGGCTGGCGAGGGCAAGCCTCCTGTCCGAGGGGCGCTGGTCCCTGGATGTGAGAATGACGAGCAGGCCGCTAATAAGAAACAATTGACCGCCGGCTACCGCGGCCTCGTATACCCGAGCAGACCTCCCATTATCGAGCATGAATGTGATGGGTCCGGCGAATCCGGCCAATCCCAGTGCTGTCCATAACATCCATTTCGGGAGCGTCCGGAAATATCGATTCCAGAGGCTCAGGATCAGGCACGCTTCCAAAAGGTACAAGCCGCAGGCAAATAGGAAGGCGAGATGGAGGTCCGTCAGCCATTGCTGGGTTAGCAAATGAATGATAACCAGTGCCAGCGCCGGAACGGGCCCAAAGGCCAGGTAATATTTCCCTCGATAATAGGACAGGTCCAGAGGAAACTGGATGTCGCCTGCTGTGTTGGCGTTATACGGATCGGGTGACGCCAGCAGGCGGGCGGGCACATTCCTTGCCAGAGAGAGTTGCCCAAGCTGAAAGCCCTTTGCCAGGTCTGTGTAATAACGCGTTGCTGAATCCCACTGGGTCCATGTGCCTGAGCTGACGAACCAGATATAGGCAATAATGACAACAGCAGAGATCGGGATTACAGGCCAATATTTGCTCAGCAGTCTGCGAGACGACCTTTCCGGCTTCACATCTGGCGATATTTCCCTCTTGGACATGCCGAGCATTATAGCAGGCGAGGCGAGCGAAGCTATTCAATCGGCAGTGGGCTATAATTCGCCTAGTAATCACGGAAGTTGGGGAGGTGGATCATGGAAGTCCCGTCCGAGGTTGTTCCGGTAGCCGAACCAAACTCGGTCGAATCCGGTTTCTTATATGAATTGGCGTGGTTTGCGAGCGGCGCCGTGCTGCCGATGGGCAGCCTGTCGTACTATCGCAGGGCATCGAGGCGCAGTGTTGGCGTTGCCATCCTGTTCTTCTTCATCCTTACACTCGTCATCACAACGATGACGACCATCAACGTGGCCGCTACGATGGTGCAGGTGGTCGATAAGATCCGCGAGGGGTACCGGCAAGCCAGGGTGCCGACGATCGTCATCCGAAGCGGGATCGCTGAGGTGGACGGCCCGCAGCCGTTCATCATCGCCAATCAGCGGACGAGCAGGGGGGCGATCCTGATCGCCGTCGATACCACAGGCCAAATGACCGGCATCGATCAATCCCGGTATGACCAGGGCCTGCTCCTCACGAAAACGGAAATGCATGTGCTGGACCAAAACGGCCGGTATCAGCGCGTGCCGCTCTCCGAGCTCAACAGCATGTTCCAGCGGGACCCGATCGTGATAGATGAGAACACGGTCTCCAACGCGTGGGTCGGGTTCAGCGCCGCCGCAGCGATGCTGAGCTTCATCGGCCTCGTGCTGTGGAATTCGGTCGTGCGACTGATGATCGTTGCGACCCTGGCGCTGATCTTCTGGGGGATCGGCAGCCTCATCCGCCCGAAGGTCGGCTTTGGACCGTTCATCATCACGGGGATGTATGCGCTCGTCCCTGCCATCTATATCTGGCACCTCTTCAGCCGGAGCCACGCCTCGTTCTTCGGGCTGCAGACGATCCTGCTATTGTTCTTCTGGGCGGTTGGATTGGTGGGCGCGTTGGCGGGCGGCAGGTTCTTTGCCGCAAACGTGCTGGCGCGCCTGTGGACAGCCCTCATCGGCCTGCCGATGATCCTGGTATTGGCAATTGATACGTTGGTAAGGATCCCTTCCCAGGGTTGGGCGATTGCCGTGTGGGTGGTCACCCTGCTGACCATGCTGGCGCTGATTTGCGTCCGGCTGTATTTCCACCTGAGAGATTTGGGGCCGTCCGCGATAGCAGCGGAGCCGACGTCGCCACAAGGGCCGACACCGCCTCCAGCAGCATCGTGATCGCCTGATCTCCGTAAGAACACGGCTTTGCAAGCCCTCTCTATGATGGAGAGGGCTTACAATTACGACCGGTCGTTTCAGCTCGTCACTGTCCTACGGCCATCCATTTCTCTGTATCTGGAGTCTCTCATGGCAGAAAACTTCGATGTTGTTGTGATCGGCGCCGGCCCGGCGGGGTACGTGGCCGCCATTCGCGCCGCACAACTTAAGCAAAAGACCGCCATTGTCGACAAGCAATGGCTGGGGGGTGTGTGCCTGAACGTGGGCTGCATCCCTTCCAAGTCGCTGCTCAAGAACGCCGAGGTGGCGCATACCCTGCGCGAGCGCGGCAAGGACTTCGGCTTCTCGTTCGACAACCTGAAGCTGGATTACGGTGTGGCTGTCAAGCGTTCACGGCAGAACTCGGACCGGTTGGTCAAGGGTGTCGGCTTCCTGATGCGCAAGAACGCCGTCACGGTCTTCATGGGCGAGGCGAAGCTTAGGGACAGGAACACGATCCTTGTCACCGATGCCGAAAAGAAAGTCACCGAGCTGGTTGCGAAGAACATCATCGTGGCGACGGGGGCGACTGCGGCCGTACCGGGCGCGTGGAAGGTGGACGGGGAGAAGGTGGTAACGTACCTGGAGGCGATCTTGCAGACCAAGCTGCCGAAGTCGGCGGTCATTATCGGCTCTGGGGCGATTGGCGTGGAGTTCGCCACTGTCTGGAGCTCCTATGGCGTCGACGTGACCGTCGTCGAGATGCTGCCGCGCCTCGTTCCTCTCGAAGATGAGGAGATTTCCAAGGAGCTCAAGAAGGAGTTCGAGAAGCGCGGCATCAAGTGCCTCGTCGGCACCAAGGTCGAATCCGTCGAGGCAACAGCCAAGGGGGTGAAGGTCGTGACCTCCGCGGAGGGCAAGCAGACGACCCTGGAAGCCGATCAGGCCCTGGTAGCCATTGGTTTCCGTCCGAACTCGAAGGGCTTTGGGCTGGATGAGGCGGGCGTCAAGATCAGCGAGCGCGGCTTCGTCGAGATCAACGAGAAGATGCAGACCAGCATCCCCAATATCTATGCCATTGGCGATCTGACCGGCAAGCTGATGCTGGCGCATGTGGGCTCGGCGATGGGCATCGTGGCCGCGGAGAACATTGCGGGCGCAGAGACGGTGACGCTCGACTACGAAATGATGCCGCGCGCCACCTACTGCCAGCCGCAGGTTGCATCCTTCGGCCTGACCGAGGCGCAGGCGCGCGAGCGCGGCTACAACGTCAAGGAGGGCCGCTTCCCGTTCCAGGCGAACGGCAAGGCGCTTGGCCTCGGAGATTATGCCGGCTGGGTCAAGATCCTGGTGGATGAGAAATACGGGGAGATCCTCGGCGCGCACATGATCGGCCCCGAGGTGACCGAGTTGCTGCCGGAGCTAACCCTGGCGCACCTGATGGAACTGACGCCGCGCGAGATCGCCCGGAACGTGCACGCGCATCCATCCCTCTCGGAAGTATTGGGCGAGGCAGCCCATGCCGCGGAGGGAATGCCGATACATATATAGTGAGCAGTCTCGCCAAGGCGCCCGTCGCTTCGCTGTGGGTGCTTCGCGAGGATCTCCGCTACGCTTCGATAAGCAGTCGATAGCAATGTAAGTGCAGAGGCATCCGCAGCCTAAATGACTGCGGATGCCCCTCTTATCTCAAAAGCAGGCTTACCCAGACGGAGCTCAGGAAGCTCTCAGCGCCAGCCATGTCCAGGCCGCGCCGGCAAGATCCACCAGCCCAAAGGCGATCAGCAGCGCGCTACCCCAACCGAGGATAACGAACAGCGTTACGCCGGCGAAGAATATCAGCCGCGCAAAGATCGTTGCCCGGAAGAAGGTGCGGTCCTCATAGCGGACACCATACAGAAAGTAGAAACCCAGGATGAGCGTCAGCAAGCCCGCGAGCCGTATCCACACTTCCGTTGTCGTCGCGAACCCGAAGATCGGCAGCACAACGTTCGGGATAAAAATGAAGCAAAGCCCGGCAGCCGCCAGGTAGATCCCGAAGACGAGGATGGAAAGGCCCGGTTTCGACATGCTAGTTCCCTGTCTGACCGTTACGCCCCGTCGAGGACGATGTTGATGCGCCGTGAGACTTCATGGAAGCCCAGCTTTGCCGCGACCGCCAGCGAGCTCAGGTTCGTCGGCGCGCAGCTCCAGATGGGCACGCGCCCGGCTTCCTGGACCTTTGCCGCAATGAGCGAGGCCGCGGCCCGGGCGTAGCCGCGCCCGCGGAACTCTTCCAGCGTGCTGATCGCTACGTCCACGTACTTCTCCTGGTATCCATATGTCGCCGCGATGGACACGATCCGGCCGGGCAGGACCGCGCCGGCCACCAACTCCTCGCGGAACACCAGTTCCAGGTCATCCTCGAAGCTGTCGCGTATGTCGTCAGGCGTCTGCTCCAGCAGGGGGATGTCTTCACGCGTCAGCATGCGGACGTCGGGGTTGCGAAAGGATGCGACCACGCCCGCCGGGACCTGGTAGATGTCATCTATCATATGTACGGAAAGGTGCATCTGCGACCGGATGGCTGCTGACAGCTCGGTGGCAATTGGTCGGGGAGCATTGACGATGTCCCAGCCATCCATTTCATACAGGATGTTGATGAAGGCCGGGATATCGCTCCCGAACGCCAGCAGCTCCGGACCCACATCATAGTCTTCGATGATGGCCGCGTGAAAATCAGGCAGCGCGCCGGCGACGTACGCATCGCCGTTGCCTTTCCGAAGAAGATGGACCGCCAGGGCCGTCTCGGGGCTGTTGCCCAGCGCGTTTGCCAGTTCTCGCTTCTCTTCGTTGCCCGCTATTCGATGAATGCTCGAAATGTTCAATGCCATGCTTGATGGTTCCCGCGTGCCGGATTGTCTTGCTCCGTTGGCAGTATATCACCGGTGGGCAAGAGAATAGAGAATAGTTGGCGGTGACCAGTGGCTGACGATAGGCTGTCACTGGCTTGACAGCCGACCGCACGCGGCATACACTCCAGCATCTTTAGTGTAACCGTGCAGTTCTGCACGATCCATTCCCTATTCTCCGTTTACTACCCCTTAGACTTACGGAGGCAGCATGGCAGACCCATTCATCTCACGAGGATTCGTCGGAAAGCGCCGAGGGGGCGCTGAGAAGGCAAGCCGCATCCCACCCGGGCAATATCTCACAGACGACTTTCCCGTCCTTTCTGCGGGACCCACTCCGAGCCTCGACCTGAGCCGCTGGACCTTCCAGATCGAAGGCCTCGTCAAGCAACCCGTCTCCTGGACATGGGAGCAATTCTTGAAGCTGCCGTCCCAGGCGTTCGTCGTCGATATCTCGTGTGTGACCAAATGGACCCATCTCGACATGCGGTGGCAGGGCGTCAGCGTGGATACGCTGCTGGAGCGCGTCGATCTCGACCGCCGGGCTGCTTTCGTGACCGCATTCAGCCACGAGGGCTACACGACCAACCTGCCGGTGGCGGACATCCTGAACGGGCAGGCGTTCGTCGCCTACCGCTACGACGATAAGCCGCTGGCACCGGAGCACGGCGGCCCGGCCCGGCTGGTGGTGCCGCACCTGTATTTCTGGAAGAGCGCCAAGTGGGTGGCGGGACTGCGTTTTATGGAACAGGACCAGCGCGGCTTCTGGGAATCGGCTGGATACAACAATCATGGCGATCCCTGGAAGGAAGAGCGCTACAGCGCCTGGTAGGAGAGACGGATGAGACAACCGCTGGACTGGCAGATCGCCACGGTCAAGGCCATCCGCCCCGAGACCGCCAAGGTGAAGACGTTCACGTTTTCGCTGCCCGACTGGAGAGCCCACCGCGCCGGGCAGCACTATGACGTGCGGCTCACCGCCGAGGACGGATACCAGGCGCAGCGCAGCTACTCGATCGCATCGGAGCCGGAACGCCGCGGCGAAATCGACCTGACGGTCGAGCGGATCGAGGACGGCGAGGTGTCCGCATATATGCACGATGTGCTGACCGTCGGGGACCGCGTCGAGCTGCGAGGGCCGATCGGCGGCTACTTCGTCTGGGATTCCGAGCTGCCTGATCCGCTCCTACTGATCGCGGGCGGCTCGGGCGTGGTGCCGCTCATGTCGATGATCCGGCACCGTGCCGCCACGGGCAATATGGTTGCCACGCGGCTGCTGTATAGCTCGCGCACATTCGATGACATCATCTATTTCGACGAATTGGAGAAACTGCGCGGCAATGGGCACGGCCTGGATGTATTCCACACGCTGACGCGCGGGCAGCCGGAGGGCTGGAAGGGCTATTCTCGCCGGATCGACGACCGCATGTTGAAGGAAGTCATCAAACCGCTGCGCATGGTGCCGCAGGTCTTTATCTGCGGGCCGACGCTGCTGGTCGAGGGGGCAGCGAACACTCTGGTCCGCTTGGGATTACCGGCTGCCCAGATACGCACTGAGCGGTTTGGCCCGACCGGCTCAGGTACTGGAGGTTGAGATGCAGGAAACCGTGAACGATCTGAACCGCGAGCTGATGCTGGATGCCAATGCAGTGGCAGGCTTATTTCAGGATATCTTTGGGGTAGAGATGACCGCTGCGCCGACCGAGTGCGCACACTGCGGGGCGGAGGGGGAGATGGGCACCCTGCTGGCGTTCACGCACGGCCCGGGCATCGTACTGCGCTGCCCCTCCTGCGAAAACGTGATCCTGCGGATCACTCAGACGCCGGATGCCTACTATGTTGACGCGCGCGGGGCGGTATACCTGCGGCTGGCGAGATAAGAAGCTGTCAGCTTTCAGCTAGCAGCCGGCACGGGCAGGGGTGTGAAGCGAGTCGGCCTGGCGAGGAAGAAATGAAAACGCCCTGCGGTCACGCCGCAGGGCGTTTTCTATCAGACCATAAGCCTATGAGGCTATAGGACTAACCTCCCAGCGCTTCGTTCAGCCAGTCCAGGAAGCCCTTTTCCTTGGGCTTCACCGTTGTGCCCATGGTGGTCGCCAGTTGCTCGAACAGCTCGCGCTGTTCCTTGGTCAGCTTGGCCGGTATTTCCACATTTACGATGACCAGCTGGTCGCCGCGATGATCTTTCTTCCGGAGATGGGGCACGCCCTTGCCACGCATGTGGAACACTTTGCCGGGCTGCGTCCCGGCCGGAATCCGAAGCGTGTCGTCACCGTCCAGGGTCGGCACCTGGATATCTGCCCCGAGTGCGGCCTGCGCGATGTTGATGTCCAAGTTAAGCAGGATGTCATCCTCGCGCCGTTTGAAGAACCTGTGGGGCTTGACGTCCAGCAGCAGGAAGAGGCTTCCGTTCGGGCCGCCATAGACGCCGGGGCCGCCCTCGCCTGCCAGGCGGATCTGGGTCCCCGAATCGACCCCGGCGGGAATCTGCACGGTTTTATGGATGACCTTGCGCTCCAGCCCGCTGCCGCGGCAAATGCTGCACGGCGTGGTTATCACCTCGCCGCGCCCTCCGCAGCTTGGGCAGGTGCCGCTCTGCATCATCGGGCCGAGGATGGTCTGCCGCACCTGGCTGACCTCGCCGCGTCCGCCGCAGGTTGGACAACGCGTTGGCGTGGTGCCCGGCTCGGCGCCTGAGCCGTTGCAGCGCGAGCAAGCCTGCTCTCGCTCGAAATCGATCTGTTTCTCGACGCCGAACACCGCCTCTTCGAAGGCCAGGCCAAGCTGAAGCTGAAGGTCGCGGCCTCGCCGGGGAGTGCGCCGCGAGCTCCGGCCGGTCGAGAAGCCGAACTGGCCGAAGAGCTCGTCGAAGATATCGGCGAAGTCCACGGTGTAGTCGCGGAAGCCGCCCAGGTTGCCAAGCCCCTCCCGGCCAAAGCGGTCATAGCGGGCGCGCTTCTCCCGATCGGAGAGCACCCCGTAGGCTTCGTTGATCTCCTTGAACCGTTCTTCGGCGTCCGGCTCTTTGTTTACGTCAGGATGATACTGGCGCGCCAACTTTCGGAACGCGCCCTTGATCTCATCGTCGCTGGCGCTCCGCCCTACGCCGAGGACATCGTAGTAATCGCGGTCAGTCATGACTTAAGAAGAGGAGAAGAGATTAGATGATAAGAGAGTGGATGAGAAGAGAGCAGACGAGTAGCAGCCTTGCTTCTGACGATCCTCAATCTTCTATTCTCTTTTCTCTACTCTCTACTCTTTCACTTCACCATCTACCACATCGGGGCCTGAGCCCGGATTGGGCCCGCTTCCAGCGCCCGGCTCGCCCTGTGGCGCAGCAGCCTCCGGTCCAGCCTGCTGGTACGCGGCTTCGCCGATCTTTTGGATCGCCTGCCCCAGGGAATCCGTGGCAGCCTTGATGGCTGCGGCGTCTTCACCCTGGGCTTTGCTGCGCACATCGGCCACTTTCGTCTCGATCTCGGACCGCAGGTCGGCTGGCACCTTGTCTCCAAAGTCGCGCAGAGCCTTCTCAGCGGCGTAGGCCGTATTGTCCGCGTGGTTGCGGACCTCGATCAGCTCCTTGCGCTTGCGGTCCTCTTCGGCATGCGCTTCGGCGTCCCGGCGCATCTTCTCCACTTCCGTGTCAGAGAGTCCGGAGGAGGCGGTGATCGTGATGTGTTGTGTACGCCCGGTGGCCTTGTCCTTGGCAGTTACCTTCAGGATGCCGTTTGCGTCGATGTCGAACGTGACCTCGATCTGCGGGACGCCGCGCGGCGCGGGCGGAATGCCGTCGAGCATGAACCTGCCCAGCGACTTGTTGTCCGCGGCCATCGGGCGCTCGCCTTGCAGGACGTTGATCTCCACCTGCGTCTGGCTGTCCGAAGCGGTTGAGAAGATCTGGCTGCGCCGGGTGGGAATGGTCGTGTTGCGCTCAATCTGCGGGGTTGCCACGCCGCCCATGGTCTCGATGGCGAGAGTGAGCGGTGTGACGTCGAGCAGCAGGATATCCTTCACCTCGCCGCCCAGCACGCCGGCCTGGATGGCTGCGCCGACCGCCACGACCTCGTCGGGGTTGACGCCCTTATGAGGCTCCTTGCCGAAGAAGGCGCGAACCCGATCCTGCACCGCGGGCATGCGGGTCATGCCGCCGACCATGACCACCTCATTGATCTCGCCCGCGTTGAGATTCGCATCACTCAGCGCCTGTTTGACAGGAGCAATGGTGCGGTCCACAAGATCCGCCGTAAGCTGCTCGAGCTTGGCGCGCGTCAGCCGGGTCACAAGGTGCTTAGGCCCGCTGGCGTCGGCGGTGATGTAGGGCAGGTTGATCTCGGTCTGCATCACGGTGGACAGCTCGATCTTGGCCTTCTCGGAGGCTTCCTTCAGGCGCTGCAAAGCCTGCCGGTCGTTGCGCAAGTCGAGCCCGTTGTCCTTCTGGAATTCGTCCGCGAGGTAGTCCATGATGCGCTGGTCGAAGTCATCGCCGCCCAGGAACGTGTCGCCGCTGGTGGAGCGCACCTGGAAAACGCCATCGCCCACGTCGAGGATGGAGATATCGAACGTGCCGCCGCCCAGGTCGTACACGGCGATGATCTCATTCTTCTTCTTGTCGAGCCCGTAGGCCAGGGAGGAAGCTGTTGGCTCATTGATGATCCGAAGCACCTCCAGGCCGGCGATCTTGCCCGCGTCCTTGGTCGCATTCCGCTGCGCGTCGTTGAAATAGGCCGGCACGGTGATCACCGCCTGTGTAACCGGCTCGCCCAGGTAGGCCTCGGCGTCAGCCTTCATCTTGGCCAGGATCATCGCCGAGACTTCGGGCGGGCTGTAATCCTTGCCGTCCAGTTTCACACACAGATCGCCGTTCGGGGCCTGGTCCACCTCGTACGGCGTGCGTTTCTTGGTGCGCTCGACTTCGGGATCGTCATATTTCCGCCCCATGAAGCGCTTGATGGAGAAGATCGTGTTCTGCGCGTTGATAATGGCCTGGTTGCGCGCCACACGGCCTACCAGCCGCTCATGATTCTTGTTGACGGCTACGACGGAGGGGACCAGCCGTTCACCTTCCGCGGACGGGATGACAAGGGGCTCGCCGCCCTGCATGACAGCTACCACGGAGTTGGTCGTACCAAGGTCGATTCCAATGATCTTGCCCATGATTTCCTCGTTTCGCTTCGTGAATTGGCAGGATGAGATGCGGCTCGCGTCCTACGGGGCCGGCGTCTTCCCTGGATTTCCGCCTAGCGTGCCACCCGCACCATGGCGGGGCGCACGACGTAATCGTCCAGCATGTAGCCGTTCTGCACTACAGCGATGACATGACCGCTTTCCGTACCATCGGCAGGCTCATGCGAGATGGCTTCATGGAAGTTTGGATCGAACGCCTGTCCCTCCGCCTCGATGCGCTTGAGCCCTTCCGACTCCAGGATGGATTGCAGCTTGCGCGCGATGAGATCAATGCCGCCGGACCACGGATCATCCGCGGGGCGGTTTTGCAGCGCGCGCTCCAGGTCGTCGAGCACAGGCAGGACCCTCTTGAGCAGATCGCCCTTCATGATAGCCTTGTCACTGGCGCGGTCGCGGTCCACGCGCTTCTTATAGTTCTGGAATTCTGCTACGGCCCTTTGCCAGCCATCCAGGTTCTCAGCCGCCTTGGCCTCCAGCTCGCGGGCCTTGGTCTCTGCCTCTTCCGCGCGTTGTTGGAGCGTTTCGAGCTCTACAACCTGCGCCTCCGGCGCCTCAGCCTGATCGGGCTGGTTCTCACTATCCGCTTCAGGGTGCTTGTGGTGCTTCTTCTCTGTCATGCTGCAATCTCGCTAGGAAATGAGTTTCCGTCTCTCAATCCCGAACGGACTGATCGCCGGATCGTTGTCTTCGTTCCATTATTGGTCCTGACCAGCGATCTGGTCGTTCACCAGGTTGCTGAGAAGGCCGGCGACGAACCTCACGGTCGGGATCGTGCGCGCATAGGCCATGCGCATCGGCCCAAAAACTCCGAGCGTCCCGGTAGCCAATCCTGGTACCCCGTAGCGCGCCAATACCATCGAGCATTGGCGCAGCTCCTCCCAGCCGCCCTCGCCGCCGATCAGAACCTGCAAGCCGCCCACCGTGCTGTTGAGCGCCGTGCGGGCCAGCAAATCCTGGAGGGTGGAGCGTTCTTCAAAAATGCGCAGAGCCCGCCGGGCTTCGTCCGACTCGGCAAATTCGGGTTCGGACAGCACATTGGTAAGGCCGTCTGTATAAATCTCGCCGGAGGTGCTCTCGGTGGCGCGCCGCATCTCGGCCAAAACCAGGGTCAGGATATCCTGCTCCAGCGCGTCGGCCCGACCGGTCATGGATGCCAGCTCGGTGACAGTTTCGCCGACGAGCACCGTATTCAGGCGCTGGGCCGTCTGGCTGAGACGCTCCTGCGAGACCGGCTCGGCGAGCGTCAGCAACTGCTGCGATACTTCGCCACCGGCGATGACGAGGACCATCAGCACTTGGCGGCCCTGGGTTGAGATCAACTCCACGTGCTGGAAACGGATGGTTTCCAGCCGCGGGGCGGTCACCATCGACACGCCCTGGGACTGATGGGCCAGCACCGAGGCCGCCAGATGCATCCATTGGTCGACGCCCGGACGAGCCTGAAGGAACTGGTGAGAGATGGTGTTCTGAACCGATTCGGGGAGAACCGCCTGGCTCATCATCTCGCTGACGAAGAGACGATAGCCTTCTTCCGTCGGTACGCGTCCGGCGGAAGTATGCGGTTGTCGAAGGTACCCCATTTCTGTCAGAGCAGACATTTCGTGGCGGATCGTGGCGGAGGATAGGTCCAGGTGATAGCGTTCGACCAGCCGCTTAGAGCCGACTGGCTGAGCCGCATCAATGTAATCCCGGATGATCACCAACAACAGCGCCTTCTGGCGCTCAGAAAGATCGCTCATATTTCACAAGTTGGCACTCTCGATGTGAGAGTGCCATTCTTCCCGCATGAATCATAACATGCGCTGAACAAGATGGTCAATAAGAGGAGTATAAGAAACGGCATGGAGGGGATCGCATGTAAGAAAACTCCCGCCACAGCGGGAGTTTTCGTTGGACATCACTGTAATTATGGTCTCCAGGCGGGGTCGAAGTCCTGATACCGGTCGTGTGTCAGTTGTGTCGGGTGCGCGCCTGAAATCGTTGAATAGTAGATGTCCGAATTCTC